>DALYJJ010000046.1:0-42654 GCA_031969915.1 Bryobacteraceae bacterium | reverse complement strand
CGGGGCGGGCGCTTCCGGCGCGGGGGCGGCAGCAGCAGGGGCGGGAGCGGGCGCCGCTGCGCCCGAACCGTCGGAGATGCGGCCGACGACGGTGTTGATGGCGACCGTCGCGCCTTCCGTCACGAGGACCTCAGCCAGAACGCCGGCCGCCGGGGAAGGGATCTCGGTATCCACCTTGTCGGTGGAGATCTCAAACAGCGGCTCATCGCGCTGCACCGTATCGCCGGGCTTCTTGAGCCAGCGCGTCAGCGTACCTTCGACAATACTCTCGCCCATCTGGGGCATCACGACATCGGTCATGAAACTCTCTCCCGTTCTGCTTCCGTAATCTCGACTTCGAACACCCGCTCGAATTCACGGGCGAGCGCCGCGACCACCTCGGCGCGGCTGGCGGAAACGCCTTCCGCCTCCAGCGAGGTCACCGGCTTGGTGAGCCCGCAGGGCACGATCAACTTGAAGTAACTCAGATCGGTTGTGACATTCAGCGCAAATCCATGCGACGTTACCCAGCGGCTGATGTGCACGCCGATGGCGGCGATCTTGCGATCCTCAACCCAGACGCCGGTGGCTCCAGCCACGCGTCCCGCGTGCAGGCCGAAGGAGGCGAGGGAACCGATCAGGACATCCTCAAGACCACGAACGTACGCCACCACGTCGCGCTTCCATTCTCGCAGATCGAGGATCGGGTAGCCCACAACTTGCCCCGGCCCATGATACGTGATGTCGCCGCCGCGGTTGGTCTCGTGTACTTCCACGCCGCGCCGCCGGAGCAACTCGGGGCCCGCCAGCAGGTTTTCGAGGTGGGCGTTGCGGCCGAGCGTGAGGACCGGCGGATGCTCGACGATCAGAAGCTGGTCGGGGACGGAGCCCTGTTTGCGAGCCTCGGAGAAGTGCCGCTGGAGCGCCAGGCCCTCGGCGTATCCCAACCGCCCGAGATCGCGGAACTCGCAGGTGCGCATTAGAAGTTGATGGCCATCCCGTACACGGAGTTGAAGGCTTCGCCGACGGCTTCATAGAGCGTCGGATGGGCGTGAATGGTGGACATCAGGGTTTCGACGGTGGCCTCCGCTTCCATCGCCGCGACGCACTCGGCGATCAGTTCGTAGCCGTTGTAGCCGATGATGTGCACGCCGAGGATTTCGCCGTACTTCGTGTCGGCCACCACCTTTACGAAGCCATCGTGGTTGCCCACGATGGAAGCCTTGCTGTTGGCGAGAAACGGGAATTTGCCGACCTTGACGTTGTAGCCCTGCGCGCGCGCCTGCGCTTCCGTGAGGCCGACGCTGCCGATCCCGGGCTCCGTGTAGGTGGCTCCGGGAATGCGGTTGCGCCGGATCGGCGTGTAGGGCTTGCCGGCGATGTGCGCCACGGCCACCAGGCCCTGCGCGGTGGCGACATGGGCGAGCTGCGGGAAACCGGCCACGATGTCGCCGATGGCGTAGACGCCGGGTTCGGCCGTGCGCTGCGCTTCGTCCACCGGGATGAAGCCGCGATCGGTCTTGATGGCCGTGTTCTCCAGGCCCACTCTTTCCGTGTTCGGCTTGCGGCCCACGGCGACCAGCAAGGTATCGGCTTCGAACTGCTCCTGCTTGCCGGAGGCGAGCGTGGCGGAGAACGTGACGCTGTTCTCGCCCTTCACGATGTTCTCCACCTTGGCGCCGGTTTCGCAGCGGATGCCCTGCTTCTTAAAGCTCTTTTCGAGTTCCTTGGAGACTTCCTCGTCCTCCACCGGAACCAGGCGGGGCAGCATCTCGAAGACGGTGACGTCGGAGCCGAACCGCTTGTAGATGGAAGCGAACTCAACGCCCACCGCGCCGGAACCGATAATGCCGAGCTTCTTCGGGACTTCGGTGAGGTTGAGGATCTCGATATTGGTGACGATGCGTTTGGGGTCGGGGGCCAGGCCCGGCAGCATGCGGGCTTCCGAGCCGGTGGCGAAGATCACCGCCTTCGCTTCGATGGTCTTCTTCGAGCCATCGGCGGCAGAGACCTCCACCTTGCCCTTACCGAGCAGGCGCGCATGGCCCTTGATGACTTCGGCCTTGTTCTTCTTCATGAGGCCCTCGACACCCTTGGCATGCTTGTTGACGATGCCGTTCTTGCGGGCGTTGACCTTGAGCAGGTCGAGCGAGGGATTCGAAAGCGTGATGCCCTCCTGCTCGGAGTGCTTCACGTACTCCCAGACCTCGGCTGTGTGGAGCAGGGCCTTGGTGGGGATGCAGCCGACGTGGAGGCAGGTGCCGCCGAGCTTCGCGTCCTTTTCGATGATCGCGGTCTTGAGTCCGTACTGGCCGGCGCGGACGGCCGCGGAGTAGCCACCGGGACCGCTCCCGATGATGATCAGATCGTAAGCCATTTATTTTGAGTGTAGCAATCGGGTGAGCAAGGCTCTCCCAAGAAGATATGGATGAGCGCGGCGGGCGCGAGGATGCAGGCGGCGCGACGCGATACGATACAGCCATGCCGCTTGTTCTGTTGCTGCTGCTGTGCGGGGTGCCGGCGTGGGCCGGTGAGGAGGAGGAGCGGAACAAGGCCGCCGCCCGACGGTTCATCGAACAGATGTGGTTCCAAGGGAACCTGGCGGTGGTGGACGAGTTGGTGGCTTCCAAAGTAGTGGTGCACGACATCGGCGCCCGGAAGAACTCATCGGAAACGCCGGAGATGCAGAAGCAGGTGGCGAAGTCGTTCCTCGACAACGGAGCGGTGGGCGGCACAGTGGATTTTGTCTTCGCCGAAGGCGACCGGGTGGCGGTGCGCTGGCAGTGGACTTACAAGTCGCGAGTCTGGTGGCAGCGCATTCTGGGCGGCGACATCGCGAACGCGGTGGTGACGGTGTTGCGGTTCGAGAACGGCAGGATTGTCGAGATCTGGAACCACCGGCACGACATCGATGCGTTCGAGCAGGCAGGGTTCCTGCGCTGGGAGTATTTCAAGGGGTTGATCATCGGGCTGATCGGGGGCACGGCGATTTCGCTGGTGCTGCGGCGGCTGCTGCGCTCACCGGCGGCGTGACGGCGCGCGCCCGTCAACGCGCCAGCTCCGCCTCTTCGTCGCCGGGGGTGTTGCGGCTGGCGAACTTCCTGGCGCGGCTACGCCATTCAAACGTAACGGCGGTCCTGCTGAAGTAGAGGAGCCCGAGGGAGTCGGCGGCGTAGCGGAAGGGTTTCATCCGTTCGAAGTCGAAGTCCTTCTCGCCCTGCTTGTGGAGCATGAGGAAGGTGAACGAATCGGCGGGGTCGGCGGCGAGTTCGTGGACGCGGCCATCAGCCATGACGGCGACCACGCGCTGACTGCCCTGGGCGAGGATCTGGAGCGCGACGTCTTCGCGGCCGTCGCGATCGAAATCGGCGCGCACGAAATTCGGATCCCAGGAGAGGCCGTACTCCCGGAACCAGCTTGCGATCTGAGGGGCCACGGGGGCCATGCGCCAGCCGGGATAGCGCTGGTCGAGAGCGCTCTGCCAGGCGGGCGCGAGCAGCAGGGCGCTACTCAGGAGAGCTGAAAGCATAGATGGTGCTGTCGTGGGTGACGACGTACAGGCGTCCGTTGGCGAGGGCGAGGCCGCTGAAGTGCGTCCAGCCGGGGATCAGTTTTCCGCTTGAGTAGAGCACCTTGCCGGTCTTGGCGTCGAGCGCGTAGAGCACGGCGTTACCGGCCGGGTTCTCAGCGCGGAACTTGGTGCTGAGCAGGCGGCCTTCCTGGTCCACCTGGTTGATGTTCTCGCCGTTGGAGAGCGCGAAGACGATGCCGTTGGCGATGACGACGGGCTCGGGTACGGACATGTTCAGGGAGTTCCAGGCGGCCACGGGCTCGATCTTCCCGTTCACCTCTTGAATCTTGAACGCCATGATGCTGCCGTTGGGGGTGTCGCCGTAGCTGAGGGGGAACTTGGGCGCGGAGGCGGCGGGCGGACCCCAGGCAGGAGCCAGCAGCCAGCGCGTGCCGTCGCTGTCTTCGTAAGTGGACAGGACGCCCCAGAAGCCGCGGCCGGCGAAATCGACCTGTTCGTTGGTGATCAGGTTGCTGCGATAGAGGGGCGTGCGCTTGTCCTCGCCGCCGAGGGAGGCGCCGTCCAGAAGGTAGAGCACGCCTTCCTTGCCGCCGCCGGCGACGATCTCCCTGCCTTTGAAGCGGAAGACCAGGGGGCTGATGCAGCCCATGTCGAGGTCCTTGCGCGTGATCCAGGCGCGGTTGGCGGGCGTGTAGAAATCGGCGAGCTTCAACTCGCGCGGAGTCAGTCCGAGGAAGGTGTCGGCGTACTTGCCGTTCGGCGGATCGTAGGGACCGTCGCCGGTCTCGGCGTACACGCGGCCGGAGAAACCGATGGCCGCGCCGGCGCGCCCCCAGATGCCGGCGCCGCCGGTGGTGGTGGAGAGGAACGAGGTGACGGGGCGCTTCGGGTCCTTGACGTCCATCGCATACACCGCGCTCTTGGCGCCGTTGCAGCCTTGCGAGACGGTGGTGTAGACGACGCCGTCCACCAGGTTGAGGCTCCAGTTTTTGGAGAACGGCGGGACGAACGGGGTGGGGGGAAAGCGATCCTCGCCGTTCAACAGGTTCACGGCGCGCAGTTTTCCGTCGCTGGTGATGAGGAACACGGTGCGGTTCGCCTTGTCGATGACGGGGGTGGCGTTGAGGCCGGCGGGGCAGAGCCAGTCGGGGCGGCTCCTGGGGGCGCCTTCGGCTTCGAATTTCCGCGACCAGTAGAGCTTCTGGGTGTCGGGATCGATCGCGAAGAGGGTGTCGCCCGATCCGGCGACCACCACATAGTCCTTAAAGCCGCCGGGCATGGTCATGGTGGCGGCGATGACGGGAACGGTGAGGGACGTCAGCTCCTTGGGCTGGTTGTCGAGCTTCATTTTCCACTCGAGCCGGAGCTTCGCCACGTTCGATTGTGTGATGTAATCCTCGCGGCGCTGATACCCCGATCGCTGGGGATCGCCTCCGAAGGTGAGCCAGTCGGCGTTGAGTGCGGTTGCGGTCAGGAGCAGTGCGAAAACAGCGCGGTTCCTCATGCTTCCGCACATGGTAGCGCACCTGCATCAACCGCGATTCAGCAACCGCACGCCGAGAATGGTGAACGCCCCACCGGCCAGGGTGGCGAGGCTCAACGATTCGCGCAGGATGACGGCGCTGAAGAGGACGCCGAAGACGGGCACGAGGTTGATGAAGATGGAGGCGCGGGAGGCGCCGATGTGGCCGACTCCCTGCAGAAACAGGAGGAAGGCGAGGCTGGTGCCGAGCAGGCCCAGGAACGCGCTGGCGGCCCACGCGTGCGGGCTGAAAGACGTGACCGGCGTGTACGGCTCGACGAGGGCGAACACGGCGAGGAGAGCGGCGCCGAGCCACGTGGAGTAGGCGGTGGAGGCGACGGCGGGGAGCTTGCCCGTGAGCAGCCTGCCGATGAGCGTGTAGGAGACCCACGAGAAAACGCAGCCGAGGATCCAGAGATCGCCGGAGTTCAGGCCGCCGGCGAGGAGTTTGGCGAAATCTCCTTGCGAGAGGACGAGAGTGGCTCCGGCGACCGAGATGGCGAGCCCGGCGATTTTGAAGGGGCGGATCGCCTCACCCCACACGAGGGCAGAGAACACGAAGATCACCGAGGGCTGCAAGGCGGCCATGAGCGAAGCGCGGCCGGCGGGCACGGTCTTGAGCCCGGTGAAGAAACAAACGTTGTAGAGGAAGACGCCGGTGAACCCCATGGCGCCAAGTTTCAGCGCGAGGGAGCGGGTGAGGCGGGGCCAGGGGCGATGGAAGAGCATGACCGCGAGCAGGCCGAGCGAACCGAAGGCGAAGCGTCCGAAGGCGCCATAGGCGGGCGGCACGCCTTCGGCGGCGATGACGCGGCCGCACAGCCAGGAGAAGCCCCAGATGGCGGCGCAGAGGGTGAGAGACCAGTAGGCGCGGGCGTTGGTGATGCACCTATTATCGCGGCAGGTGGGCGCGGAAGTCTTCGAGCACGGCGCGGGCGACGGTGATGGGATTGGGGTCGCGGCGCCCGCCGGCCCGGTCAAAGGCGGACTGAACATCTTTCGCGCGCTGGTGCAGCCCGGTCTGGATCTGGATCAGACGGCCGTCGTCAATCGCGTCGCCGTCGCGGAAGTTGATTTCGCAGGCGAAGACGCGGTCCGGGCGCGAGGGGTTGTAGAGGGGCACGCCGAACTTGCGGCAGATGAGGGGGCGAGCCTGGTAGATGCGGCACAGACCGTCTTCGAGGGCGGGGCACAGGAGGCGCGTGCCCGGAGGAGGCAGGCTGCCCCAGGCCTCGGGCTCGCCTTGCGCGGTGACCAGGAGGGCGCGGCGCGCGGAGTAGGCGCGGGCGCGGTCCTGGAGGGCGGTGCGTTCGGCCGGGGGCATTCCGGCGACGGCCTCCGAGATCACCGCCGCTTCGAGTTCGGTGATCTGAAAGAGCTGGTGGCAGCATTCGTAGCAGCCGGGTCCGCATTGGATGCGCGGGCCGTGGAGGCCGCGGCCGCGTTCGAACTCCTGGTCCACGGCCTGCGCCAATGCGGCATACTGGCTTGCGAGCGGCGTCATGCGAAATCGAATCATAGCAGCGGCGGTGTTCCTGGCGGCGGCGGTGTGGGGGGCGGAGCAGTGGCGTCCGGGCTTCCACTTCACGCCTGCAAAGAACTGGACGAACGATCCGTGCGGCCTGGTGTTCTTCGACGGAGAGTATCACCTCTTCTTCCAACACAACCCTTTGGGACCGCTGTGGGGCAACATGAGTTGGGGGCATGCTGTGTCGCGCGACCTGAGGCGCTGGCAGGAACTGCCGGTGGCGATCCCGACGGGCTCCGACGCATGGATCTTCACCGGAAGCACGGTGGTGGATCGAAACAATTCGAGCGGGTTCTGTATTGGAGGCAAGCCGTGCCTGGTGGCGATCTACACGGGCGACACGGGGGTCGACAAGTCGAAACCCGCCCGGGAGCACCAGAACCTCGCCTATTCGAACGACCGCGGGCGCACGTGGACAAAGTACGAGAAGAACCCGGTGCTCGATCCGGGGCTGAAGGACTTTCGCGATCCGAAGGTGCTGTGGTACGAACCGGCGAAGCGCTGGGTGATGGCCCTGGCGCTGCCCACGGAGCACAAGGCGGTGTTCTATGCGTCGCCGGACTTGAAGGCCTGGACGCGCACGGGCGAGTTCGGGCCGGCGGGCGCGACGGGCGGTATCTGGGAGTGTCCGGACCTGTTCGAGGTGGACGGCAAGTGGGTGTTGAAGATCGGCCTGAACCCGGGGCACATCGCCGGCGGCTCGGGCGAGCAGTATTTCGTCGGCCGCTTCGACGGGAACACCTTCGTGAGTGAGACGACGGAGACGAAGTGGCTGGACTACGGGCGCGACTGTTATTGCGCGCTGACGTTCAGCGGGACGCCGCGCGGGCAGAAGCCGGTGATGCTGGGTTGGATGAGCAACTGGCAGTACGCCAGCAAGACGCCCACCGAGCCATGGCGCGGACAGATGACGCTGCCGAGGGGTTTGTCGCTGCGGGGAACGACGCTGGTGCAGGCGCCGGCGGCGGGCGTCGCACGAAACTGGCGCCGGTGGGATGGGAAGCCGTTCGAAGCGGGCGGAAGTTTCGAAGTCGAGATGGAGCCGGAGGACGGGGCCATTGCCTTGCGAGTCTTGCAGGGCGCGGGCGCCGAGACGGTGATCGGCTGGGAGGAAGGAACGCTGTTTGTGGACCGGAGCAAGTCCGGCGCGGTGGAGTTTCACAAGGGCTTCCCCGGCCGCACGAAAGCGCCGGTGGCGCGGCTGCGGCGGCTGCACGTGGTGGTGGACCGGCTCTCGGTAGAGGTGTTTGCGAACGGCGGCGAGGTGACGCTGACGAACCTGGTTTTCCCGCCCGAGGGGGCGAACGGCGTGGAACTGACAGGGAAGGCGAAGAACCTGCGGTGGCGGTGAGCGGCGCGGCGGGTTATTTGAGACGGGCCGCCTGGGCGTTCAGGTTGGACAACTGCTTGAGGTCCTCTTCGGCGGACTGAAGAGCGGTTTGAATGCGCGAGAGGTCCATCTGGTTGGGGCGCTCCTGCGGGTTATCGAGGCGCAGAGCCATGGCGCGCATCTGGTCGGTGATGTCGCGATAGCGGCGCTGCAGGTTCGTGAGGTAGATCTCGCGGCGGCGGTTGAGGTCTTCCACTTCGCGGTTCGATTTGGTGGCGCGGGCGAGTTTTTCGTTCAGGGCTTTCATCTCGTCGCCGCCGCGGCGCATCGCGGTCTCCAGTTGCAGCAGGCGTTCGGACTTGCCTTTCAGTTCCGTCTGGATGGCGTCCACCAGGCGCTGATTCGCGCCGAGGTTTTCCCGCAGTTCGCTTTCGGCATCGGAGAGCCGCTTGTTGTCCTCGGCCGCTTTTTGCGCGGCCGCTTCCAACTCGGCCACCTTCTGTTCCAGGGCGCGAACGGAAGCCTGGGAGGCGGCCAGTTGATCGCGGGTCTGGCCGAGCAGCCGAATGCTCTCCAGGCGCGCGGCGTGATCCACGGGTGAAGAAGAAGGGCGATGCGCGGGCTCCCTGCCGGGAGCGGCGATGGGCGGTTCGCCGGCATCCTGGCGGCGCTGGTTGGCCCGGTCGAGCAACTGGCGCAGCTCGGTGGCTTCCGTCTGCGCCTTCGCCGCGGCCTGAGCCGCCGACTCCGCGGCGCGAAACTGCCGCCAGGCGATGAAACCCGTGCCCGCGGCGGCAAGGGCGAGAACGGCGGCGAGTGCGCGGAACAACATGGTTATCTCTCCTTGAGCACGAAGCGGGTGCGGTAGTTCAGCGGCAGCCCGCCGGCTTCGATCACCACCTGGACGTTCTTGAGCGGCCGGTAAGGCAGCTCCACTTCGAGCGTGGAGTGATTGACGATGCGATCCATGGTGCGGCGGACCACTTCGGGGACTTCGGCGAGGGTCCGGCAAAAGGCGGCCGTGCCGCCGGTGACTTGCGCGAGCTGCAGGAGGCCTGTCTGGTAGGCCTCGTTCAGCCGGTCGCGCTGCCAACTGAGATGGGTGATGAAGAGCGGGACTTCGAGCGCGGCGAGCGAATTCTCGAGGCGCGAGATCTTTTCCCGGATCAGACCCTCGGGAAAGCGGCGGCTGAGGTCTCGCTGGTCGGAGGAGTTCACGACGGGATTGGTGTAGTCTTCGCGATAGCCGTAGATGTTGCTGTCGGTGAGATAGAGCACGGCGAGCCGCACGGCGGCCTTGCGCGCCACCAGGTCAGCGAGCTGAACGGCCTGGTCCACGGTGTCGAGCAAGCCTGGGCGGCCGCTGACGGGCAGATTGCGGATCGCCTCCACGGCGGCGGGACGGTCGCCCGTGGGGTCGAGGAGCACGCGCAGTCCGTCCTGAGCGCGCATCAGGCCGACCCAGGCGTTGGCGGGCAGCGCCTGGACGCTCTCGATCAGGGCGTCGCGAGCGGGACCGACCAGGGCGAGGTCGCCGACCAGGTCGAAAACGACGATCACGATCAACTCGTCCGAGGGGCCGCGCACGGCGTGCACCGGCGCCTTGGCGCCCTCGATCCTGGCTTCGACTTCGGCGGGCAGCGGCTTGCCTTCCTCGCTCCAAACGGGCACGCGGACACGGGTGCGGTTCCGTTCGGGCTTGTTGCCCGCGGCCATCAGCGCGCCGGCCAGAGCGAGAAAGGCAAGCAGGCGCCGCATGGTTAGAAACTCAACCGCAAGCCAAGTTGAATGACGCGGCCGCCGCGCGAGCCGATGATGCGGCCGGCGTTGACGTTGGGAGCGCTGGCCGGGCCGATGACGGTGTCGGGATCGTTCCAGTTGGCGTGATTGACGAAGTTGAAACCGGAGGCGTTGAACTCGAGCGTGCGGTCCGGGGCCAGGACGAAGCGCTTACTGACGCTGAGATCGTGGTTCTGGCTGATGGGATTGCGCAGGTAGGGATGCGTGCGGGATGCGTTGCCGAGCGTGAAATCGGCGGGCTGCGCGAAGGCGGCGGGATTGAACCAGAGCGCCGGCGAGGGGTTATCGACGCGGGCGCTGACGCCGGGCGCCGAGTCCACGTTGAGTGAACTGATGAGCAGCCCGGTGTTGTTGAACTGCGGGCGGAAGGCGAGGGGCTCGCCGGAGGTGACGGAGCTGATGCCGCTCAGGGCCCAGCCGTCGACGAGCACGCGCCGCCAGTCGCTAAAAGAAAAGAAGGGCTTGTTCGCGCCGATCGGCAGCTCATAGACGTAATTGAGAGAGAGCCGGTGGGGGTTGTTGTATGCGGTGAGCGACCACTCGTTCTTCGAGTTGAAGAAATCCTGCCGGCCGTAGGGGCCCGAGTAGTCGTCCATCTGCTTGGAGAATTCGTAAGAGGCGTTCAGGGAGAGCCCGGACGAGGTGCGTTTTTCCAGGCGCATATAGCCTGCGTCGCGCCGGTAGCGGCCTCCGGGATAGGAGCTGTAGAGGTCGAACGCGAGGAACTGCGGATAGGGGCGGAGCGAGCGGCGGAAGGATTCGGTGTTGAGTTGATCGCGAAACGCGAGCGCGTCGGGATGGATCGCGTTGAGGTTCACGGTGTTGCCGCTGACGAACAGGTTGCGGCCGTTCGAAGTCCCCGCGCCGAGAGTCAGGATCATGGCCGCGGGCAGAGTCCATTCGAACGAGGCGGAGGCGGAGTTGTACGTTGGGACGTCGTCCGTGGGATGGATGTATTCGGCAACCGTGTCGTTGGCGGCTTCGGGCCGGAGGTCGGGCAGCCGGCGCGCGGGCGGCATGCCGGCAGCGAAGGTGACGGCGGGCTCCAACTGGACGTTAGGCGAGAAGAAGGTGTCGTAGCCGTTGAAGCCCTGCGTGCCGAACTGCGCCGAGTAGATGGGAAGCGAGGTGTAGGCGCGCGACCAGGCGAGGCGGAAGATGCGCTTGGGATCGTTGCCTGGGCTCCAGGAGAGGCTCGCGCTGGGCTCCACCCACAGGGTCACGGGTTGAAAGGCGCGGTCTCCGCCGGTGGCGGGCCGGAGCGCGCCGGGGCGGCCGTAGGCGGGGTTGAGCGAGGAGCGGTCCACGGTGCTCTGGCGGTCGAATTTCTCGGTGCGCGGCGTGTGCACTTCCACGTTGCCGGCGAAGGCTAGGGTGAGTCCGGGCTTGATTTCGTACTGGTCGCGGCCGGCAAGCGCCCACCGGGCGCGGCGGAAGTAGGAGGGCTGTTCGACCAGGCTGCGTTCGGCGAAGTCCGAGAGGCCAAGCAAAAAGCTGGCAAAGGCGTGCCCCGTATTGTTGATGCCGGGCAGGCTGGTGAGTCCGGGAGTGAAGCGAAACGTGCCGGCCGGGTATTGCGGAACGAAACTATTCACCTGGAAGAGAACGAGCGAGGTGGACCCGCGGAGATTATGTTTGCCGCGCCGGGTGGAGATGCCGTTGGAGATCGAGTAGGTGTTTCGCGTGTTGGCGGCCGACGGGTTGGGGTTTCCCATGTCCAGATAGTTGCCGAGGCGAATCCATGGGAACACGTCGCTGCCGGCGGTGGCGACGCCGAGTTGGGCGGCGAAATCGGACTTCACGGAGATGTACTCGGAGGAGTCGGTGGCGGCCTCGAAACTGAGGCTGTTGACGGTCTGCGGCGAGATGGTGAAGACGTGCTCGACGGAGCCGCGGCGGTTGGCGAACGTGCGGTCGGGGAGGCTCGAATCGGCGGCGGTGTCGAAGAACTTTGCGGGGCCGGCGAAGCCGTTGGAGAGCGAACCGTTGACGTTGATGCGATGGCGCTCGCCGATGTTGTGGTCGACGCGGAGGATGACGCCGTTGGCGGAATTGGACTCGGGAGAAAAGACGAAGTAGTTGTTGCGGAAGAACGGACCGATGGCGACGTTCGGCTGGGGGTAGAGCGCGAGGGCGCGCTGCGCGATGGGATCGAGGCGCGATTCGGGGATGCGGTTGGTGGGGAACTGATCGCGCAAGTGCTGGAGGTTGGTGAGGGAGACGGGCTGGGCCGGGTCGTAAGCGGGATTGGGGCGGGTGGATTTCGGATCGTAGATGGGCAGGGGGTTGCCGGCGGGATCGACGACGTGCGCCCAGTCGCCGGTGCGTTCGATCGTGGTGGGAACAGTGCGCAGGTAGGAACGTCCGATGCGCTCGCGGACGCCTTCGTAAGAGATCGAGAAGAAGGTCCGGCGCGCGCCCTGGTAGAGCTTGGGAATGGTGAGGGGCCCGTTCAGGTTGAAGCCGAACTGATTGCGGCGAAGGAAGGGCCGGGTGCCGCCGGCCTGGCGGACTTCTTTGGGCACCGCGTCGAGCACGTCGTTCCGGAAGTTGTGGAAGATGCGGCCGTGGAGGGCGGGGCCGGGGCGCGAGCCATTGGTGCGCGCGCGCACGGGGCTGTCCGCGCGCAGGCCGAGACTGCGGCTGTGCGCCTTGAACTCTTCGGCTGCCCTCTGGAGTTCCGAGCCGGGCGGGGTTTGCTGCGCGATGGCCTGGAGGGCGAGCAGGCACACTCCAGCCAGCGCTGGGGCCGTGCGCATCACCTTCCAGTGTAGCGGGAGCGGTACTCTGTCTGTTTATGAGACTCGAGGAACTGGCGGGGGCGTTGGAGTGCGTCCTGGCATCGGGAGAGCCGGGGCTAGAAATCACGGGCGTGGCGGGGATGGAGGCGGCGGGGCCTTCGGAGATCACGTTTCTGGCGAACCCGAAGTACGCGCACAAAGTCAAGCAGACGCGCGCCGGGGCGATCCTGGTTTCGCAGGCGCTCCCGGGTGCGCCGTGCGCCTGCGTGATTTCCGCCAACCCGTACCTTGATTTCGCGCGCGCTCTCGAACTGTTCTACCAGCCGCCGCGACCCACTGTGGGGATTCATGCGACGGCGGCGATCGCGGCGAGCGCGGTGATCGGCGAGGGCGCCTCCATCGGGGCGTACGCGGTGGTCGGCGAGCGTGTGCGCATCGGGCGGAACGCGGTGCTGCATCCGCACGTGGTGCTGTACGAGGGAGTGGAGATCGGCGACGATTTCTACGCGCACTCGGGGGCGGTGGTGCGCGAGCACTGCCGCATCGGCCACCGCGTGATCCTGCAAAACAACGTGGTGGTGGGCGGCGACGGCTACGGTTTCGCGAAACGCGGCGACGGCAGCCATTACAAGATTGTGCAATCGGGCGTGGCGGTGGTGGAAGACGACGTGGAGATCCAGTCGCTGACCAACATCGATCGGGCGACGGTGGGAGAAACACGCATCCGCCGCGGCGCGAAGATTGACAGCCTGGTGCAGGTGGGCCACGCCTGCGTGGTGGGCGAGGACAACATCATCTGCGCGCAAACGGGACTGGCGGGATCGAGCATTCTCGAGAAGAACGTGCTGCTGGCCGGCCAGGTGGGCGTTTCCGGCCATCTCACGATACACGACAACGCGATTGTGTACGCGCAGAGCGGCGTGGGCGGGGACGTGAAGCGGGGCGGCGTGATCTCGGGGTCGCCGGCGTTTGAGGCGCGCGAGTGGCTGCGCGCGATCACGGCGTTTCAAAAACTGCCCGACTTAGTCAGGACAATGAGACAATTGGAGCGGCGCGTCGAGGAACTGGAGCAGCCCACTCCGCCTCCCGCCGAGGGCACTTCACGATGAGCGACACACCCCAGCGCGGGCGGCGGCCCGTCGCGTACAAAAACGACCAGTTCCTGGACAGCCAGGCGGGGCGAACAGTCCGCATTCTCTCGGAGGACCTGGAGCCGCTGGATCATTTCCGCCGCGAGAAGATCCGGGACACGATCGTCTTCTTCGGCTCCGCGCGGATCAAGCCGGACGGCCCGCTGGGCCAATACTACGAGGCCGCGCGCGAACTCGCCCGGCAGATCACGTCCTGGTCGGACGGGTTGGAGAACCATACGCGCCGCTTTGTGGTGTGCACGGGCGGAGGCCCGGGGATCATGGAAGCCGCCAACCGCGGCGCGGCGGAGGCGGGCGGCAAGACCATCGGCTTGAACATCGGCCTGCCCTTTGAACAGTGGCCGAACGAGTACATCACGCCCGACCTTTCCTTCGAGTTCCACTACTTCTTCATGCGCAAGTTCTGGTTTGCGTACCTGGCCAAGGCGCTGGTCGTCTTTCCGGGGGGCTTCGGCACGCTGGATGAACTGGCGGAGATCCTGACGCTGGTGCAGACCGAGAAGCTGGAGAAGAAGATGCTGGTGCTGCTGTACGGGTCGGCGTTCTGGAAGGAGATCATCGACTTCGAGGCGCTGGCGCGGCATGGCATGATCAGCCCCGAGGATCTGCGCCTGTTCGAGTACGTGGACGATCCGGAGACCGCGGCGGCGCGCCTGAAAGAGTGGCTGACCGAACACTACCTGGCGCCCGACCTTCCGTTGCCGGAGCCGGAGCGGCAGACCCCGGCGATCGCCAGAAGCCGGCTGTAGAATGCGTTCAGGACCAGTCGGGAGAGCTACTTGAATCCGGGTCGAAAATGGCCGGCGCTGACCCTGCTCGAGAAGGTGTTTTTCGGGCTCGCCGCGCTGGCCGGCGCGCTATGGCTGGCGGGCGCGCAGGGCTTCGCACCGGGGCTGGTGATCTTCGCGGCGGTGGCGCTAGGCGCCTGGCTGGGCCTTCGTCTGCTGCTCGCCGCGATTCGCCGCTCCATCTGGCGGCTGCGGAATCGTCTGATCGTCACCTACGTCTTCATCGCCTTCGTCCCGGTGATTCTGATCCTCTTCCTGGCGCAACTTGGCGCGTCGGTGATCGCGCAGCAAGTGGGCGTCTACCTGGTGAACTCCGAGTTGGACCGGCGGCTGCTGTTTATTCGCAGCGGCGCGGCGGGTTACCTGCGCGTGCCCGCCGAGTCGCGTCAGGCGTTTCTGCAGCGCAATGGCACGTTCACGCGCGAGCGATTCCCGGGTTTTGAGATCATCGGCCGGGACGAAGCGGGCGTGTATCGATTCCCGCCCGATTCGCAGTTGAGTTTTCCTCCCGACGGATGGGACGAAACGCATGGTCTGGTGGCCAAGGACGGGCTGCTCTACGCGTGGGCGCACCGCAGGCAGGGCCCGCTGCAGGTGCTGGCGATGGCGCCGATCACGCGCCATTTTCTCTCCGACCTGGTTCCGGATCTCGGCAGCATCGACCTGGTTTGGTTTCCCGATCCGGACAAGACCAACCGGTCGCGGCGCGCGCGGCCGCACGACGAGGGGCTAACCGAGGCTCCGCGCGTTCCGCCGGGGGCGAACTTTCTCGACCGGACGGTGCTGTGGGGCACGGCGATCCCGGTGTCGCTCTGGAATGAACCACGCAAGCAGGAGAACTATCTGCTTTCCGTGCACACGCGCGTCTCGGCGATTCTGAACGTCGTGTTCACCGGGGGATGGGAACGGCCGGGCCTGCTGCAGATCCTTTACGGCCTGGCCATGCTGCTGCTGATCGTGGAGTTCGTTTCGCTGGTGATCGGGGTATCGCTCACACGCACGATCACCGGCACGGTGCACTCCATCTACGAGGGCACGCAGCACATCAAGGAAGGCGACTTCAGCCACCGCATCGTGATCCGCGGCAACGACCAGTTGGCGGAGCTGGCGATGTCCTTCAACACGATGACCGAGAACCTGCAGCGGCTGGTGAGGGTGGAGAAGGAGCGGGAGCGCCTGCAGGCGGAACTCGAAATCGCGCGCGAGGTGCAGGACGCGCTGCAGCCCCGCGTGGCGCCGCGGGTGAAGCGGATGCGCGTGAACACCGCCTGCAACGCCGCGCGCATGGTCTCCGGCGATTACTACGACTACCAGATGCTCGGCGACACGCGGCTGGCCATCGCGGTGGGCGACGTGGCGGGCAAGGGGATCTCGGCCGCGCTGTTGATGGCCACCGTGCAGGCGGCGTTCCGCACGCAGATCCGGCAGAGCGTGGAGGCGGCGGCCGCGGCAGTAGGGAACGGCGGGACGGGGCACGCGGCCACGTGCGTGTCCACTTCCGCGCTGGTGACGCAGTTGAACCAGCAGCTTTACGACTACACCTCCGCGGAGAAGTACGCGACGTTCTTCCTGGCCTTTTACGACGATGAGACGGGGGAGATGAGCTATACCAACGCCGGACACCTGCCGCCGTTGTTGATTCGCGGCGGCGAAGCGCAACGGCTGGAGATCAACGGAATGGTGGTCGGGGCGTTTCCCTTCGCCCGGTACGGCGAGAGCCGGGTGCGGCTGGAGAGCGGCGATCTGCTGGTCTGCTACACCGACGGCGTGACCGAACCGGAGAACGAGTACGGCGAGATGTTCGGCGAAGAGCGGCTGATCGAGGTGCTGACGCGCAACGCGCGGCGCGACGAGGATCAGATTGCCGCCGCGGTTACGGGCGCGGTGCGGCAGTGGACCGGTTCGCCGGAATTGCAGGACGACATGACGCTGGTACTGGCGCGGAGGATGTGAACGGTGGACCTGATCAAGCGGCGCGCGATCTGGCTTTCGGCGATGATCGCGTCCGTGCTTTGCGTGGGCACGCTCGGCTTCATGCTGGTGGCCGGCTACCCGGCGTTCGACGCCTTCTACATGGCGCTGATCACGATGACCACGGTGGGCTATTTCGAAGTGCAGCCGCTGAGCACGGCGGGCCGCGCCTTCAACATGTTCTACCTCCTGGTGAGTGTCAGCGCGATGTTCCTGGCGATCGGCGCGATGACCGAGACCATCATCGAACTGCAGTTGAACAACTTCTTAGGGAAACGGCGGGCCCGGCGGATGATCGACAACCTGAAGAACCACGTAATCGTATGCGGATTTGGGCGCGTGGGCCGCGGCGCCTGCGCAGAGTTGCAGCAGGTGGGCGCGAGCTTCGTGGTGGTAGACCGCAATCCCGACAAAGTGGAGCGCGCGATGAAGTCGGGCATGCTGGCGGTGCTGGCGGATTCGACGCGGGACGAGACGCTGCGCGACGTGGGGATCGACCGGGCGCTGGGAGTGATTGCCGCGCTCGCCACGGACGCCGACAACCTCTTCCTCACACTTTCGGTGAAGAGCATGAACCCGAAGGTGATGGTGTCGGCGCGGGTGAGCGAAGAGGAGAACGAGAGCAAGCTGCGGCGCGCGGGGGCGGATTCGGTGATTGCGCCGTATGCGGCGACGGGCACGCGCCTGGCGCAGTCGCTGCTGCGCCCGCACGTCACGCAGTTCCTGAACTTCACCACCACGAGCGTGGGACTGGATATCGGGATCGAACAGGTACAGGTGGCGGCCGGCAGCGATTTCGTTTCGAAATCCCTGCAACAGCTTCCGATCCGGCGTGAACTGGGGGTGATTGTGCTGGCCATACGCCGGGCCGACGGGACAATGCAGTTCAACCCGCCGGCCTCGGCGGCCATCGCCGCGGGCGATTGCCTGATTGTGATGGGCGAGCATGGGTCGCTCCGGCAGTTGGAGCGCATGGCGGAGACCAAGCATGAAAGTGCTCACCGCTGACCAGATGCGCGCCGTGGACCGGCGCACGATAGAACGGGGCATTCCCGGCGCGATCCTGATGGAGAACGCGGGTTGCCGGGTGGTGGAATTCCTGAGCGAGACGTTCGCGCCGTTGAAAGACAAGCACGTGGTGGTGTTGTGCGGCAAAGGCAACAACGGGGGCGACGGGCTGGTTGTGGCACGGCAGCTTTGGACGCGCCTGCGGCCGAAGCGGCTGGACGTTGTGCTCGGCGCCGGCCCGGAGGAGTTGCAGGGCGACGCGGCGATGAACTGGAAGGCGTTGGCCGCGTGCGGATGCCCGGCGGGATTCGAAGTCACGCCGGAGATGTATGGCGCGGATCTGTTGCTGGACGCCATTCTGGGAACGGGCCTGCGAGGGCCGGCGGCGGGCGCGGCGCTCGATTTGATCAACCACGCGGCGCGCTTCCGGCGGGCGCAGGTGGTTGCGGTCGATCTTCCGTCCGGGCTGCCGAGCGACACGGGCGCGTGGATGGGAAACAGCGTGCGCGCGGACTACACGGTGACGTTCACCGCGCCGAAGATCTCCCAGGTGTTGCCGCCGAACTGCGACGCCGTGGGGCGGCTGATCGTGGCGCCCATCGGGAGTCCGCCGGATCTGTTCGAAGCGGATCCCGGGATCTGGCTGGAGCTGGCGGAGCCCCAATGGTTCGCGCCGCTGTTTGCGAAACGCGCACCCGGCGGCCATAAGGGCGACTACGGCCACGTGATCGTGGCCGGGGGATCGCCCGGGAAAACCGGCGCGGCGGGCATGTGCGCGCTGGCCGCGTTGCGCATGGGAGCGGGCCTGGCGACAGTGGTTTCCGATGCGCCGGCGGCGCACGCGCCGGAGGTGATGACCGCGCCGCTTGCGGAGTTGGACGAGCTGGTCCGCACGCGCGACGTGACGGCGATCGGCCCCGGGCTGGGCACCCGGGCGGAGACCGTGGCGTGGGTTCGGCGGCTGGTGTGCGACGCGCCGAGGCCGATGGTGGTGGATGCCGACGCGTTGAACGCCCTGAGCGGGTTCGAGTGGCGTGCGGAGGGCTTGCGGGTGTTGACGCCGCATCCCGGCGAGATGGCGCGGCTCACCGGAACAACGACCGCGGAAGTGCAGGCGAACCGTTTGGAGATGGCGCGCCGATTCGCGATGGAGCGCGGGGTGACACTGGTGTTGAAGGGGCAGCGAACGCTGATCGCATTCCCCGAGGGCGGCGTGATCGTGAATCCGACGGGAACGCCCGCGATGGGGACCGGGGGAACGGGAGACATCCTCACGGGGATGATCGCGGGCCTGCTGGCGCAGTGGCCGGAAGCGCCGGCGCTGGCGGTGGCGGCGGCGGTGTGGCTGCACGGGCGCGCGGGAGAACTCGGGGCCGGGGAGCTGGGCGAATCGCCGCTCATCGCCACCGATCTGCTGCGATACCTGCCGGAGGCGATTCGTGAGATCCCGAGTCTACGAGACATCGAGTGAAGAAGAGACGATCGCGCTGGGCGCGGAACTGGCGCGCGAGTTGCCTGCGCAGGCGGTGGTGTTGCTGACGGGAAATCTGGGCGCGGGGAAGACGACGATTGCGAAGGGCATCGTGGAAGGGCTGGGAGCGGCGGTTCGAGAAGACGTCTCGAGCCCCACGTTCACGCTGATTCACGAATACTCCCCGGCCGTGTATCACATCGATCTCTACCGGTTGGAGGAGGCGGGCGAAGTGGCGCGGCTGGGGCTCGATGAGTTGTTCGACCGGCAGGCGGTGGTGCTCATCGAGTGGGGTGAGCGCTTTCCGGAGTTGATGCCGCGGGAGCGCAGCGAGATCCGGATGGAGCGACTGGCGGACGATCGGCGGCGGATCGAGGTGGTGCGCTACTGAACCAGCAGTGCGTTCCGGGCGAGGCGGGCGAGCACGGGGTCGGCCGAGGGCGCGCCGAACGAACCATCCAGTTTCAAGAGTAGTTCGCGGGCGGCATCGTCGAGCTCCACCACGCTGTGCCACAGGTTGGGCGCGAGCTTCTTCTGAAGCGCGGCTTCGCGCCGGGCCACGGCGCTGGCCACGGGGCGCGGCGAAGGCTGGCGAACAAACGACGGCTGCCAGAGATGCAGGTCCGCGAAGCCGCGCTGAAAGCAGACCAGCAGCAGCTCGCAGGCGACCTTCAGGTCCGTCTCGGTCGCCGCCAGTTCACGCACCGGCACGGCGCCGGGCCAGGCTCGCCCCAACTGCTGCATCAACTGCCGCGCCAGGGGATGTTGCGAGCGCAGGCGCGATTCGCCGCGCCGGAACACGCCCGGCTCTTCCTCCCGCGCGGGGGAGGTGACCAGCATGTCGGCGATGCGTTCGGGCCGGGCGGTCTGCAAGGGTGCGTCGTCCCGCACGAGCAGGGTCTGGCGGAACTGGCGGCCCTTGAGAAAATCGAGGTACTGTTCGCGGCGGATGGGGTCGCCTTGCGCGAACGCGTTCACGCGCTCCACGCCTTCCGGGCTCAAGAAGGCATCGGACATCTCGGCGTAATCGGATTCGCCGAGATACCGAAGGCCAGCCGCCGCGGCGCGCCGCGTGAACTCAGAGAAGTAAAGAGCCTCGTGCACCGTCGAGAGGTGATCGTGATAGATGAAGCCGGGAGAACGCCCCTGGACGCGAGACCACTCGGCGTGCACGCCCGCGCCGTAGGGGCGCTGGCGGTTGACTTCGGCGGCCGCCAGCGCGAGAACGTCCTGCGCTTCGCGAAGCTGCTGCCGCGGATCGGCGGCGGAAGAGTGGAAGGCCATCAGGTCGCGCACCACCTGGCGTTCATATCCGCCGGGGAGGGTGTCGTAGCTGATGAACGCCACGCCGTGCGGGGCCAGGGAACGGCGGCAGATCTCGAGCGCCCGTGCCTGAACGGGTGTGGGGACCCAGGAATAGAAGCCGTGGGCGACGATGTAATCGAACGGCTGCGCGTCTTCGAACTGGAGGGCGTCCGCCTCCACGAACTCGACGTTACCGAGCCGCAGTTCCTGCGCCGCGCGGCGGGCGGCCTGAAGGGGCTGCGCCGCGTTGTCGAAGCCGAGGAAGCGCGCGCCGGGCATGGCGTAGGCCATGGGAATCAGGTTCGAGCCGTCGCCACAGCCGATCTCGAGCACGCGGCTGGATTCGGGAGGGGATGGCCAAAGGCCGTGCAAGGCGGCGATGGCGCCGAGGCGGTCCGGGTGCGTCTGGGCGAACGCATAGCCGGGGTAGGGAATGGCGTCGTAGCCGTTCACGAAGCGGGCCTCACGTCTTTGAGGGTCATGCACCAGGGCGAGTATCCGCGCGCCGCCGAATAGCTGTCGTCGTCGAGCGAGACGATGGCGTCGATCCGGGCGCCGGCGGCAACCTCGAGCTCGCGTTCGCGGAAACGCCAGGCCTTGATCTGGAAGACGCGGCCGTTCTGCCGCGCGGGCACGCGCAGGTGCGCTTCGCCCATGGCCGCGGGCTGTGCACAGACCTCCAGGCCTCGCACCGCGAAGTGTGGGGCAGGGTTGCCGCAGCCGAAGGGGGCCAACGCGAGCACCTGTTCCACGGCCTCGTCGTTCAGTTCGCGAAAATCGAGCAGCGCGTCGGCGCGCACCCGCGGCGTCATGTCCTCCGCAGTCAGGCGCTCTCGCGCATAGGCGTCGAAGCGGCGGCGAAACTCCGGGATGCGCTCCACCGGCAGTGTGACGCCCGCCGCCTGGCGGTGACCGCCGAACTTGAGGAAGAGATCGGCCATCGACTCCAGAGCGTCGAGAAGATGGAAGGCGGAAATGGAACGGCCGGAGCCCTGTGCGAGGCCGGTTTCAGGGTCCTCGCCCAGGACGATCGAGGGACGGTGATGGCGCTCCACGACGCGGCTGGCGACGATGCCGACCACGCCTTTGTGCCAGTTCGGACCCGAGTAGACGAGGCCCGCTTCTTCCGGCGCCACCTCCACCTTGAGGCACGCTTCGACGATCTTCGCTTCCACCTGCTGCCGGTCGCGGTTCAGATCGTGCAAGCGTTCGGCGATGCCGGTGGCGAGCCCGGCGTCGCCGGTGAGAAACATCTCCACCACATCGGAGGCGCTGGCCATGCGGCCCGCGGCGTTGATTCGAGGCGCGACGCGGAATCCGATGTCGCCCGCCGAGGGTGTCTGCCCGTCCGCGAATCCGGCCTTCGCGAGCAGCGCCCGCAGCCCCACGTTCTTGACGGTATGCAGCCCGTCGAGGCCCAGTTTGACGATGGCACGATTCTCGCCGGTGAGCGGCACGACGTCCGCGACGGTGGCAATGGCCACCATCTTCAGGAGCGACTCCGTGGTGCGGCGGACGCGCTCGGGCGGCCATGCCAGACGCTGCATCAGGGCCTGAATCAGCTTGAACGCCACGCCCGCGCCGCAGAGGTTTTTCTCCGGGTAGGCGCAATCGGCGCGGTTCGGGTTCAGCACCGCAAGGGCGGGAGGCAGTTGCGCTTCGGGCAGGTGGTGATCGGTGATGATGCAGTCGATCCCAAGGCCCGCGGCGTGCTCCACCACCGCGGCGGCGCGGATTCCGGTGTCCACACTCACGATCAGGCGCACCTGGTCGGCGGCGGCCTGGTCCACCACTTCGGGACGCATGCCATAGCCATCGCGCAGGCGATGCGGCACGGTGTAGTTGAACTGCGCGCCCGCCGCCTGGAGGATCTTGCTGAGTAGAACGATGGAGGACGTGCCGTCCACATCGTAGTCGCCATAGAGGAGGATCTTCTCGCCGGTGGCGATGGCGCGGTGCAGCCGCTCGACGGCGCGATCCATATCGCGCAGGAGGAAGGGGTCGTGCAGGTGGTCCAGGCTGGGGGCCAGGAAGCGGCGGGCGGCATCGGGGTCGCGGTATCCGCGGCTCCAGAGAACGCGAGCGGCCGGCTTCTGCAGGCGCAAGTCGCGAGCCAGGGCGGCCGCGGACTCCTCGTCGGGCGCGGCCACACTCCACTGCGCGCGGGGCGTCATCGGGCGATTCTAGTTGTTCGAGAAGTAACCGCCGAGGGGGCCGGCGTCCTCTTCGTCCTCGGGCGCCGCGGCGTCGATCTCATCCAAGACTTCATTGAACTCCTGGTACCACTCGGTCTCCAGTTCGAACAGGTACATGCGTCCCTGGTAGTCGAACGAGAGGTCGAGCGCGTAGGTGAAGCCCTCGTAGACGCGCAGGTCGCGGAGCCGCCGCTCCAGGGTGCGCTTTTCCTCGCGGGGCAGGTCGGCGTCTTCCAGATCTTCCAGCGCCTCGTCGACCAGGTCGGGCGTAAACTCGGAAGCGTGAAACACCACCAGTTTCACATCCACCAGTTTGGCGGCCTGCAGGAACGGGTGGTAATCGGGATGCTGCGCCGTGTCCCAGCGAACCACGGGGATGGTCTCATTCTGGCGGGGGTAACCGTAGAAGGCGACGAAGCCCTCCGTTTCCAGGTAGTGCTGGATCTCTTCCTTGAGTGCGTCGAGATTCTGCTTCATGTTCGTTGCGCCATCACGAGCGTCTCGTCGCGGGCCAGTTCGCGGGCCGCGGGCGTGACGATGGTTTTCGGACCGATATAGATTTTGCGCGATTGGGCGATGGCAGCGCGCACGTCCGCCTCGCAGACGAAATCGACGATGGTCACTTCCGGCTGTGGCGGCGGGGGTGGTGGAGCGGGGGGAGCCGGTTGCGCGGCGGGCTTCAGAGCGCAGGCGGGCGCGGCCGCGGGGGCCGGCCGCTGCCGTGCATTCAGGAAGCGGTCGACAACGGATTCGGTCACGCTGACGGGGCGCGGGGGAGGCGCGCCGGCGCCCGACACGGCGATGCCGCGCTGCGCCAGGTAGCGTTCCACGGCGCTCACGATGGCGTTCCGATCGAATCCGCCGGTGGAGGCGGGGACGGGCTGCGGCGCCGGGGTGGAGGCGGGCGCGGGCGCGGGCGCGGCGTCAGGGACGACGGGCGTCTGCAAGGCGTCCTCGGGAAGGCGGACGGAGCGCGCCAGCCGCTTGATGTTGATCAGGTGCTGGGGCCCGACGTTATCGCTGGTGCTGTTGCCGGCGATGGCGCCGCAACCCAAGGTCATGGAAGGCTGGATGTTGGTGGTGATGCCGGTGGACCCTTGGGGCGAAGACGTATTCACCAGCACGCGGTAGGCGGGCATGCGCTGCGCGTACTCGTGAATGCGCGCTTCATCCTTGGCGTGAATCACGCAGGTATGGCCCAGGCCGCCGAAGCGCAGAATCGCCTCGCACGCGTTCACCGCGGCCGCGAAGTCGGGCACAAACAGCAGTGCCAGCACGGGCGACAGCTTTTCGGCCGAAAGCGGATGCTCCTTACCCACCCCGCCAATCTCCGCGCACAGTATACGCGTCTCCGGCGGCACGCGGAAGCCCGCCATCTCGGCGATCTTCTGCGGCGACTGGCCGACGCACTTCGGGTTCACGCCGAAGCTGTGCGTGATGAGGAGCTTCTCGAGCGCCTTCCGCTGATCGTCGTTGCAGAGATAGGCGTTGTTGTTCTTGAGGTGCTCCAGGACGACCGGGCGCAGGGCGGAAACCGCGACGGCGGTCTGCTCGCTGGAACACACCGTGCCGTAATCGAACGACTTGCCGGCGACCACCTTGCGGATGGTCTTGGTCATATCGCACGATTCATCCACCAGCACCGGCACGTTGCCGGGACCGACTCCGAATGCCGGCTTGCCGCTGGAGTACGCCGCGCGCACGATGCCGCTGCCGCCGGTGGAGAGAATCACGGCGGTGCGCTCATGCCGCATCAAAACGTTCGTGGCTTCGATGGACGGGTTCTCAATACACTGAATGATGCCGTCCGGAGCGCCCGCCTCAATGGCGGCTTTCAGCATGATGGACGCGGTGGCGCAGGTGCACTTCTTCGCCCGAGGGTGGGGGCTGAGCACAACAGCGTTGCCCGCCTTGAGGGAGATGATGCTCTTGAAGATCACGGTCGAGGTCGGGTTCGTGGTGGGGCAGATGGCCGCCACCACGCCCATCGGCACGCCGATCTCGGTGACCCGCTCGTCCGCGAGGTCGCGGATCACACCCACGGTCTTCATCGAGCGGATGGACTTGGGAAGCAACTCGGCGCACAGGAGGTTTTTCGCGGTCTTGTCCTGCACGTTGCCGTAGCCGGTTTCCTCGACGGCGAAACGGGCGAGTTCCACGGCGTGGGCGCGCCCGGCCTCGGCCATGCGTTCGACCACCGCGTCAATCTGCGACTGGGAGAAGCCGCGGTAGGTCTGCCAGGCAGTCCAGGCTTTTTCGACTTTGGTCCGGACTTCCTGAATGGAAAGGAGGTCTTGATCGTGCAACATTCGGTTCTCTCCCCGACGGCGCGCGGTTCATGCCGCGCACCGCGAGCCGCTTCGCGTTAACCGAGCGAGCCGCCGGACTTCTTCGCGCCGGGCAGAACCTTTTCCACTTCTTCGTGCGGGTTAGGAATCACGTGGACCGAGACCAGTTCCCCGACGCGGCGCGCCGCCGCCGCGCCGGCATCGGTGGCGGCCTTCACGGCGCCGACGTCGCCGCGCACGGTCACGGTGACGTAGCCGGCGCCGATGAACTCCTTGCCCGTAAGGACGACATTGGCCGTCTTCACCATCGCGTCCGCCGCTTCGATCGCGCCTACGAGACCCTTGGTCTCGACCATTCCGAGGGCTTGCATGGAGAGCTCCTGTCGAATTTGAACCTTTACAGTACCACAGCGGGAACGGCCCTCTCGCAAGGGCCTCGCGCGGGTATAAGCTGTTCCTCGATGACCTCCCGTAGAGCCTTTCTCGGCGCGGCCGCCGGCGCGGCCGCACTCTCCGCCCAGCGCACCGGCGACATGCGCGACCCTGACCTGCGTTACGAGGAAGGCTGGACGACGCTGTTCAACGGCAAGGACCTGGGCCGCATGGTGGTGGTGCTGAAGGGCGAGGACGGCCGCGTGGGCAAGTACTTCGAGGAGCGGGCCGGGGAGCAGCAGACGTTCTCCGTGCGCGACGGCCTGCTGGTGACCACGGGCAAGCCGGAAGGCTACATCCGGACCTCGGACGTTTACGACAACTTCGTCTTTCACGTGGAGGTGCGCTACCCGAGCCGCGGCAACAGCGGCGTGCTGATCCACATCCAGCAGGACGCGGTCTGGCCGCGCGCGATCGAATGCCAGCTCTACCAATCCCACATGGGGCGCGTCTTCCCGATACAGGGCGCCTATATCGAAGGCGGCGAGATGATTCACGAAGCGTCGAAGCCGGTGGGCGAGTGGAACACGTTCGAGGTTTATTCCGAAGAGGGCCGCGTGGCCACTGTTCTCAACGGAGTGCTCATCGGATTAGGCAGTGAGGCCGAGCCGCGCATCGGGCACGTCGCCCTGCAATCGGAGGGCGTGCCGGCGGAGTTTCGGAACATCCGGATCCGCCGCCACGCCCCCTCGCATCACCTGTGGCCGAAGGGGAACCGCGAAAAGCGGCCGTAGCCCGGGCGCGAGACCGGTCAGCTTCCGGCGATGCTTGTCGCGACCGGGGTCAGGGCCAACCCGAGCTGCGCGGCGAGCGAAGCGATATTGGCGCCGTGGCCCGGAAGGCAGGGCAGCAGCTTCGGGGCGTGCTTCGCCACCCAGGGGTCGGTTCTGGCGTTCGGGGTCAAGGCGGCGTCGAGCGACTGCAACTCGCGCCAGGTTCTTTGCCAGCGTCGGTTGTGATTTTCCAGGTCGGCCAGGGAGCCCGGCCCGCGCAGGATGCGGGCGATCGTGGCCGCCAGGTCATACCCTTCGAAGAGGCCGGAGTTCATGCTCTGCATGCCGGCCGGGCCGGTGAGATGGGCGGCGTCGCCGGCGAGCCAAAGGCGCCCGGCGCCGAAGGCGGGCGCGAGCCGCCGTTCAAAGCGCACCACGGTGCGCCAGGAGAAGCTCTCCACGGAGCCCTTGAACCAGGGCGCGCGGTGATCGATGAACCAGCGCAACTGCTCCTCTTCGAGGATCGGGAACTGGCCCCATTCGGTGGCCAGGAGGCGGTCCTTCGAACGGCCGGCGCCCGGCGGCGCGTAGTCCGCGAGTTCGAAGCTCCAGCGGCAGAAGTTGCCGGGAAGTGGCCAGAGCACGTCAGCAGTGCTTTCACCGAGCACCAGACGCATCTCGTGGCCGAGGTCGGCGTCGGTCTTGAACTCGAACACGGCGTAATAGCGCGGCGGGCCGGTTTCGGCGAAGGGCAAGCCGAGCGCCCTCCGGACGCGCGAGTTGTGGCCGTCCGCGCCGATCACGAAGGGAACGTCCAGGTGAAACGTGCGGCCGACCACCCATTCGGTATGGGCGATGGCGTAGCCCCGCGATTCCTGTTCGAACTTATTGACGGTGGCGCGGACCGAATCCGGGCCGGCTTCGAGCGACGACAACTCGTGCCGCCAGGCAACGCGCACGCCTTCCTGTTCGAGGGTGTCTTCGAGGAGCGACTCGAGCGTCTCCTGCCCGAGCACCGCGAGGGGCGGGTTTAGCTCCACGCGGGCCCGCTGTTGCTCTGTGTCGTACAGACCGATGGAGCGCACCGGGTAACAGGCGTTCAGGACACGATCGGTAAGCCCAAACTCCTCGAACAGCTTTAAAGACTGGGGCTGCAAACCGAGCGCGTAGCTGTGAGTGGTTGTCCAAATGCCGGTATCGATGATGCCAGCATCGACGTTATTCCGCTTCAGAGCGAGTGCAGTAAAAAGGCCGACAGGACCTGCGCCGGCGATGAGTACCTCTTGTTGATCTTTGCCGAACATAGGATTCTCACGTCCGGCGCCAGTATACACCCGCAGTCCGGCTATTTTTTGGGGAAGCCGGGCGAGGCCTTCAGCTCGGCGATCTGGGCCAGGTGGCGCTCCGTGTGGGCGGGCAGGAACAGGAAGAACTGATAAACGTCCACCTCGCCCATGCCCGATTTCACAACGCGGCCGCGCAGGTCCGCTTCCACCTCGTGAAACCAGTGGATTGTGGCGTCGCGCTTCGCCTTGAACTCGGCGGCGAGGGCCCCGGTGGTGGCTAACCGGCCGGTGGGGCGCAGCATGGGAGGGGCCTCGGCCCGGTTCGCGCGATTCGACATGTTCGCGATCACCTGCTGATCGGTGAGCGTGGACTTCTTGTCCGGAGTGAGGGGCGCCCGCAGGTTGCGTTCGCCCAGCCCAAAGAGCATCGGCTCGGTCGCCGCCAGGTGCTCCACCACTTCGGCCACCGACCAACGCGAGGGTTCGGGCTTGTAGTGAAGCTGCTCGGCGGAGAGGCCGGATACCTCGTCCACCACCTGCTTACGGGTGGCATGGAGGTAGGAGAGCATGCGCTCGCGGTCGCCCTGCGAGAGGGGCTTGCCGGGCGTGATCACCGAGATCTCGCGGAAGAAAACGGTGGAGGCGCGATCGTGGTTCTGCAATCCGAAGTAGCCGTAGTCGGGGCGCGGGCCGCGCACAGGCTCGTACCACTGCTTGCGTTCCGGCGTTTGCGCGTCGGGCTTGAACTCGTTCACCAGTTCGCCGTTCAGGGTCACGCGCGTGGCGCCGCCGTCCAACTGGATCTCCATCGTGTTCCACTCGCCGGCGGGCTTCTGGAGGTTCTTCACGGCCTTGCTGAGCGAGTAGATGGCGCCCGTCGAATGCCATTCGTCGCCGGTTCCCGCGATTTGCACTTCGTGGCCGTTGTGAACGCCATACCAGGGGTCGGGGGGCGCTTCCGCCATGCGGATCACGACACCGGAGTTGTCGCGCTGGCTGCTGGTTTTGAACACCACACGCAGGGTTTCGTTGCCCAACTTGCGGACCTTGTAATAGAGCAGGCCCATGCCGCCCTCGGTCTTCATCAGGCCGTTTTCGACGACGAAGCGGCCGGGACCCACGAACTCCCAACCGGAAAGATCTTTGCCGTTGAAGAGCGGCACCGGTTCAGCCGCGGTCAGCAGGGCCGCGGAAAAAAGCAGGGAAACGACGGCTTGGCGCACCATGCGCCGAGTGTACCATCGCCTCAGCCGAGAAAAGCCGAGCGCAGCACTTCGTAACTCTTCGGCACGGCGGTATTGGGATCTTCCTTGCCTTCCATTTCGAGCGACACCCAGCCCTGGAAACCGGCGTCGCGGAGGATGCCCGCGATGCGCTTATAGTCCAGGTCGAGGGTGTACCATTCGCCGCCGCCGTAATAGGTCTTGGCCTGCACGATGGCCGCGTGCGGGGCGAGTTTTGCGATGCCCTCGTAGGGGTCGCCGGGAAAGTTGCCGGTATCGGCGTTGATCACCAGCCACGGCGAGTTCACCGCGCGCCAGATGCGCAGGAGCATGTCGACGTCCGTGGTCAGGCCCCAGTGGTTTTCGAGAGCGAGCACGACGCCGCGCGATTCGGCCGTGGGCAGGCACTGCTGGATGGAATCCACGCACCACTTGAAGGCGTCTTCGTTGGTGAAGCCTTCAAGCGGCGGTTCGTTGCCTTTCACCTTCATCAGGTCATCGAACGAACGGATGGTCTTCCATCGCCCTGAATTCAGGCGTACGGCGGGGATGCCCAGTTCGCCTGCCAGGTCCAGGCACTTCTGGGTGTGGCGGATGTGCTTGCGGCGTTCGGCGGCGTCCGGGTAGACGAAGTCCTGGTGAATGGAGAGCATCGGCAGAGCGAGTCCGTTGCGGAACGCAGCCTGCTTCAGGCGATTCAGGTAGGCGGGTGTTTCGTCCGTCATCTGGCGGTGCAGGATCTCGACGCCGCTGAAGCCCAGGCGCGCCGCGTTCTCAATCACCTTCTCTACGGGGTATTTTTCCGTGCGGAAATGCCAATAGGAATACGTTGAGACGGCGAGGCGCACGGGCTTGGGCGCGGGCTTGGTTTGCGCCTGCGCCTGGCCCGTTGCGCCGGCGGCCACTGCGGCGGCCATCCCGTTTGTGATGAAGTGTCGGCGTGAGTTGGACATCGTTTTCCGGACTATAGCATGACCTCTTACGCGTACTGGATCGCCCTGGTGGCCGCCACGGCGGGACTTCTGTTTGGTTATGACATCGCCGTGATCAACGGCGGCCTGATTCTGCTGCGCGCCGAGTTTGGACTGAGCGAATCGCAGTCGGAGACCGCCGCTTCCAGCCTGCTGTTCGGCTGCGTTCTGGGCGCGATGATCGCCGGGTGGCTGAGCGACCGCTTCGGCCGCCGCCGGATGCTCATGCTGTCGGCGCTGCTGTTCGGCGCGTCGGCGCTGGCCGCGGCGCTGCCCCGCGACCTCATGGAGTTCGTCGCGGCCCGCTTTGCCGGCGGCGTTGCGGTGGGTGTCGCTTCGCTGCTGGCGCCGCTCTACATCGCCGAGGTGTCGCCGCCGCGCATCCGGGGGCGGCTGGTTTCCCTGAACCAGATGGCGATCGTGAGCGGCATTCTGCTCGCCTATTTCGTCAACTGGATCCTGTCTTTCCATGGCCAGGGAAGCTGGCGTTGGATGTTCGCCGCCGCGGCCATTCCGTCGTTCCTGTTTTTTGTGGCGCTCTTCTTTGTGCCGGAGAGCCCGCGCTGGCTGGTGGAGAACGGCCAGGACGCGGAGGCGCGGCGGGTGCTGGGCCGGGTGGGCGCGGAGGACGAATTCGCCGCGATCAAGGAGACCATCGCCGAGGAACAGGGCAGCCTCGCTCAACTCATTCAACCGGGCTGGCGGCGGGCGTTGGCGGTGGCCGTGGCGCTCGCGGTCCTGCAGCAATGGACGGGCATCAACACGGTGCTCTTTTACGGGTCGATCATCTTTCGGGAGCAGGTGGGCAACTACAGCGAGTCGGCGGCGATCGGCGTCAACGTCGTGGTCGGGCTGATCAACTTTTTCGCGACGATGATCGCGATCTGGCTCATCGACCGCGTAGGACGCCGCCCCTTGCTGCTGATTTCCGCTGCCGCCATGGGCGTATGCCTGGTGACGCTGGCGATCGCATTTCTCCGCCAGCCGCCGCCGGGCGAGTTGATTCTGGCGGTGATCGGCGTCTGTGTGGCCGCCTTTGCGGTGGGGCTCGGTCCGGGCACCTGGGTGGTGCTGTCGGAGGTCTTCCCGACGCGGATCCGAGGCCGCGCGATGTCCATCGCCACCATCTCGCTCTGGTCCGCCTGCGTGGTGCTCACGTTCACGTTTCTGTCGCTGGTCCGCGTCGCCACCATCAGCGGGGCGTTCAGCATTTACGCCGCGATGTGCGCGATCGAGGTGATCGTGATCTGGAAGTGGACGCCGGAAACAAAAGGAAAGACCCTCGAACAGATCGAGGGTCTTTGGAGCGTGGACCGGAAGGTGAAGGCAGCCGGCTAGAAGACGACGCGGGCAGCCAACTGAATCGCACGGTTCAGGTTCGCCTGACTGGTGATCCGGGCGAAGTTCGCATCGGCCGGACTCAGGTTGGGCCCGTTGAACTGCGGCCGGTTGATGAGGTTGAACGCCTCGCCGCGCAACTGGAACCGGACCCGTTCGGTGATCGGCACGTTCTTGATCACGCTCGCGTCGACGTTGTTCACGCCCGCCGCCCGGTAGGAGCTGAAGCGGGTATTGAAGAAGCGCCGGTTGCGATCCAACTGTTGAGCGGCGACGGTATTGAAGGCCGACCGGTTGAACGAGTTGTTCAGGTTCTGCGAATCCCAGGCGAGATCTCCGCCGAGGTAGATCACGTTGCCCCATTCCACCGGTGGGCCGGACTGCGTGTTCCAGATGCCGGTGATCTGCCAGCCGCCGATCAGCCGGTTCGCCCAGGGGCCGGCATTGGACCCGATGGCTTTGCCGCGCCCGAAGGGCAGTTCGTAGCTGCCGGAGACGATGAAGCGGAACGTGCGGTCCTCGTCCGAGATGCGGTACTCCAGGTTGGGGTCGGCGGAGTTGAGGCGGCCCACCGCTTCGAGCATCTTCTGCCAGGAGAAGTTCGCCAGGAAGTTGAAGCCGCTGGAGTACCGTTTCTCCACGCGGACCATCATCTGGTGGAAGTTCGACCAGCCGCTGGTCTGGCCGTCCAGGCGCACGCCGCCGTTGCCGCTGAACTGCGGATAGGGTCTGAGCAACTGCTCCTGCGCGACGTTGGTGCCGTTGATTCCCGTGCCTGGCAGCAGGCCGGCGAACGGGTTGCGAACGTTGGCCGTGAGGCGGTTGATGTTGGCCTGGTCGCGCTGGGGGCTGGTGGACAGGAACTCGAGGGGAACGAAATTGAGATCGCGGTTCTCGAGCAGCTTGGAGCCGCGCGAGCCCATGTAGCCGATCTCCATCACGAGATCCTTGGAGATCTCACGCTGGATATTGAAATTCCAGCGCCACACGTAGGGCTGGCCGGGATTGGGGTTGGTGAAGGTGATGTTCTGCCCGAGGAAGGTATTCGGACCGAGCGACGATCCGACCGGCTGGGTGATCGCATCGAAGGGATTCGAGAGCGTGTACACGGGTGTGAGGAAGTTGTTGACGCCAGCGGCGAGAGGCGTCTGAGCCGAGAAGCCGGGCTGCTGGATGCCGGTGGTGCCAAACGTTGTGTAGAACATGCCCAGGCCCGCGCGGAGTACGGTCCGGCCGCCGAGCCTGGCGGGCGTCCAGGCGGCGCCGATTCGCGGTGCGAAGGCCCAAGGGTAGGTGCTGTAGACGTTGGGCCTGCCGTCGGAGGCGAAGGCCGGCCCGCCCAGCGGATTGAACTGGGCCGCCGGCAGCAGCGGACTCGGATTCGCCGTGTAGGCGGCGCGGGCCGGGTCGGTCACGTTGTTCCGGGCGCCGAAGTCGAAGCCTGCGAGCGTGCGGTTGTAGCGCTCGACGGTCCCCGTTTCGCGCTCGTAACGAAGGCCGATGTTCAGCGAGAGGGAGGAGTTCACGCGCCAGTCATCCTGCAGGAACACCGAATAATACCGGGCGCTCTGCGTGCGCGTGGCGTTGATCTGCCAGTTGCCGCCCGTGGGCAGGCCGAGAAGCAGCGATGCCAGGTCCTGTCCGTTGGGCGCGGTGGGAGAGTTGGCGAATGGCCCACGCGTCCAGTTCTGGTTGAATTCGTAGCGGCCGCTGGAGTTGCCGAAGCTGTTCGAAGACTCGCGCTGCTCGCGCAGGTCAACGCCGAACTTGAGGGCGTGTTTGCCGGCGATCTTGGTGGCCGCGGTGAAGATCTGGAAGGTGTCGAAGGGGGTGAGGCCGCCGGCCGAGTCGCCAATCGAGGTGGCGCCGCCGCTCATTTCAATGCGTGGAAACACGTTGCGGGCGCTGAACTGCCGGAGGGACGAAGGGAACCCGAGGGAAACGAAATCGAAGCCGTCGTGCGGGCGCGTGTCGCCTTCCTTGAACCGAGTCCAGTTGGCGCGCGTGTTGAGAATGAAGGTGGGACTCACCGTGTAGACGTCGTCGAACATCGCGCCCCAGTTGATACGGGAAAGGAAATTGCCGGTAACGATGTTCTCGAAGCGGTTGCCGCGGTTCTCAACGCGGTCGTTGGTACGCATGTTGAAGAACAGCTTGTGCTTTTCGGAGACATTCCAATCGAAGCGGCCGAGGTAGCTGGAGAAGACGTCGGAACGCACCGCGTTGGAGAAGAAGTTGTCGCGCCCGTCGCCGCGGCCGGCCTGGTTGGGCAGCGGGTAGTAGTTGAGGATGTTGCGCGCGACCGGGCTGATGCGGTCGGTTGGGATGATGTTGTTGACGAAGGGATCGCGCCGGATCTGGCCGCCTTCCAGGCGCCCTGTGCGAGGATCGAACAACTGATAGATCGAGCCCGCCGGCAGGAGCTGCGAGAAGTCGCCGCGCCGCTGCGCTTCGGTGGCCACCGTGGAGAAGGTCGGCTCGGGCTCGCTCTGCCGGATGCCCTCGAAACCAAAGAAGAAGAACAGCTTGTTGCGGCCGTTGACGACCTTCGGAATCCAGATGGGTCCACCCACCGTGCCGCCGTACTGATTAAAGCGGGTAACCGCCTTCCGCTGGCTCGCCGCGTTGGTGAAGAACTGGGTCGCCTTGAGCGCCGAGACCTGGTTGAATTCGTAGAGCGATCCGTGGAGGTCGTTCGTTCCGCCCTTCATGGTCACGTTCACGGTGCCGCCCGACGTGTTGCCGTAGGCCGCGTCGGTCTGGAACGCCTCCACCTTCACTTCGCTCACCGCGTCCACCGGCGGGTTATAGGCCACGCGCCGGTTGCGCGTCATATCCGGCGCGCCGTCGAGCAGCAGTTCGTTGGTCTGCGCCTGTCCGCCGCCCATTGAAAAACCGGAGGGACCGGCATTATCGAACGGCCGCGTGAACCGCGGATCCGAGGCCGGTGTCACGCCGAAGGCAAGTTGTGCCAGGGTCAGCGGCGTGCGTCCGTTCATCGGAATGACTTCGACGATGTTCGATGAGATCACCTGGCCGACCGCCGCGCTGCTGGTGGTGAGCAACTGCACGTCGGCCGTGACGGTCACGCTCTCCGTCTGCGCGCCAACGTCCAGGCGTACGTCCTGTGTGAGCCGTTGGTTGGTGCCGACCTGGATTCCATCCTGCACGTATTTCTTGAAGCCGCCCGCTTCCGCGGTCAGCGTGTAAGGCCCGGGGCTCAAGAACGGAAGCGCGTATTCGCCCTCCGCTCCGGAGACCGCTTCATAGCGAGCGCCCGTGGCGCGCTCGACGGCGATCACCTTGGCGCCGGGAACCGCGGCGCCGGTGCCGTCAGTGACCCGTCCGGCCAGGGTGGAGCGGTACTCCTGCGCGAACAGCGCGCCGAGCGAAATGAGGGCACACGCGAGGTGCGAAATCCGACGAGACATGGCGACGACCTCCTCAAACCTGTGGGTTTAGTGTAAGTGCGGCGCCCGGAGAGCGTCAACCGGCGGCTGGACGGCTCGAACGGGGTGTGGTGCTGGAGGTGGGGGTCGAACCCACATGCCCAGTGAAGGGCGCGGGATTTTGAGTCCCGTGCGTCTGCCAGTTCCGCCACTCCAGCGAATTGAGGGGGTGAGACGCTCTCATGGTAGCATTCCGGCTGTGCCCCTGCGAATCCGCAACCTCACGCGCAACACGATGCTGGCGACGCACGCCGAGGTCGCCGACACGGCGGCGAAACGCAACACGGGGCTGCTGAAACACACGTCTTTGCCCAAGGGCGAGGGGCTGCTGATTCCCACGCAGGCGGTGCATTGTTTCGGCATGAAGTTCCCGATCGACGTGGTCTTCATCTCCCGGAAGCGCGAGGTGCTGAAGCTGCGGCCCGGAATGGGGCGGCGGGCCCTCGCGTTCTGTCTGACGGCGCACTCGGTGCTGGAACTGCCGGAGGGAACGATCGCGGAAACGGGAACCCAAAAGGGCGATCAGCTCGAATACGAGAGGTTCTGAATCAGAGCTGGCCGGCGCCGGCCAGACGGCGGTGTTCCTGCAGAATGCACCGGTCCATGATCACCAGCAGGCCGGCGGCCCGGGCGCGCTCCGCCGCCGCCGCGTGGACCACGTCCTCTTGTAGCCAGAGGGCCTTTGCCCCCTTCGCGATGGCCTGCTCGACGATCTCCGGGACGAACTCGGGACGCCGGAAGACGTTGACGATATCCACCGTCCCGGGCACGGAGGCGAGGTCCGGGAACGCTTTCTCTCCGAGCACTTCGGTCTCTTCGGGATTCACGGGTACGATGCGGTACCCGGCGTTCTTCATGTACTGTGAGACGCCGTAGCTCGGCCGGTAGCGGCGGCTGGACAGTCCCACCACGGCGATGGTGCGGCCGGCGAGCAGGATCTCCCGCGCGATGTCGGTCATGCCTCCTCCCGTTCGATCTTGAGCAGGCGGCGGAACCGCTCCACCTCCGCTCCCGTGAGGGCTCTCCACTTGCCCGGCTTGAGCGGGCCCAATTCCAGAAACCCGATGCGCACGCGGCGCAGGCGCTCCACCAGCAGCCCGAAATGCTTGAACATGTCGCGCACCTGGTGCTGGCGGCCTTCGATGAGCCGCACTTCGTACCAGGGGTTCTCGCCCCGCTTCATCAGCTTGAGGCTCGCGGGCGCGGTTCGCCGGCCATGCAGGGGCACGCCGTTCCGGAACTGCTCTTCCTGTTCGAGAGTCAGCGTGCCGGTTACTTTGACCTGGTACACCTTCGGCACATGGGTGGCGGCGGAGGTGATCCGGTTGGCGAACTCGCCGTCGTTGGTGAGCAGCAACAGCCCTTCACTGTGATAGTCGAGCCGGCCCACCGGATACACGCGCTCCTTCACGCCGCGCACCAGGTCCATCACGGTCTGGCGTCCCTGCGGATCGCTGACCGTGGTCACGACGCTGTCGGGCTTGTTCAGGGCCAGATAGACGAGGCTGCGCGGCTGGCGCAAGAGCTTGCCGTCCACCTTGATGTGGTCGTGGTCGAAGTCGGCCTTGCTCCCCAGTTCCACGATCACCGCGCCGTTGACGGTGACGCGGCCGGCGACAATCAACTCTTCGGCCTTGCGGCGGCTGGCGACGCCGGCCCGCGAGAGGATCTTCTGGAGCCGCTCTTCCGCCATCAGGCTTCGCTTTCTCCGGTCACATCGCCGGCCGGAGGGCGGGCCTGGTCCTCGGGCTCCGGCGCGGCGGTTTCCTCCGCCTCGGCGCTGACCACGGCGGGCTGGGGCTCCACCGGCGCGGCGGCGGCCTCGGCGGGCTCGGCATCGAAGGGCAACTCCGGCTCGTCGGTGAAGGCCAGGCGGCGCAGTTCTTCGAACTCCTTGAGGGTCGGCAACTCGCCCAGGTCCTTGAGTCCGAACTGAACCAGGAACTCCTTCGTGGTCCGGTACAGGATCGGTTTGCCGATGACGTTCTTGCGCCCGGCGGTGGTGATCAGCTTGCGGTCGAGCAGCGTCTTCAAGACACCGGCGCCCTGGACGCCGCGAATCTCCATGATCTCGGGCGCGGTGATCGGTTGCTTATAGGCGATCACGGCGAGCGTCTCGAGCGCGGGCAGCGAGAGCTTCAAAGGCGGCTTCAAGTTCTTGACGAACTGGCGCACGGCTTCGTGGTGCTCGGGCTTGGTGCCCATTTTGTAGCCGCCCGCTACTTCGCGAATGGTCAGTCCGCGGTCGCTTCGGGCGTACTGTTCCACCAGCCGTTCGAGGAGGCGGTTCACGCGCTCCACCGGGGCCGACAGCGCCGCGGCCATCTGTTGGGGCGTCAACGGTTCGTCGGTGATGTAGATGATGGCTTCGAGGACGGCCGTGGTGTCCGCGTCGGCGGCGTCCAGGCTTGCCGGCGGTGCTTCGACCGCGCCGACGAGTTCATCGGCCCCCATCGATTCGAGCGGTTCGTCCGCCGGGGGCGCCGCTTCCTCCACGGCCACCGCGGTCTCTCCAACCATTGCTTCGCTCGCGCCCGAGGCTTCGAGCGCCTTATCTTCCTGCTGTTCCATTGTGTGTGCTACTAGTGTGTGCTACTTGCTGTATTCCTGTTCGATCGCCGACAGGGCTTCGCGAGTTTCGAACATTTCGTCGAAACCCTGGTGGCGCTTGATCACGATATCGGAGAACAACGTTTCCTGCTCCAACGCCACCGCCTGTCTCTTCACCATCTCCAGGATCGCGAGGAACAGGCAAATCATGGCGCGGCGCGACCGCTGCCGCTCGAACAGTTCTCGAACCGAGTGGCGCTCGTCCGGCCTTCCCCGCAGCAGGCTTCCCACGTACTGGATCATGTCCGGTACGCTCACTTCTTCCTTTTCCACCTGGTAGGAGGGGCGGTTCCGGGCGCGTTCGAGAACGTCCTGGAGGGTTTTCACCAGGTCGAAGAGAGACACCGCGAGTCCTGGTTCCTCGTCCTGGGCGATATAGTCCTGGATTCGCGGGTTCGACCACACGGCCTCTTCGATCATTCGCTTCTGCTGCAGCATTTCCGCGGCGTTCTTGAAGCGTTCATGCTCGAGCAGCCGGTCCACCAGTTCCTGGCGCGGATCTTCTTCGGGAGCGATCTTCTCCAACTCCGGATCGCGGGGCAGCAGCGTCTTCGACTTGATGTGGATCAACGTCGCCGCCATGTACACGAACTCCGCGCTCAATTCGATATCCAACTCCGCCGCCCGCTGCATGTACTCCATGTACTGAGAGGTGATGCGGGCGATCGGGATATCGTGGATGTTGATCTGCTGCTTGCGGATCAGGTCGAGCAGCAAATCGAGCGGCCCTTCATAGTGTTCCAGGTGGAAATTCAAAGGCGCGGACACTTCCTCCACATTAGCACGCGCCCCTGCCAAGGCCGCTAGAATAGAGGGTTCGGAGGGAACTTGCGTCTTCTTGTCACCGGTGGCGCCGGGTTCATCGGCTCCCATCTCTGCGACCGCCTGCTGGCCGAGGGGCACAGCGTTGTGGTGCTCGATAACCTGATCACCGGAGCGCCGCGGAATCTCTCGCACCTGGCGCACGATCCGGGCTTTCAGTTCATCCAGCACGACGCCACCGTGCCCTGGGACGACGGCAGCCCGATTGACGGCGTGTTCCACCTGGCCTCGCTGGCGAGCCCGAAGGACTACCTGGCGCATCCCATTGAGACGCTGGAATCCGGCTCCACGGCGACGCGAAACATGCTGGAACTGGCGCGCCGGCGCAAGGCCCGCTTCCTGCTTACGTCGACGTCGGAGTCCTACGGGGACCCGCTCGAACACCCACAGAAGGAGACCTACTGGGGGAACGTCAACCCGGTGGGCATGCGCTCCTGCTACGACGAAAGCAAGCGGTACGCCGAGGCGCTTACCATGGCCTACCATCGCAAGCACGGGGTGCGCACGACCATCGCGCGGATCTTCAACACGTACGGCCCGCGGATGCAGTTGAACGACGGCCGTGTGGTGCCCGCCTTCCTCGACCAGGCGCTGCGCGGCCAGCCGATGACGGTGTTCGGCGACGGCACGCAGACGCGAAGCTTCTGCTACGTGTCGGACCTGGTAGACGGCCTGTACCGCCTGTTCCTGAGCGAAGAACGGTATCCGGTGAACCTGGGCAATCCGCTCGAACTGACGATGCTGGAATTCGCCGAGCGCATCCGCCGCCTCACCGGCACGAAGTCGGAGCTGGCCTTTCGACCGTTGCCGGAAGACGACCCGAAACGGCGCCAGCCGGATATCTCGAAGGCGAAAGCGGTGCTCGGCTGGGAGCCCAGGGTCACTCTGGAAGAGGGGCTGAGCAAGACGGTGGAGTATTTCCAACTGGTGCAGGCGGCCGAAACGGAGGCGTAAGAGGCCGGTTCGCGCCGGGCCGCGCGCCGTTTACTTGCCGCCCAGGGCGCGCGCCCGCGCCTCAAACTCCTTCTCGTAGGCGGCCACCGCCTTCCGGTACCCGCCGGGATCGACGTAGTTGCCGGACTTGTGCTTTCCGGCCAGGTCGAACTGCGAGCCGTGCGCCGCGACCCAGATCTCCGGCCGTAGCGACTTCTGCCGCGCGAACGTGGCCCGAAAATCGGCCACGATGCCCGGATACTTCGGGTTGTCCAGCGGCATCACCACGCTGCCCATGTTGGCGATCAGAAGGCTGCGGCCATCCATCTCCATCTCGTAACCAACGCTGCCCGGGGAGTGTCCGGGCATGAAGTGCACGGTAAGCCGGATCCGGCCGAGTTGAATGGTTTCGCGGTCGCGCAGCACCCGGTCCACTTTGACGGGCGCGTAGGTGGTGAATCCGGACGGATCCGCGGCCCCGCCGCTTTCAAGCAGCTTCGCGTCCGCCGGCGTGGCGTAGACCTTCGCTCCCGACCAGCGCTGCAACTCGGCAAAGCCGTCGACGTGGTCGTAATGCGCCTGGTTCGTGAGCAGAACGCGAATGTCCTCGATGCGGAATCCGAGCTTCTCCACGCCTTCGCGGATGGCCGCATTCGATGCGGCGAGGCCGCTGTTGATCAGGATATGGCCCGCCGCGCGATCCGTGATCAGGAAGCAGGCCAGGTCTTCGGTCCCGACGAAGTAGACGTTGCCCGCGATACGGTGGGGCGGAAACGGACGCGACCACTCCGGCGGCGCGGCGGACACCGCGGCGGCGGCCACCATCAGCCACGGCACGGCTCTCATCGAAGCCACCCGGCCAGGTATGCGGCGGCGGCCGGATCGCCCTCGCGCGGCGCCCAGGGCGCGAACTCTTTGTCGCTCGCCGGGCTCCACGGGCCGGGCTTCACTTCGAAACAGATCGCGCTCTCGCTCAGCGCGGTGATGGTGTGCCAGAGACCCGGCGCCAGGTCGATCCCCACCGCCGCGGGCGCGTTCTTCGCCCAGTCCGGGAAGTCCGCGGGCCGGGGGTCGAGGCCGAGCAGATGCCGCTCCCGCACGTGGCCTTCTTCGTCGAACAGGGCCACCGCGGCGTGCCCGCGCAGGACCACGAACGTCTCGGCCTTCGCCGGTTCCGCATGCCGGTGCGGGCAGACGTAGGTGCCCGCTCGCATGACGTTCAGGAAGCGGTGCGGATTATCGTCCGGCCCCGCGTGGAAGTTGTGATTCATGCGCCGCCGCGGGGAGTCTTCCGCGGCCCGCTCCACGCTCTCCAGCAGCGCCGCGGAGATCAGTTGTACGCCATTCATCTCACCGCAGCGTAGCAGGAACGCCTTCCGTCAGAGGGGCAGAATCTCCTCACGGACAGGGTCGAACTGCAAGCGGCGCTTCTGTAGGTACGCGATGTTGCCGAGATGCGACGCCTGGGCGGAGCGGTGCCCCACCAGGACATCGCCGTTCGGCAGCTTGCGCGTGCGGCAGCACTCCAGGAAGTCCTCGACGTGATCGACGGTCTGGTCGCGTTCGGCCTTCACGGTTACCGGCAGCGCTCCGCGCCCGGCGGGAGTGAAGGTGAACTGGCCGCGGGTGATGAAGAGCTTGCCCTCCGTGCCGCACATCTCCACGCCTTCGCCGGTGATTCCGGGGGCGAGAGTCGCTTCGAACGTAGCGGTCCAGCCGGACGGATACTCCAACAGCACGTTGATGGTGTCGGGGGCGGTGCGGCCGTCCTTGTAGTGATACACGCCGCCGGCGGCGACGGCGGAGACCGGGATCTCCTCGCCGGTGAACATGTGGACGACGTCGATCCAGTGGGTGAACAGATCCGTCACCTGGCCGCCGCCGAAGTCGAGATAGGCGCGGAAATTCCAATACTGCTGGGGGTCCCAGTCGCGCCACTTCACGGGGCCGAGGTAGCGCGCCCAGTCGAGGTTCGAGGGCTGGGTGGCCAGCGCCGGGGGCGCCTTCATCAGGTGCGCGCCGTTGCCGTGCCACCAGGTACGGGCGAGTGTGATCTTGCCCAAGCGGCCCGCGCGGATGTATTCGTCCCGCGCCTGCATATAGTGCTTGCCGGAGCGCTGCTGCATGCCCACCTGGCAGATGCGGTTGTTGAGGCGCGCCGCCTTGACGATCAGCGGCCCTTCTTCGATGGTCAGCGTGAGCGGCTTTTCGACGTAGACATCCTTACCGGCGTTGAGGGCGTCGATGGCGGTGAGGGCGTGCCAGTGGTCCGGTGTCGCGATGAGGACGGCATCCAGCTCTTTCAGCTCGAGCAGCTTGCGGTGATCGCCGAAGCCCTTGGCGCCGGGTGCGTTCTGGAGAGCGCGATCCACGCGCTCGGCGTAGACGTCGCATACGGCGGTGACGTTCACCTGGGTGGTCCGGATGAACGTACCCATCACGCCGCGGCCGCGGCCGCCCGCGCCGATGAGGCCCAGGTTCACTTTGTCGTTGGTGCCGAGGATGCGGGAATAGGAGCCGGCCGTAAACGCCAGCGCGGAGGCGCGGACCGCGTCGCGCCGGGTGAGTATGCTAGACGACATAGGGCCTCCGGTATTGCCTGGTCAGCATCTGGTCGGCTTCCGGGTCGTTGTTGAACCGCTTCGCCGCCGCGTCCCAGGACAGCTTCCGGGCGCAGCGGTACGCAATGTTGGCGAAATGGCACAGCGACGCCGAGACCGCGCCCACTGCCACGTCGCAGGCCAGGTCCGTGTGCTTGCGCGACCGGCACGCAGCGAGGAAATTCTCCATGTGCAGCACGGTGGTGTCTTCGCCCGGTGCCTCCACCTCCTCCATCACCTTCTGATTCCCTTCGCCCTTGTACACCTGGAAGCGGTTGCTATCCACCCACATCCAGCCTTCGGCGCCGTAGAAGAGGTTCCCCACGGTATTGCCGCCGCGCACCGGCAGGCCGCCTTCGGGGCCCGTCAACAGGCCGCGCACCTCGAACAACACCTGCACGGCGCCGTAATCGAGCGTCGCCAACTGGGTGTTCGGTGTCTCCTGGTCGTCGTCATAGACGAACTTTCCGCCACTCGAAGTGACGGACTGCGGGTACCCTAACCCGCCCATGCCCCACCGCGCGATGTCCATCTCATGGACGCCCTGGTTGCCGATATCGCCATTGCCCGTGTCCCAGAACCAATGCCAGTTGTACGCGAAACGGTTCTTGGTGTAGGGGCGCATGGGCGCGGGTCCAAGGAAGCGGTCCCAATCGAGTCCTGGAGGTACCGGTTCCACGGGCGTCTTCAGGATGGACTTGCGGCGCTTGAAGCAGAGGGCTTTGGCCAGGTACAGCCGTCCAATGACTCCCTCCTGAAGCAGCCGCATGGCCTTCACCTTGTGCGGGGTGGAGCGGCTTTGCTGTCCAATCTGGACAATCCGATTATGTTTGCGGGCCTCCTCGACCATCCGGTCGCCTTCGTAGACGTTATGGGTAGCGGGCTTTTCACAGTAGACGTCTTTGCCGGCCTGGACCGCCCAGATCGAAGCCAATGCGTGCCAGTGGTTGGGGGTGGCAATGGAGACGGCATCGCAGTCGCGGCCCGCATAGAGCTCGCGCATATCTATGATTTCTTTTGCCTTAGGCCGAGAGGCGGCGGCGATTTTGGCTTGTCCCCGCTCGCGGGCGGCCTGGTTGACATCGCACAGGGCGGTGACCTCGGCAGCGGGGATCTTGAGGTAGGAGCCGAGGTGGTCCTGGCCGCGGCCGCCGAGGCCGACGATGCCGACCCTGATTCTGTCATTGGCGCCGAGGACGCGGGTGGCGGAAGCGGCCGCGGCGGCGCCGGCGAAGAAAGACCGTCGAGTGAGATCCGACATGGCGGAAAATACGATATCAGAATCCCGCACGGACCCCCAAACTCGAAGAAAATAGAGGAGAGGCCTTCTTGCCGAAAACACTCCTGCATCGCATAACCTTTCGCGGAGTCTAATCGTCTTGTAAGTGAATCGCAGACCGTTCTAACGTGCTTCGGCGAGAAGGCGTTGCCGGAGTTTGCTCCTATGGACACAGGTTCTCAAAACAAAAGCGCACCGGGACTTCGCCGCGTCTGGATGGTGCTTCTCCCGCTGGCCGCGTTGGCGTGCGTGGCGGGCGTCGCGGTTTTGGCCGGCGCGGACGAGAAGGCGCCAGCCGGCGGCAAGGATGAGAAGGCACAGGAGGCGGTGACGGTGCGCACGGCCAAGGAGCGCACGGTCTCAGTGCTGCAAACGGTTCGGGTGACTGG
>DALYJJ010000045.1:31455-42781 GCA_031969915.1 Bryobacteraceae bacterium | reverse complement strand
CTTGAAGCCTTCCGAGTACGAGACGTACGTCGTCAGCGTGTCGAGCAGGTCGTACGCCGCCGCCAGCCGGTGCCAGGCGGTCTTCACCCTGGCGACCACCGCCAGTTGCGCCGCCTGGTATTGCTCGAACTCGGCGTGCGCCTCGCGTTCGGCGATCTCGCCGCGCAGGCCTCGCTTGCCGGGGCCAGGCAGCGGTTGGGTGATCATGAAGCCGATGTTGGCCACCGGGTCGATGCCGATGTTCGAGAGCGGCCGCGGGTTGCCGGTGCTCGCGTAGCCGCCGGAGATCATGGTGTCCGGAAGCGCCGATTCGCGCGCCGGGCGATGCGTGGCGGCTTCATAACGCTTCCGCGCCGCCAGCACGTCCGGGTTCGCGCGCAGGGCCTCAGCAAGCAACGGGCGCAGTGCGAACCGCTCTTCGGCGAACACCGTCCAGACGGAGATCAGTCCAAATAGAAAAACACGCACGGTTCCTCCAGGAGGAATTTCGCTCAACAGGGAAAGGCCGCTGGAGAGTGTGCGCTAGATGAGGAAAGAAGCGTTGCGGACGAACAGATCGGGGGGCGAGGCGAGGATCGGCACTTCGGCGCCGCTCTCGAATGCGGGCGCGATGGTGTGGGCCGCAACGGTAACCATGCCGCCGGGCTCAAGCGCCGCCAGGCGCGCGTAGTCGAACTCCGTCTTCTCGTAGCTCGTCTCGTGGCTATGCGACGCGCAGGCTTCCACGGGAGCGGGCTGGCCGCAGTGGTCCGAAGGCGCGGGCTTCGGCTTCGGGCAGCAATCGTGGGCGGAAGGCTGCGGAGCGCAGTTCACACACTGCCCCGCGACCACGCTCACGATGAGCAGCAGCGCGGCGGCAGCAGTGGAAAAGGTACGCAGCAAACCAGTCTCAGGATATCACAGGGCGGTTCGAATCGATCCGCAAGCCTGTGCCTACCGGGCAGCCATAGAACGGCGGCGGCGCGGCCCGAAAGTGCGCGTGGCCGGCGGCGTGGGAAGCTGGATCACCTTGGTGTTCTTCTCTTCCGCCTGCAGGCCGGCGGGCGCCTCCTGGGGCCGCAGGCGCACGCCCAAGGCGCGTTCGATGCGGCGGATCTCCTGCCGCTCTTCGCGGGTGCTGAACGTCGAGGCCAGGCCGCGCGCGCCCGCACGCCCGGTGCGGCCGATTCGGTGGACGAAGTCCTCCGGCTGTTGCGGCAGGTCGAAGTTCACGACGTGCGAGATGCCGTCCACGTGGATGCCGCGCGCCGCGACATCGGTCGCCACCAGTATCCGGTAGCTGCCGTTCTTGAATCCGGCGAGCGCCTGGTTGCGCTGGCCCTGGGTGCGGTCGCCGTGAATCCGGGCGGCCTTCAGGCCCGCGTTCGACAGGCTCCGGGCCAACCGGTCCGTGCGGTGCTTGGTGCGCGCGAAGACGAGCGTGGAACCGGCCTGTTGTTCCAGCAGGTGCAGGAGCATCGCGAGTTTGCGGTCCGAGCCGACTTCGTAGTGATCGAGAGTCACCTGCTCGGTGGGCTTGGTGACGCTGCCGATCGCGATCCGGACCGGGTCCGTGACGTAGGCGTCGATCAGGTGCGCGACGGACTTCTCGATGGTCGCCGAGAAGAGCAGCGTCTGGCGCGCGGCGGGCAGGGACTTCGCGATCGCGCGAATCGAGGGCAGGAAGCCCATGTCGAGCATCCGGTCCGCTTCGTCGAGGACGAAGGCTCGAACGCCGGCGAGTCGCACCAAGCCGCGATCCATGAAATCGCTGAGGCGGCCGGGCGTTGCGATGATCACCTGCGCGCCCCCGCGGAGCGCGCGAAGCTGCTGGTTCTCGTTCATCCCTCCGACGGCGACGGCGGAACGGATTTTCGTTCCGGCGGCCAGTCTCTGAAACGTTTCGTCGATCTGCAAAGCAAGTTCGCGCGTGGGGCTGAGGATGAGCGCCGCCGGTCCGTTCTTCACGCCGGTGGCGAGAATCGACTCGAGGATCGGGAGGAGGAAGGCGAGGGTCTTTCCAGTGCCGGTCTGCGCGGTGGCGACCACGTCGCGGCCCTCAAGGGCCGGTGGAATCGCTTCCGCCTGGACGGGCGTCGGTGTGAGGAAGCCGTGCCGGGCGAGATTCGCCTGGAGGGCTGTAGACAAGGGGAGTTCGGTAAAGGTCATTCGGTAGTGGAAGGAAGAAAAATCAGCGAGCCAGCGACGGAGGAAGGTTTTGCGGACTAACTTCTAGGTTCAGGATAGCACAGCGCGGCGGCGGTCATCGCTTGCCGCAGCGCGAGTCGAAGGCGCCCACGATCGCCGCCACCTCGTGTTCCTCGCCGACCAGTTGTTCGAGCGTGCGGCCCGCCCGTATCGTTAGCTTGACCGGCTGGCGCAGTCCGGAGCCGTCGAGGGTCGCCATCTCGCCCCGGTTGAGCTCCGCGCGCTTCACGTCCTTCACGTCCTTGCAGAAGAAGCCGTAAACGTGATCCGGCCGGGGGTCGACCCCGGTTTCGGTGTACATCCACAGCGAACTCGAGGGATTGAAGCTGAGTTGGGCGGCCGCGAACAAGGTGCTTCGGAACCCCGGATGGGCGTGGCGGATCGGAAACACGATCAAAGCGGGAGGCGTCACGGGAGGCGGCGGGACGGCCTGCGCCGGCGGCCCGGGCAGCGGCGGCGGCGGCGATGCCGGCACCTGCGACGGCGCGGACGGCCCCGGCGCCACCAAATTGGCGCCCGCGATCCCGGGATTGCGCTCCCCGGCCGGGAAGGGAGGAGTCAACCCACCGCCGGCTTGTGCGGGACGGTCCACGGGCGCCGGCGCGGCGCAGCGGATCGCCGCAGTATTGCCCACCTGCGCCGCACCCGCCGGCGAGCCCGCCGACGCTTCCGCCTCGGCCACGCCGTCCGCCACCCGTAGCACCTTCCAGGAACCCTGCACCGGCACCGGCTCTTCGAATCCTGGGATCTTGGCCAGCAGTTCCAACACGTCACCCACTGCCGGCGCACACGCGGCCGGCAGCCGCAGTTTCACACGGCTCCCGGCGACTTCCGAGACCGAGGCCGTGGGGCCGCTCTGGGCCGAGGCTTGGGCGAACGCCGCCCCGCAGGCGAGCAACGAGCAAGCGATCACGGTATGCATGGCAGGGTGCTCCGGACTTCGACCAGACGAAGAAGTTGCAACGCGGCCTCGGACATGGCCTGCTGCCGCTCCGGTGCGAAGGTGATCGAGCGGACGTTCGCCCGCTTACTTGCACTGACTCCTTGGAGCGTTGCCTGGCCGAATCCGGTGATAACTTTAACAGTCCCGGAGCCGCACTTGCCCGCCGTCCCTGGCGGTGCAACGCCGGCCGCGTCCAGATCCATCGCGGCGAACAGAACGAAGTTGCGTCCCGTTCCGCGGTATCCGCATCGGAGATCGATGCTCTGGCCGGCCGAACTCCAAACCTGTCTTGGGACCGCGGCCGGGCGATCGGCTGTGAAACCGGGGATCGACGGACAGGCCACGGCGCACAAGGGGCTGTCTTCGCATGCAATCAAAGGGGGTGGCGGGGCGGAACAGGACTCGGCGAAGGCGATGGCTTGCGACGCCAGGCCCGGTCCGGCGACATCGCTCAGTTCGCGATTCAGTTGATCCCGGTTGGCGAAACCCCACCCCAAGACCGCGCGCATTTGTTGGTCGTCGAGCCCGCGCGTATCCTCACCCAGGTACACACGAATGTACCGGCCGTCCCGGTCGCTGGAATCGCAGCCGTCGGCGAAGGTGAAGTACCCCCGTTCGACGTAGTGAAGCGTGAGCGTCGTCTGCGGTTTTCCTTGCTGCCCGTAGTAACAGACGGCGGACATGCGGCCCGGACCGGGTTGCGATACCGCCTGCGCGTTGACATTGCGCCACCCTCCTGCGGCCGGAGGGCATTGGAAGGTGCGTGACGGAGGACGCGGCCGCAGGGGGGGCAACCCGGGGGTTGCGGCGGCCGGCCCTGCCGAAGCGGCACCGAACAAAACCACGTGGACCTCCGCACCTGCGGAAAGACTCGCTCCTGCCGCCGGTTCCTGCGACTGCACCCGATGCGCACGGGCGGCGTCCGGGGCGGCCGCGCCGATGGAAGGCCGGATCCGCAGGCCAGCGCGCTCCAAGGCGGCCTTGGCGTCGGCCGCGGTCAGCCCGGAGAGGTCGGGCGCCGCCAACGCGGGCGCCGGGGGGCCATGCAGAACGATCTCGATGGGCGATCCCGGTTCGGCCCGCGAGCCCGGCTCCGGGGATTGACCGGCCACGGTGTTCTCCATTTCCGGGCGCGGCGCGGCCGGACCGATCCGCGGCTTCACCTGCAACCCGGCCGCCCGCAGCGCAGCCGCCGCCCCCGCACCGGGGCGCCCGCGCACATCGGGCACGGCAATGGGCGCGGCAATGGGCGTGGGAATGGCTGTCGTCGAAACCTCAGCGGGCGAGCCGCCAAGGGACGGCGGCACGCAGGGGCCCGCCGACGGCGGCGCAGGAGGCCATTGCGGAGCCCCTTCGCCCGGCTTCAACACGCGGTAGACGGCGTTCCATTCCCGAAAGGCACTCTGGTGAAACGTGATCATCGAGTCGCTCGGGGTCGACAAACCATAAGTCAGGGCCTCCTCCAGCTTGACCGTCAGAAACGCCGGCGGCGCTTGTGCCTGCGTCTCGGTGCCGAGCGGACCCGGCGCGTTCGTGCTTCCGAAGAGGAACGTAATCCCTTCCGGCGAACGCGGCGCGGGCATCGGTCCCCGAGAGAGCCGCGACCTGTTCTCATCGGAGCCCGCGTGGACCGCCTCGGCCCGGTAGGAATAACTGGTGGGCGGGCGGGAGGAGGAGGCGTCGAAACGGTATCGCAGTTGGGCAGTTTGTGAAAGCCGGTTCTCCTGGCCGCGCATGGGAGCGAGCGAGAACTGCTGGTAGGAGCGAGCGTAGTTGGCGCGCGGGCTCACGGAGACGAACGTCTCGTGTTGCAGCCGGTCCGCCCCCCGCGGAGGGTCGCCGCCCCGATGCAGCAGGGTCACCCCGCCGCAGAGGCCGATTGTGAAATCCTCGCCCAACGTGATCGACACGGGCAACAGCAGCCGCGCTTCCATGCGCCAACCCGCCAGAGTGTGTTTGCCGGAGAAGGAAGCGCCCGGCTCGAAGGGTTGCAGACGCCACTCGCCGTCCAGCACCTCGGCGAACGACGCGGCAGGCGACGTCCGATCGGCGGCGCCGCCGCTCAGGGTGATGGAGATCAGGGAGAGCACGGGCCGCGCCGCGGTCCGCTCCAGCGCCTCACGCAATTTGAGGATGCGCTCCACATAGCGTTGGCGCACGTCGAGCGGTACGCCGGGCCGCGCGATATCGGCGACCTCCGCTTTCAGACGTTCGATCTCCGCGGCGGGATCGGCTGGCGTCTGCGCATTCCCTCCCCAACACAGCGCACAGGCCAGCGCCGCCAGCGGGCGTGTCATTGCGCGGCTCCGGAGGGCGCACTCTCGCAGGCGAACATCGGCGTCACCAGGTCCACTGCTGCGGCGATGCCTCGCCGGGTAGCCGCTCGCAGAGCCGCTGTTTCGCGCAGGAAGCGAGAGACGCCGGGATACGCAAGGTACTTGTTCAGCGTCCAGCCCCCGAGTACGTTATACGGACCCCAATCCCAGGCGCTGTTTGGAAACAAATTGTAGCCTTCGAGGCGCTTGGCGTGGAAGTAGTCCTTGAGCAAACGGTCGGGATCGATGGGGATGCACGGCGGCGCCGCGTTCGCGCTCGCGCACAGCGGAACGCCCCGGCATTGTCCCGTGGTGTCGCACCATGAACGCATGCAGGCCGCGTCGCACCGGGGGATCGAGAGCAGACCTCGGTCGGGATCGACCACGGTGCTTACGGGATCCTGCTTCAGCGCTCCCGGCGAATCCGGGTACCAGGCCTCTGCGCCGTGGTGAGCGATGTTGCCTCCCTGGAAACCCGCCCGCTCCCTCACCCCCCGGTTAACGGCGTCGATCGATGCCGGGTCGATCGTTCCCACAAAGCCCTTCTCGGGATCGAAGTCGGGCGATTGCACGTCTGTCTTCCGCCCCATCGCGAGGAAATCGTAGTCGGCGGTGAGAGGCCGGAGGACTCCGTCTTTGTCCTGCGCGGCGAGGACCTCAAGGGGTTTCGCACCGGCCAATTGAGCAGGCGTCAGGGCCAGCGGCGCCCCGGTTTCCGGGTGCAGGTACACGCCGTCCCGAAACAGCACAGGCGTGGGGCTGCCGGTGGCGGGATCGGGCACCACCTTCACCAGCGATCCATCCGGCCGCTTCAACTCTACCTTGAAGGCACAGCCGGTCCGCAGGCACTCCTCCACCTTCTGCTGGAAGCGCATCACCTCGTCAAGCTTGGCGTGACCCGGATTGCCCAGCTTGCTGAGATTCTGATCGACTGGAATGAAGCCTCGCTGCGGCCCCCAATCGGCGCTCTTGCCCTTCACGTTCATGCCCTTGGTCATGTAGTGCTGTTCGAGGAGCGCCGTCGCATCCGGGTTGACATGCCGGAAAATGAAGATCTCCCGCCGCTGCCGCGCGACTTCCTCGATTGCATCGAGATGGGAGGCCACCATGTTCGACGCCTGGACCGTGGCCGCCCGTCCTCGTTGGATCGCGTCCAGGTTACGAGCCATCACGCGCGAGGATTCGGCAACCGCCCGCTCGCGCAGTTCGGGAGAAACGGTGCGGGCCGCGAGGCGGCCTTCCTCGGCGGCCTGCAGCGTCTGGTAGATGGTCTTGTTCTTCTTGAACTCTCGTTCGAGCTTTTCAGACACCGCCTTACCGGGCGCGGTACTTTCCGGAAACTCGATCTCGATGCGCGTACCTTGGAGAAAATCGAGAAGCGAACGTATGTTCCCGGCCGCCACCTGATGGCGCCGCGCAAACCCCTCCGCCTTCTCAGCGCCCCACTTTCCGAGAGCCTCGAAGTACGCGTCCAGTTTCTGCGCCGCAAGCGCCGCGCGATCGGACCGCTTGACCGCCTGTTCGACGATGGACGGGCCCACCAGTGGGACGAAGGCGAACACCGCGGTCAGGCCCCGTTCAAAGGGCGACAGGCACTGGCCGGCGAGGGTCTCGTTGGCGTAAACCTGGTAGAGGTCGACCGCGTCGCCGACCAGCGGTACGGTGGCGAGAATGTCCGCGGCCAGTTGCTGTTCGGCCACGATCGCTTCGGACTCGGCGGCGAGGGCCTCGACTTCGGAAGACTGAATGGTGCGTAGCGCTTCCACGTAGGCGCGCAGGCCGGCTAGCATCGGATCCGCGCAGCCGCGAGTGCGCAGTGCGCGGCCATTCAAACGGACCTCGGTTCCCAGCGCGCCCGCCGGGCACGGCGGGAGCGGATCTCCGCTCTTCAACAACGCCCGCAGGTAAGCGAAGGTCACCTTCTTATAGAGTCCGGTCCGGTAGTCCTGATTCCGGCGCCGGGCTTCCGCGAGCGCGTCCTGGAGGAGAGCCGCTTCGCGGAAGAGATTGCCGAAATAGACGGAGAGCCGGCCGTCGTTGTCCGGAAGCGGCCGGTCGGGGACCTCCAAGGTGCTGTTGCGGATGACGCGTTTCCCTAGTTCGTATAGGCGGCGGTACTTCGCGATGTCAATGCCGTAGTATTGAGCGACGCTTTCGGAGCGAACCAGTACGTCGTTGATTTCCCGGGATCGGACTGTGATGTCGATCAGCACCGCGGAACTCGCCGACCACTCCTCGACTTTGGCGAGGAGTTCCCTCCGCTCCCGCTCGACGGCGTCCCGTCCGGCGGCGGGGCGCACCGCCGGCAGCGGGGCGTCGAGGGCCGCGGCGTCGGAGCGAAGCTTCTGTCGTTCCGCGGCAAGGTCGTCGCGTACCGCGCGATCCACCCGATCGAGCAACGCCCGCGTCTCAGAATCGGCGGCGGGTGGAATCGTCTGCGCGGAGGCGAAGCCGAGGAAGGCCATTGCCAGCGCGAGACGGACCGGTTGGCGCATCGGCATCGTGTGAGCAGATCCAGACTCAGAGTTTCGATCATTCTATTCCCCGGTTCGACGGGGAAGCAATCGATTTTTCGAAAAGTTGATTCCACGCGGTCCGGTTGACGGCTAGAATCGGGAGTGCCCGCTTCACTGCCGCTGTTACTGCTGTTCCTTCAGGCCGATGACCCGCACCGGGGTGTGTTTCGCGAGGCTCTGGGTGTGGAGTGTGCCCACTGCCACGACGTTTTCGCCACACAGGCCCGCGCGCGTCGCATGGTGCGCATGCGCGACGCGCTCAGCGGCCAGTGGCTGAGCGGCCGCGGCGGCCTCACCTGCTGGACCTGCCACCGAGGCAAGGCGAAGCCCGACCGCTTGCCGCGCGCCGCCTGGACGCGGGTCTTCGACGCCTGGCCCGGACCGCCGCTGGACGAGGCCACGCTCGCCAGGCCCGCGCGGGAGGTGTTTCGCAATTTGCAGGTGCTGGATCCCGAAGCCCCAGCGTCCAGCGTCAAGATGTCGATGAGCGTCTATTCCGCCTCGTTAGGCGTGAGCTGCGGGCATTGCCACGTCGCAGGCCGCTGGGAGTCGGACGAGCGGCCGGCGAAAGCGGCTGCGCGAGACATGCTCCGGATGTTCGACGAGATCCCCGCCTTCTTCGACCCGAAAGCCCGGCCAGTCTTCCAATGCTTCACCTGCCATTACGGAACGACGAAGCCCGAGCGCCGCCCGCCCGCCCCTACGCCGGTGCGCTGATCTCGCCGATGTGGAATGCCTTCTTGCGCCCGTTGTCTACCACGTGGCCGTGATATTTGATCGACCCGTTCACGAGCAGATCCAGCGGCCGGTTCACCGGGAAGTCGAACTCCAGAACATCCCCCACTTCCAGACCCATCAGGTCCTCCACGGTCAGGTGCGGGCCGGAAAGCCGTGCGTCGAAGCGCAATTCGGACGGCTTCACCAGCCGGAACATGCGGTTGTTCTCGGCCACCGTCGACTCGCTCTTGCGCATCGTCCACTGCTGGTCGAACCTCTGCCGGAGCATTTTGATGATCAGCGAGGGCACGCCGATGTTCATCATCCCCGACGTCTCACCGATGCGAATCTCGATGCCCAGGGAGACGACGGCCTCATTGGGGGCCATTATCTGCAGCAGTTGCGGCTCCGTTTCGTGACTCTCCACTTTGAACTCGATGTTGGTGATCGTCCGCCAGGCCGACTCCAGGTCCTGCAAAACGATGCGGAACAGCCCGTCGAGGATCACCTGCTCGATCTCCGTGATCTCGCGTGTCACCTTGCCCACCGGCTTGCCCACGCCGCCCAGCAGCATCTCCAGAATCGGAAACACCACCTGGGGATTCAACTCCAGCACGGCGTTGCCGTCGAACGGCTTCATGCTCATCGAGACGAGACAGGTCGGCGAGGGCAGCGTCTGCGAGAATTCCATGAACGAAAGCTGCTCCACCGAAACCAGGTTCACAATCACGTACGCGCGCAGATACGCCGATAAGCTGGAGGCCAGGCTCCGCGTGAAGTTGTCGTGAAGCAGGTGGATCGCCCGCAACTGGTCCTTGGCGATTCGGTCCGGCCGGCTGAAGTCGTAGACGATCGCCCGCCGCGAAGGATCGTCGTCGGCGCTGGGCTCCCGCAGGTTGCGGAATACACTGTCGATCTCTTCCTGTGAGAGAACGCGATCGGCGGCCATACTGATTGAGTATCGGCCCGCTTCGCCCGGCCGGATATAGGCCGCTCTCTATAATGGGAATACGTGCCCAAAGTCCACATTCAGAATTTCGGCTGCCGCGCGACACAGGCCGACGGCACCGCACTTGAAACGCTGCTGGCCACCCAGGGTTTCGAAGCCGCCCGCGAACACGCCGAAGCGAATCTGGTCATTCTGAATACATGCACGGTGACCGCCGCCGCGGATGAAGACGTCCGCTCCGCCGTGCGCCGCGTGCATCGCGAGAACCCGGAAGCCCGGATCCTGGTGACCGGCTGCTACGCCCAACGCGCACCCGAGGAACTGGCGGCCCTGCCGGGCGTCACCTGGGTGGTGGGCAATTCCCACAAGACCGCCATCCCGGATCTGATCGCCGATGAAGCCGTCTTCGCTCCCGGCATTCCGTATCACGGCGGCATTCACGTTGGCGAAGTCACCAGCTTTCTCACCGCGCCCGTCGAGGAATCCTCGGCCGACCGCACCCGGCCGAACCTCAAGATCCAGGACGGGTGCAGCAACCGGTGTTCGTTCTGCATCATTCCGAGCGTGCGCGGGCGCAGCCGCAGCCTGCCCGCCGATGAAGTGGTGGGGCAGGTGGCGCGCCTTGCCCCCCGGTATCGCGAGGTGGTGTTGAGCGGCATCAATCTGGGCCGGTGGGGACGCGAACAGGGGATGAACCTGCGCCTGGCCGCTCTGCTGCGCCGGCTGTTGGACGAAACTCCGATCGAACGGATCCGGCTCAGTTCCGTGGAGCCCATGGACTTCACCGACGCCCTGCTGGCCGTGATGGCGGAGTCGCCCCGCATTGCCAAACACGTCCACGCGCCGCTGCAATCGGGGAGCGACGCGGTGCTCAGGCGCATGCGGCGGAAGTACCGGTCGCGGCATTACGAAGACCGCGTGCGCAAAGCGCACGAGCTGATGCCGGACGCCGCCATCGGCGCCGATGTGATGACCGGCTTCCCCGGAGAAACAGACGCCGAGTTCGAGGAGAACCGCGCCTTCATCGCCTCCCTGCCCTTCACCTATCTTCACGTCTTCACTTACTCCGAACGCCCCGGCACGGAGGCGGCCGGGCGGCCGGACCAGGTCCCCATGGCGGTGCGCCGCGAACGAACCCGTGTCCTGCGCGCCCTCGGCGCGGAGAAGAACCTCGCTTTCCGCCGCCGCTTCGTGGGCCGCAGCCTGTCCGTGGTCACGCTCGGCAAGCCCGGCACGGCGCTTTCGGATAACTATCTCTCCGTCGAACTCGCCGTGCCTCGCCCGGAGAACCTACTCACTACGGTGCTCGCCGGTTCCCTCACCGGCAACGGGCTCCGGGAAGCGAGTCCTTTGCCGGTTTTGGGAGCCCCGTCCGTTTGACCCCAGTGGACCCCACCCCCCGCTGCCTCGACGACTTCGCGCGCCTGGCCCAAGCCAAGCTGCCCTCGATGGCCTGGGAGTACCTGGATACCGGGGTGGCAGACCAGGAAACGCTCGCCGCCAATCGCGCCGCCTTCCGCCTCTACCATCTCGTCCCGCGGATCTGCCGCGACGTCTCGCGCATCGACCCCTCGACGACCCTCTTCGGACGCCGCCACCAGGCCCCCATTCTCCTCGCGCCGGCTGCCTACCATCGCCTCTTCCATCCGGACGCGGAACTGGAAACCGTGCGCGGCGCCAACGCCGCCGGCCTCACGTT
>DALYJJ010000045.1:0-31445 GCA_031969915.1 Bryobacteraceae bacterium | reverse complement strand
GAGAATCGACTCAGGAAGAGCGGGCGGCAATCGACGAAACCCTGGAGACCATCGCCCGCGCGTCCGCACAGCCGCTCTGGTTTCAACTCTACGTACAGAAGGATCGGGCGCTCACCCGCGACCTCATCCGCCGCGCGGTGGATGCGGGATATGAGGTCTTGATCGTCACCGCCGACGTGCCCGTGAACGGGCCGCGGGAACGGGAACTGCGGGCGGGCTTTCACCTGCCGGCCGGCGCCGAGCGCGCAAACCTCGCCCACCTCGGTCCCGCCATTGCCGCCGCTTCCCACCGGCCATCCGGCAGGAACATCTATAGCGCCGTGCGGGCACCGGACCTCACCTGGGACGACCTGGCTTCGATCTGCGCCACCACCCCTATTCCAGTGGTGCTAAAAGGTGTACTGAGTCCGGACGACGCGCTGGCGGCCGTGCAGGCAGGCTGCCGCGGCGTCATCGTTTCCAACCACGGCGGACGAAGCCTGGACAGCGTTCCGGGAACCCTCGCCCAACTGCCGGCGGTGGTGGCAGCCGTTGCGGGCCGAGTGCCGGTGCTACTGGATGGCGGGGTCCGTCGCGGGACCGACGTCCTGAAAGCACTCGCCCTCGGTGCTGCGGCCGTTTGCGTCGGACGGCCGTATTTGTGGGCCTTAGCGGCGGCCGGGGCCGAAGGCATCGTTCAGGCCGCTGAAATCCTTCAAATAGAACTGGAAATGGCGATGGGGCTAGCAGGCGTATGCCGTATCGAAGACGCTCGAAATACCCTCGTCTGCACTAGCCGTACTCCCTGAACCTGCCCCGAGCCTAAGTGTAAAAGATAGTACTAAAGTCGATTGCACCGCGTGGAGTCTCGGTCTATACTCGTCAGAGCGAGAAATCGCAACAGTTGTCTCGGAGGTCGATCTTGAGGAATCGTTTCGCTGTCGTTCTCTTGCTTTTGGTTGCCTCGGTCAGCGCACAGGCCGCGGCCCTGATCATTCCCACCGCAGGTCAAGTGGACCTGGCTCTCGTGTTTCCGAACGGGGGTTCCACGTTCTTCGCCTTCGGCGGTAGCGCAGTGGGCCTTGGACTCGATCTTGGGACGAATTCGCTCCTCACCGAAGTTATCGTGACGACAGGCCCTGGAAACGTCACGCTCGCGGTAGCCAATGCGGCGATCACCGAGCTGCTGATTATGAACTTCGATCTGAACTCCGCTGTGATCGACGGCCTCTCGGTGGTTCTTCCCGGCACCTCCACCCCCAGCGGCCCGCTGACGGATCCCACGCTCCTCGCCTTCTCCGGCTCGGTATTCGCCCTGTTCTCGCTGAGCGGCGACCCGGTCGAGTTTGACGGCGGCGTCTTCTTCCCGTATGTCCTCTCCTATCTGGTTGCCCCCGACGGCCCGTCCGAAGTGCCGGAACCGGGTGTGGCGACCACGATGGCGCTCGGTCTCGTTGCCATCGGCGCCGGCCTCTACCGCCGTCGCCGCTCCTAGTCTCCTTACGTGGGGGCGGCTCTCCGCCGTCCCCACTTCCTTCCCCCCTGTAACCTTCCTTCGTCCTTCCGCGTATCTTCCTCTGTCCCGGAATCGCCATCGCGCCCCCCAAAGCCGTACGCTGTTCCCGGCAAAGGAGATTTCAATGAAACAATTCCTGACCCTGACGTTCGCCGTCCTCATCGCAGCCGCAGCCGCCCTGGCAGGCAGCATCGACGGCAAGTGGGTTTCAGAACGGAAGATGGAACGCGATGGCCAGTCCTTCACCATTGTCCAAACGTTTGAACTGAAGGCCGACGGAGCCAAACTCACCGGCAAGATGACCATGAACTTTGGCGGCAATGAGCGCAGCATGGACATCGCCGACGGCAAGATCGACGGGGACAAGTTCTCGTTTAGCGTGGTCATGACCACGCCGAACGGCGAGATGAAGACCAATTATTCCGGCTCCATCGAGGGCGAGATGCTGAAAGGCACGGCGGCGCGCGAAGGCGGTCAGGGCCGTCCGTTCGAAGCCAAGAAGCAGTAGCCAGCGCCGGGGATCTGCGGGCGGCGTGGGTCTCTCCGCCGCCCAGTCAGTTCTTTGCCGGGTCGTCCCAGTGCAGGAGTTCGATGGTGACGCCCAGCTTGGCTTTGCTATCCACGTAGACGTAGTCCCCGTTCTTCGAATCGAACCGCCCCCGGTGCACGACGGGCATTCCTTCGGCCTCCAGAGCCGCAATCGTCTTATCCAGATTCTTCACGCGAAACGCGATGTGGTGGACGCCTTCGCCGAACTGATCCAGGTGTTCCTTCCAATGGGTTCCGGGCCCCACCGGCTGCATCAACTCGAGCACTGCGTCACCGGTCTTGAAGAACGTGAGCTTCACCTGCCCGCCTGAGTCCTTGCCCCGGTACTTCACGTTCACCTCCCGGCCCGGCAGCGTGGTCCGCGGCGGCGGCGCCGGCTGGCCGAGCAAACGCGACCAGCGGGCACTGCACGCGTCCAGGTCTTTGCAGACGATCGCGATCTGCACGATCTTACCGATGCCTTCGTCGCGGTAATCCGGCGATTGTCCGAACGCCGCAAGGGTGCCGATCGCGGCAAGCAGGAGTATCTTCATGCCCACGTAGTCTACACCCGGCGGGGCGGCAAGGGACGTTGGTCAGCCGCCGGCAGTCCGCCGGAAGAACCGCTCTGTGGCCTCGTCGGCCGGGAACAGGCTCTCGATCCGCAGTTCGTCGGCGGTGACATCCTGAGCCGTGCCGAAGGTCGCGATCACGGTGAACAGCGACAGGCGCACGCCGTCCTTTTCGAACTCGAGGGGAAGCACCGGAAACAAGGCCGGATCCTCGCCCATCCACAGACCGCCGGGTTCAAGATGCGGGGCGAGCTCCGCGAGCACCCGTTTCATGTCTTCGCCGCCGGACGCTTCCGCCTCGCGCTGCGCACGGCACCAGAGCAGCGGAGCCACGGCGGCCCAATTGGTCACGAACGGGCGAATGCCCTCCGGATGAAAGAAGAGACGCATCAGGTTCCGATGCGTTCCGCCGCCGGGGGCCCACACTTCCGGGCCCAACAGGGCGCTCATCCTCTCAAACGGTGCGTTGGCGAGGCGGATGTTCCACGCGCGGTCCACGGCGGCGGCGGGGAATGGTTCGTGGTTGGCGAGCATCATGCGCACGGCCGCCATCACCTGGTTCATGCCCGGGTCGTCCAGCGGCCGGGCCGCGAACATCGGCGCGAATCCTGCCGCCAGCAGCCAGCCGTTCCGGTCCCGCAGCGGCACGTCCAAGCTCTCGCTCAGTTGCAGAATCATGCCCCGGCTCGGCTGGGCGCGGCCCGACTCGAGGAAGCTCAAGTGAAGTTGGGACACGCCGGACGAGAGAGCCAGATCCAACTGGGAGAGGCGCCGGCGCCGCCGCCACGTCCGCAGCATCGGACCGAATCCCACGCTCCGGTGCGCCGCCGTCTGTGCCGAATCGCTCCCCATGCCCTCTCCGTCTCCGTCATTGTCGCCCGCGCGCGGCTTGCCTTCAATAACCTTCCAGGTAATTGCGGCCGCCGTGGGGAAGGACGCACTCTGGAACCGAGAACGTAAGGAGGTTCCACTTGACCGTTCGCATCGCCGCGCTCCTCGCCGTTATTGCCGGGTTCGGAATCCTCACGGGGCTGGCCCTGCGCGAAGTTGGCTACTGGGGAATCATTGCGCCGCACTTCAGAAGCTGGGGCGCCGCCCAGGTGTTCGTGGACCTGGTGATCCTGGCCGTGCTCGCCTGCCTGTGGATGGGGAAGGATGCATCGCAGCGCCGCTCCCTGCCTGCCGGGCCGTTCATCGCGCTGACGATTCTGGCCGGCTCCTTCGGGCCGCTGCTCTACCTGCTGCTGCGAGAGTTGCGGCGGCCACCGGCGCGTTGAGGGCGCGTCTACGCCGCCGCCTTCCACATCAGGAGCGCCGCGCCCGCCAGGAAACCGAGCAGCGCCTCGTACTCGCGGTTGTGGCGGTACAGGCTCCAGCGGAACCGGCCCTTCGGCGCTTCCGGGTCGCGGCGCGGCCAGAGCGCCGGCACCCTTCGCGCGAACTCGGCAAACTCGGGGAACAGCTTCCGGAGATGCTGCTCTTCATTCTGAATCACGGGCAGATACACCAGCAGAAACGCCGCGGCGAACAGCACCGCCAGGGGCCACTGCCGCGAAGCGATCACCAACCCCGCGGCCACGGTCAGCGTGCCCACATAGAGCGGGTTTCGTACCCACGCATACGGCCCGGTGCGAGCCAGCGTGCGATTCTTCTCAAGGTGTCCCGCCGCCCAACCCCTGAGCCACAACCCCACGGCGGAGACCGGCAGGCCCCAAGCCAGGCTGGCCCAGGATGGTTCGGAGAACCACGCGAAAGCGGCTACCAGCAGAAATCCCGCGGGCACGCGCGCCCGCGCCACCGTATCGGCGTAGCTCTTCGGAAAGGTCATTGCGCCGCTCCCGCCGCGCCGCGGCTACGGCTTTCGAGCCGCGCCCGCAGCTCCTGGGCGACGTGCCGTGGGGAAATCGCGCGCATGCTGCTTTCGATCTCCGCGCGCCGCTTGTAGGTGGTGGCGGCGCCCTCCTCGCGCAGCACGGTGAACGTCCCGCCGTAGGGCCCGTTCCGCGCGGGATCGGTGGGCCCGAAGATCGCGACACCGGGCTTGCCGAGCGCCGCCGCCAGGTGCAGCGGACCGCTATCGACGCCCACCACGGCCGTGGCGCGCCGGGTGGCGTGAATGAGCCCCGCCAGACCCGAGCAGTGCGTGATCGCGCGCCCCGCCGCCAGCGTCTCCCGCGCCTCCGGGGGTCCATTCAGAACCAGGCGCAATCCCATTCGATCGAGTTCCTGCGCCAGCGCGGCGTAGTGCTCTAACGGCCACTGCTTGGCGGCCCACCCGGCGAACGGGCTGGCCAGCACGAAGCCGTCCTCCGGCAGCGTTCCTTCGGGCGCACCGGGCGGAATCGGGAAGGCATGAATGACGTTCGCCGCTCCGGCCGCCACGGCCAGTTCGACGTTGCGATCGACGACGTGCGCCGACCGGGCGGCGACACACGCCGAATAGAAAAACGCCGCCGCCCGCTCGCGCACCTGCGAATGATGGAAGCCCACAATGCGATCCGGCCGCGCCGCGCTGGCCACCAGCGCCGATTGCAGCAAGCCCTGGAAGTCGATCGCCAGGTCGAACGGCCGGCTCCGGAGCAGCTTCCACGCGCGCGCCACGTCGCGCAGGCTCTTGCGAGCCAGCGGCAGCACCTCATCCACGAACGGATTACCTTCGAGCAGCGGTGCCCATTTCGGATCCACCGCCCACGAGACGCGGGAGCGAGGATGGCTGTGCTTCAGCGTGGCGACGGCGGGCAACGCGTGCAGTATGTCGCCCATCGCGCCCAGCCGCACCACCAGAATGTCCGACGACGCGCTCATGCTTCGTGACGGGAGCGGATGTGCGCGACCAACTGGCGTCTGCGCTCTTCGTCCGCGCGCTCTTCATGCAGGATCGCCGCCTCCGGAACCATGCCCGCCAGCCGCTGGGCTTCCTCACCGGCCACCACCGCCTCCACCGTGCGCAGCGCGGCTACCAGTTCGGCTCGCGAAACCGCGTCCAGCAGCGCGTCTTCCCACGGCTGCACCAGCACCACCAGCTTGCGCCCCGGCTCGGCGCGCGCGATCTCCGCCAGGCGATCGGCGTGCGCCGCGGTCAACGGATCGAAGTAACCGGACACCAGGCGCGTGGGACCGGCCTCCACCAGCGCGCGCGCGGCGGCGGCATCCAGGATCTTCCGTCTCGTGTCCATGCCCATCAGTTCCCTCCCTTCGCGCACAACCCGCCCGGCGGTGACGCGGGTCATGCATCGGTGGTCGATCGGACATTCTCGCAAAAGACAGGGGCTGCACTCCACCGGCTCCCGCACGATGCGCGCAAGGCTGCCCGTGGGACCCGTGGTGGTGTGGTCGGTGGCGCCGAACACGGTCACCGTCGGCACGCCCAAAGCCGAGGCGATGTGCATCGCCCCCGAGTCGTTGGTGAGGTAGAGCTTCGCTGCCGCGGCGAGGGCGATGTAATCGGTGAGCGTGGTGCGGCCCGCCAGGTTGCGGGCGGCCGCTCCCCGCGCCGCGGCATCGGCGGCCACGCGGCCGCACAGCTCTCTTTCCGCCGCCGAGCCGAATACCACCACCGTCGCGCCCGCCTGGCCCGCCAGCGCCGCCGCCGCTTCCGCGAACCGCTCGGGCAGCCAGCGCTTGGCCGTGCCGAAAGCCGCGCCGGGGCTCACTGCGAGGACCGGCAACTGTATTCCCAGCGAGGAATATAGTTCTTCCCCCCGCCGCCGTGCGGCGTCCCCCTTCGCCAGCCGGATCGGCGCGTCCGTGGGCAGCGAATCGACCAGGCCGGCGCGCCGCAGCATCTCCAGGTAGTAGAAGCGCTCGTGGCGCGGTAACTCGCCGGGCTTGGGAACCCGGACGGCGGTGGTTAACAGCAAACCGCGGCCGTCGCGGCGGTAGCCGATGCGGGAGGGAATGCGCGCCAGCCATGCGATCAGCGCGGCGTCGAAGGCGTTCTGGAGGAGGATGGCGGCGTCGAAGCGGCGGGCGCGCAACTTCTCCGCTACACGCCACGCCGCTCCGATGCCTCGGCCTTCGTAGGGGATCACTTCGCTCGCCGCCGTCTCACCCGCGTAGAGGTCCGCCACCCAGGGCCGCGCGAGCACCGCGATGTGCGCTTCCGGATACCGTTCCCGGATCGCGCGCAACGCGGGCAGAGACATGATCGCGTCGCCAATCCAGTTGGTGGCGCGGACGAGAATGCGGCGGTAATCGGCCAACTCACCAGCGTAACGCATGCCGCCGGCGGGGCCCCAGCCGGACGTTACGGCCGCCGCTGGGCGTCGTGCTTCTGGCGCGCGATGGAGCGGTTCGCGCGATCCTGTTTCTTCTCGATCTTGGCGCGTTCGCGCGGAGTGAGCCCGCCGCCGTCCACGCGGTCGCGGCGAACCGTCTGACGGATATCCCGCTGCTGCTCACGCAGGCGTGCCGCTTCGCCCCGCGTGAGTTCGCCCGAGCGCACACCCTGCTCAATGCGCTCCCGTTGCGCTTCCTTGCGGTTCTGGATGCGCTGGGCCGAAACCAACGACGTGGCCAGCAGCGCGGTAATCGTGAGAGTCAGGAACTGTTTCATGATCCTCTGAACGCGGAACCGAAGGAGAAGTTGCGCGAGAATGGAAGGCGCTCTATGCGGCAACGCTTGGTACTCGCCTTCGCAGCGTACGGTTTGCTCGGCGTTTCCGCCTCCTTCACGCTCTCCGGCAAAGTGCGCCTCTTCGTCCTGATCCTATTGGCGGCAATGGCTTTCAAGACGTGGCTCGGGACGCGGCTGGAACCTTAGTCCCAGAAGCCGCTGAATCTGCGGTCCCAGTCGAAATAAAACCAGAGTTCCACCCTACCTATCTCGGAATACTCAGGCTTAGGGGCGGGGATTACCTTAAGTCGATTTAGGGCGAATTTCAGGGAGAGACACGGAGGATGCGGGATTTCGGGAGGCGGTTGTCTGGTACGAAGATAGAACTTCGCCGCAGAAAAGCGGCGCGGGTTTCGAATCGGAACGGACGTTCCATTTTGAAACACGAGGCAAAATGCCTCCCGGTTCCAAAAAGGAACCGGAGAGCGCTAGGCCCGGGATCGCACTCTAGTGAGTAGATCGGCGGTTCCCGTGGCGAGTATAGGGCGAGAGGCTTTGTTTTCAGGGTTTCCAGGGATTTACCCGAGCCTCTCCCATCCGTGGATAGAGCCAGCGAACGAGTGGAGAAAGGGCGGTTGGGCGGCTTGGCCTTCCGCTTGCACTTCAGTGGATCGCGAGTCGCCGCAGGCCAGCAACAGGGCCGGCGGCGGAATCGAGGAAAGAAGGGGAATGAGAATGCCAGCCAGTGCCGCGGCGACAATGCAAATGACAGAGGCGAAGACCTCCCAGCGGGACCAGGTAGTGCTTGAGCATCTGCCTCTGGTCAAGGCGATTGCGGTTCGTGTGCATGAAAGCCTTCCCGTCCACGTCGATATGGACGACCTGGTTCATGCAGGGGTGCTCGGCCTCTTCGACGCAGTCGGCAAGTACGATCCCGATAAGAAGGTGGCATTCTCGGCCTATGCCAAGCACCGGATCAAGGGCGCCATCCTCGACAGCCTCCGGCAGCTCGATTGGGCCTCGCGCGACCTGCGCCGCCGCCACAAGCAGGTGGAAGCGGTGACGCGCGACCTCACGGCCGAACTGCGGCGCGCGCCCACGGAGCAGGAGATCGCGGACCGCCTGGGCATCGATGTCGAACGTTGGCGGCAAATGGCCCTCGACCTTCGCAACGTAGGCCTGGTCTCGGCGTCCACGCGCGGCGGCGACCAGGAAGACCTTCCCGCGCCGGATTTTCCCTCGAAACCGGAATCGCAGCCGGACTCCATGTGCGCGCGCGAACAGCTCCGCTCCGTCCTGCAGAGCGCCATGTCCACGCTGCCGGCCCGTTATCAGAAAGTCGTCATGCTCTACTACACCAGCGAGATGACGATGAAAGAGATCGGCGGGATCCTGGGAATCAACGAGAGCCGGGTGTCGCAGATCCACAAGTCGGCGCTGGAGAAGATGGCCGCCGTGCTGCAGACCAACGGCATCCACAACAGCCGGGCCTTCTAAAGGCGCTATCGGACGTCGATCGAGTACGGCATCACGCGCATCACGCCGCCCTGCATCCAGAGGCGGACCTGAGTCCACAGCGGCGCCGGGATCCCCAGTTCCTTCTGCACGGATGCCGTCGCACTCTCGGCGAGAGAAGCGTTAGAGGTTTCGAACAGGGCCTCGAAGATCGTCTTCCGGCCCGGGAAAGGAACCAGGCGGACCCGGTCCTGAGCCGGAATCTTGGCCTTTTCCTTCACCAGCTCGATGGCGCGCGTCAGGCCGGCTAACTCGTCCACCAGCTTGCGCTCCTGCGCTTGCGATCCGAGCCAGACGCGCCCCTGCGCCAGTTGGTTCACGGCCTCGTACTTCTGCTTCCGCCCCTCGGCGACGCGCTTCACGAAACCGTCGTAGATGCTGTCGATGGTCTCCCGAAGCTTCAGGCGTCCGGCCTCCGTCATCGGCTCGTAGTCGCTGTCGATGGCCGCATTCTTCCCGCGCGTCAACAACTGCTTGGTCACGCCAATTTTGTCGTAGAGGCCGCGGAACATCGGCTTGCCGTAAATCACTCCGATCGAGCCCGTAAAGGTGTTCGCGTAGGCGAGCACCGGATCGCCCGTCATGGCGATGTAGTAGCCGCCCGAGGCCGCCACGTCGGACATCGAGATCACGGTCGGTTTCTTCTTGCTGAGCAGCTTCAACTCCCGCAGGATGTCGTCCGAGGCGAGCGCGTCGCCGCCCGGCGAATCGATGCGCACCACCACGCCTTTGACGCTGGCGTCCTTCCCCACCTGCCGGATCTGCTTGATGAAGCTATCCGAGAAGATGCCGTCTTCCGAGAGGCTGTCCGCCGCGCCCCGCAGGATCGCCCCCTGCCCCACCAGCAGGGCGATCCGGTGTTTCCCTTCGAAACCCGCCACCGAGGCGCGGTTATACTCCTTGGCCCCGAGCTTCTTGAGTTCGCCCTGTCCGGTGCGCCGGGCGAGCTCCGACTCCACCTGATCTTCATAGAGCAGCCCGTCGACAAGTCCCGCCTTGGCGGCGGCCGCCGCGAGGAACGGACCTTGGTCGAGCAGCGCACGCAACTCCTCGGGTTGCTTCTTCCGGCCTTGCGCGAGCGTCGAGAGGAGATGGCCATACACTGAGTCGAGCACGGAGTTCATCACCTCGAGGGTCTCGGGGGACGCGGACGTGCGGGTCAGCATGTCCCCGGCGTCCTTGTACTTGCCGGCGTGCTCGATCTCCATCTTCACGCCGATCTTGTCCAGGGTGCCTTTGACGAACATCAGCTCCGCCCGCAGGCCCTTGATGTCGAGCACTTCCTCCGGCGCGAAGTAGATCTTTTCCGCCGCGGTCGCCAGGTAATATTCGCGCATGCCCGGCGTGCGCAGCCAGGCGTACACCGGTTTGCCCGACTTCCGGAACTCGGTCACCGCCTCGCGAAGCTCCTGCAACTTGGCCCAGCCCGTGGCCATGCCCCGCGGCAGCAGCAGCACCGCCTTCACGCGGTTGTCCACGGCGGCCTTCCGGAGGAGGCTGTAGTGCTCGGCCATGGTGAGCTTGCCGGTTTCCCCGAGGCCTGGAAACGGCGCCTCCATGCCGGGCTGCTCCGGAATGTCTCCCTGGAGCCGGAGCACCAGCGTCGAGCCGTCGGCAACGGCCGGACGGCTCTCCCCCAGCTTCAACATCGCCAGGAACAGGATCAGCACCGTCATCCCGGCCAGAAACAATCCGGCCACCAGTCCGAGAAGGAATTTTTTCATAGTGAGTCCGCCGTCACCAGGAGTGCGCCGGCGCGCCCTACGCCGACTCGAGGATCAGATCGACGCGCCGGCTCACCTCTTTCAGGTACGCAGCGTCGCCGCCCGGCAACTCGACCGTAGCGGTGCCCGTGAACTTGATGTCCGCGAGCGCCTGGTAGATCGCTTTCCAATCGATTTCACCTTCCCGCAGCGGCACCCACTCGGCGCGCTCGCGCCTCGGGAAACGGAAGTCCTTCAGGTGCAGTTTCACGATCCGCGAGCCCAGCGTCCGGATCCAGTCCTGCGGATACCCGTAGAGAACGACGTTCCCCACATCGAAGTAGGCCTTCACCCAGGGGCTCTTGAATTCGTCGACGTAGGCGGCGAACTCCAGCGGGCTGAGCAGGAACTTGTTCCACACCTCTTCTACCGCGATCACCACTTTCAGCTTCTCGGCCATCGGGATCAGCTTGCGGATCTGCGCCTGCGACCGCTTCCACGCGTCGCCGTAGCCGGTCTTGCCGTCCACCACAGCGGGCACCAGCAGCACGGTCTCAGAACCCCATGCGGCCGCGTTCTCGAGACTGGTGCGCATGCCCTCCATGCTCTTCTCGACCACGGCCGGATCCGCTGAAGAGAGCGGATACCGCCAGTGCGCTTCGTTCATCACCGAATGCACCCGCACGCCGGTCTTCTCCGCCGCTTTGCGGATCTCCTCGACCATCGCTTTGTCGGTCACGGTGTGCGCCTCGATCTGCTCAAAGCCGCAGTCCTTCGCCAGGCGGAACTTGTCCTCCATGGGAAGTTCTTTGGGCAGCATGCTGATCAGCACGCCTTTGCGGATGGGCAGGCGCTTGGAGGTCTGCGCGGTGGCCACGGGGGCCAGTGTGGTGGCGGCGGCGGCCATCGCGCCCATGGCCGCACGGCGCGTCATCGAGTTGGTCACGCTCCGATTGTACCCCCGCCCGCCCCGGCCAGTTCACGCGCGGCAGTTCACGCGCGGCGGCGCGGGGGCGCAACCGCTGCCGGTTACGCCAGGTTCGGTATCTTAATGATCTTTTTCTGAATGGCGTACTGAACCAACTGCGCCTTGTTGTGAATATCGAGCTTTCGCATCAGGTTGAACTTGTGGGCCTCGACCGTCTTCACGCTGAGATTCAGGTCGCAGGCGATCTCCTTCACGGAGTTGCCCTCGGCGAGCATCTTCAGCACCTCGCGCTCGCGCGTGGTGAGCGTGGCGAAGCGTGGCAGCCGGTTGGCGCTCTTGATGCGTGAGCGGAAGTCGTCCACCAGTTGTGACAACATCCGGGGACTCAGGTAGCTCCCTCCCCGGCAAATGTCGCGGACCGCCGCCACCAACTGCTGCGCGGGGCTGTCCTTCAAGACGTATCCGGACGCGCCCACTTCCATGCCCTCCACCAGGTAGTCCTCATCGTCGTACATGGTGAGGAACAGAACCTTCGTTTCCGGGCGGTTCTTCTTGATCTGCCGCGTCGCTTCGAAGCTGCTTAAGCCCGGCATGCCGATGTCCATCAGGACAACGTCCGGCCGCAGTTCTCCCGCCTTCTCGACGGCGTCGCCTCCGTTGGAGGCCTCGCCGATCACTTCCATGTCCGGCTCGCTTGAGATCAGAGTGCGAATCCCTTGGCGGAATAAAGTGTGATCGTCCGCCAACATAATCCGAATCTTCGCCATAGTCCGTTTCCTTCTCGGCGCCGCCGTGGACCGGCCTCGCGCCCCGGAGTTTTTCCCTCCCGGTCACAGCCAGCGGCCGGACCGGACGGGATCCCTACTCGGCAGCCCTCTGCTCACGCACCGGCTCCGTTGTTGCCGGCACGAATCGCCCGCTGCCTGCCCCCGCCTGATGCAGAGGCAACTGGATTCGCAAGATGGTCCCTCTTCGGACTCTCCCGCTTTCGCTTGCTTCGGCGTGATCCCTTGTTAACCGGATTTGCCTCGCCGCCCGGGCCTGTGGCACCGCGGGGGTGGCGTTGTTCGTGGGACGCCGGTTCACCACACTCTCGATAGAGCACGACCCGCCGAGTACGGCGACGCGCTCACGTAAACCCGCCAGGCCATAGCCGCCTCGCCGGGCAAACGCCTCTTCCACGTCGAAACCGACTCCGTCATCCTCTACTTCAAGGCTTAGTAATCCATCGGACGCGCTTACGGAAATGTTTACGTTGCTCGCCCCGGAGTGCTTCGCAATGTTGTTACAGCACTCCTGCACCAACCGGTAGACAATGCTTTCAAACTGCTTGGGCACGTTTTGGAGGCGGGAGAGATGCAGGCGCACACGGCAGGGGTGCAACTGGCGCAGTTTGCTCACCAACTGCCGGACCGCCGCGGCCAAGCCGATCTGCTCCAACACCGCCGGGCTCAGCGCCGCCAGCAGCCTCCGGATCTCCAGAATGGCGTGCTCGGTCACATCGCGAATCTCATTCAGCTTGGCTTTGGCCTGCGCCTGCTCCTCGGGCAGAGACGCTTCGAGCATCTCCAGTTGCAGCCGCACGCAGAGCAGGCTTTGACCCGCCTCGTCATGCAGCTCGCGCGAGATGCGGCGGCGTTCGGCCTCTTCCACCTGCAGCATCCGTTCGGCCAGTTGCTGAATGCGGACTTTGTGCGCCGCCAGGTCGTCCACCAGGCGCGCTTTCTCGGCCGCCCGCAGACATCGCTCCGCGGCGCCCGTCAGCAACTCCAGCTCCCGGGGCAGCCATTCGTACTCCCTGGGGAAAGCGAACTGAACCACGCCCGCGATCCGTGGACCGGAGGCGATCGGAATGGACCAGAAGCAGGCGAACCGGCCGGCCCACGAACCGTCCAGCATCGTCCCCGCCGGCGCCGCCGCGGTCCGGAAATACTTCGGAGAACCCAGCCGCCGGCGAAGCGCCGGTGTGTTCGGCGCCGAGAGCGGCCGCACCGCCGCCGGAATGCCGTTGGCCGTGCTCGCCCGCAACACCCAGGCCGTGCCGGCGTCGTTCAGCAGGAAAAGATGCCCCGCGCTCGCATTGGCGAAACGCACCAAAGTCGCCAGACTCCCTTGCAGGAGCTCGTCCAGCGTCACCGCTTCCAATTCGCACCGCGACAACTCGTAGAACGCCCGGGTCTCGAGCTCGCGAACCTGGTAGTAGGCGTTGTTGAGCGTCAGAATGACGCAAAAATGGAGCTGCTCCCGCACCCATCGGAAGTTCGACTGTTCGCCCGGCGCCGCCTTTTTCAGCAGGGGCGCCAGGAGGCGGTCGTACTCCTGCAGCGCCGCCACCACCACGTTGGGTGGCAGGTTCAGCTTGGCCAACCGCCGGCCCTGGTATTCCACTTCCTCCAGGAACGAGGCCAGCGGCTTGCCTGCCAGGAGCATCCGCGAGGCCGCCCCGGCGGTGATGGCCGAGAGCGCTCGTACTTGCCGCGGCTCCAACTGCAGCATCTCCAGACGCTTCTGGAAGTGCTTCTCCAGGCCCGCCGCCTCCGGCCCCACCACGGCGGACAGCCGCTTGATCTGCTTCCGAAGCTGGTCGGTGAGAACATCGGCGGCGTGGGCGAGGGCGGTGGCTGTGTCGGGCACGGTCACTACCGGTCTATCGGCGCACTGCGCAAGAGGCTTTAGGCCGCCTCAGTGGTTTCGCCCTGGAACCCGGGACCCGCCCCTAGCCCGCCCGTCCTACCGGGCCCCGCTCGCCTTCAAGAACTCAACGACTTCCATCTGGCCATTCTCACCCGCCGCTGCCAGAACGCTCTTACCCGCCTTGTTCCGGGCGTCCAAACGCGCCCCCCGGGCCGCCAGCAGCTTCACCACGCCCAACCGCCCCCAGGACGCCGCCTGGTGGACGGGCGTCGCTCCGCCCTCCGTGTCCCGCGCCTCCAGGTCCGCCCCGGCATCCAGCAGCAGCGTACAGACACCTTCGTTGCCGCCCAGCGCCGCGTCGTGCAGAGGCGTGGCCCCGGAGGCATTGCGAACGTCCGCTTTGGCGCCTTTCGCCAACAGCAGGGCAACGATCTCCCGGTGCCCCTTCAAGGCCGCGTCGTGAAGCAGCGTCGAACCCGCCTCCGAGCGCGCATTCGCGTCCGCGCCCCGATCGAGCAGCAGCGCCACCGTGTCCAGGTTCCCGCGCATCACCGCCTCGTGCAGTTGCCGCAGCCCGGAGTTGCGGGGCCCCTCCAGCTTCGCGCCCCGCTTCATCAGAATGTCGACCACCGCATTGTGCCGGTACCGAAGAGCCTCGTCGAGCGGCGTGGCGCCGGAGTTGTCGCGCGCGTTCGGGTCCGCCCCGGCGTCGAGCAGAATCGCCACCACCTCCGGATGTCCTTTCACCGCCGCCTCATGGAGCGGCGTCTCCCCGGAGTCCTGGTTCCGGACCTGCACGGACGCCCCACGGGAAATCAGCAGCTTCACGATCTCCGCGTGTCCTTTCCAGGCGGCTTCGTCGAGCGGTGTGCCTCCCGCCGCGTCCTTGACGTGCACACTGGCGCCGCGCGCCAGCAGCAGTTCCACCATCGGACGATAGCCGCGGTTTGCCGCCAGGTGCAATGCGGAACTCCCGGACCGGTACCGCGCGTCGATATCCGCGCCGCGCTCGAGCAGCAGGGTGACGATCTCCACGTGGTTGGTGATCACAGCATAGTGCAGCGGCGTCGAACCGGCTTCAGAGTGCTTGGCTCCCACGTCGGCGCCGCGGGCGATCAGGTATTCGACGATTGCGCGTTCTCCGCTCCAGGCGGCGTCGTGCAGCGCCGTACCGCCCAGCACGTCCCGCTGGTTCACGTCCACACCGCTGGCCAGCAATGCTTTCACACGTTCCAGGTCGCCCGCCCGGGCCGCGTGATGCAAATCGGTCGCCGCGGCCGAGGCCGCCGCCGCCAGCAACAACGCTACGCGAAGCATATGAGAACCTGCCCACTCCCGAGCGGCCACCCGGGCCGCCCTCACTCTAGCGCGCTCAGGTGAACCGGCCGTTGCCGCCCGCGCCGCACCCGGCCGTGGCAAAACAGGACAACTGGCGCTCCGCCCGCCGCGCTCCGCACCGTGGACACTCGATCTCGGAGTCGGCATCGCTCCACCGCCGCAGCCGCTCGAACGGCTCCCCGCACTCGCCGCAGCGATACTCGTACATGGGCATGTAAACAGCTTATCGTGTACCCTGGCCTTCATGCGCCGCCTGCTCTGGGTGCTTCCGATTTTCGCGCTCGCTTCCTTCGATACCCCGCTGCTGCTGGAAACCACAAGCGAGGACTCCGCCGGCCTCAGCATGGGCGATCTGAACAACGACGGGCGGGTGGACATCGTACTCGCCAAGGGGCGCCATAAGCCGCTCCACAACCGTGTTCTGCTGAACGATGGAAAGGGCGGCTACACCGCCTCCAACCTCTCCGCCACGCCCGACCGCACCTACTCCACCGCGCTTGCCGACATCGACCGCGACGGCGATCTCGACATTGTCGTCAGCAACGACGCACCCGACCGCAAGCTGGTCTACAAGAATGACGGCCGCGGCCGCTTCACGCCCGCTTCCACCTTCGGCGAACCCGGTTGGGTCACCCGCTACGTCACGCTCGCCGACCTCAACAACGACGGGTTCCCCGACATTGCCGCCGCCAATCGCGGCGGCGATCGCGCCGTGCCCAGCTTTGTCTGCTGGAACGACCGCTCGGGCGGGTTTCCGGCCTGCGACCCGATCCCTTCGCAGTCGGCAACTTCGATCGCCGCGGCGGATTTCGACGGCGACGGCGCGATCGACCTCTTCGTGCCGCACCGCGAAGGCGGCCAGGGCGCCGTGCTGTGGAACGACGGGAAGGGCCGCTTCCCGGTGAACACACACGCCGGAGCGGCCAACGCCGCCATCCGGATCGCCGCCGCGGGCGACCTCAACGGCGACAAGCAGCTCGACCTCGCTTACATCGACGAACGGGCGAAGGCCGCGTTCATCGTCCTGAACGTGGGCGGCCGCCGGTTCGCCGCACCGGTGCGCCTGCCCGGCGCGGAACGGGTCCCCTATGCTCTCGCCCTCGCCGATCTGGACGGCGACCGCGCGCTCGATATCGTGATCGGCTTCGTGGAACTCCCGGGCGCCATCTACTACAACGCGGGCAAAGGGGAGGCCTTTCGCGAGGCTTCCTGGAACGATGGGAAAGGAACGGTGTACGGAATGGCCTTCAGCGACCTGAACGGCGACGGCCTTCCGGACATCGCCGCCGCGCGCTCGGGTGCGCCGAACGCGGTCTGGCTGAGCCGGCGCGGCCGATAGCGCGGGAGCCGGATCGCGGGAGCCGGATGGCGGGAGTAAGATAGGGCCGATGCTTCTCTTACAGGTGGCGGCGGCCGCGATCGGCCTCTTCGACGTAAACACGGATATCGGCGCCAACCCCAAGCCCGGCGCCGCCTCACACGACGCAACGCGGATGGAGTACCGCATCACCGGCGGAGGCGCCAACATCTGGGGAGCGGTGGACGCGTTTCGCTTCCTCGCCCGACGGCTCACCGGCGATTTCGCGCTCACCGCGAACGTCCGCTTCGAAGGCGCGGGCGTCGATCCGCACCGCAAGGCGGTATTGATGGTCCGCCAGGACTTGACGCCCGGCGCCGCCTACGCCGATATCGCGTTGCACGGCGACGGCCTGACCGCGCTTCAGTATCGCGCCGCGGCGGGCGGCCTCACCGAGGAACTGCGTTCGCCGCTGAAAGCTCCCGAGCGTCTCCGGATCGAGCGGCGCGGCAACCGGATCACCGTGTTCGCCGGCGGCACCGCCACCGGTCCCATCACGCTCGATCTCCGCGATCCCGTGTATGTCGGCCTCGGCGTGTCCTCCCACAACGCCGAAGTGACCGAGACGGCCGTCTTCTCCGACGTGCGTCTGGAAAACCAGCCCGCGCCGGCGCCGGCGCAGCCGCGATTTCGCAGTAAGATCACCATCTTCGATGTGGCCGCGCGCCAGTCGAAGGTGATCTTCACGGGAGACGGGGTGATCGAGGCTCCGAACTGGTCGCGCGACGGCCAGTACTTACTCGTCAACACGAACGGCAACTTATACCGCGTGCCGCTGGCCGGCCCCGCCCTGCAACAGGTGGAGTTGGAGGGCGGCACTTATCGTTGCAACAACGACCACGACCTGACGCGCGACGGCAAACTGCTCGCTTTCTCGGCCTCCACGCCGCAGTCCCGGCAGTCGCAGGTGTTTACGGCTACCGCGGACGGAAAGAACGTAAAGCTCATTACCCCCAAGGCGCCTAGTTACTTCCACGGCTGGTCTCCCGATGCCCGGCACTTACTATTTGTAGGCCTGCGCAACGGCAAGTACGAGATCTACCGGGCGCCCGCCACGGGCGACGGAACCGAAGAGCAACTGACCTCGGCGGGAGCTTACGACGACGGGCCCGAATACTCGCCCGACGGCAAGTGGATCTACTTCAATTCGGATCGGGGCGGCGCCTGGAATGTCTGGCGCATGCCCGCCGCCGGCGCGGGCCCGGGCGACAAGCTGGCCCAGCAAGTCACGAACGATCCCCTCGAGGACTGGTTTCCCCACCTATCTCCCGACGGCAAAACGATGGTCTTCCTCAGCTTCCCCGCCGGCACCAAGGGCCACAATGACCGCATGCCCGGCGTCCAACTCCGGCTGCGCGCGGCGCCCCGGGGCGGCACGGTGAAGGAAGCGCCGGTCACCACGCTTGCGACCATCTATGGCGGCCAGGGAACGATCAACGTCAACTCCTGGTCTCCCGATTCCAGGAGATTCGCCTTCGTCGTATACGAGCCCGTTCCCTGACCGGGCCGGCTACGCAGCGTTAGGGCTCGAAGTTCTCGATCATCATGAGATCCGCGCCGCGGCGAAGGGCGAGGGCGGCGAGGAGAGTCTTTCCGTCAGGGCTGGCGGCCAGACCGAACGGGCTCGCGCCTTCCAGGCGACGAACGGTCCGGACGGCTCCCTTGGCGTAGTCGTAAAAGCACAGGGAATCGACCGGGTTCCCGGGCTTGGCGGACATGAAGTAGATGCCCTGGGCCGTGACGGCGAAGGCTCGTGTCGCATGCGGGGCAACTTCGTGCTCGGGTCCGTCGGGGAGCTTCTTGGCGAGCAGCGGCACTCCGGCCACGGCCCGGCGGACATAGTAGAGAGTCTGGCCATCGAGTGACTCGACCGGGACGGCGCCGCCTGCGGATGTAAGGCGCTCGGGTGAGGATGCTCCGCCGGCGGCAACACGCCAGATCTCATCGCGGCCGGTGCGGTTGGAGCCGAAGTAGATCCACTTCCCATCGCGCGACCAACTGGGTGCGTAGCCGGGTTCGGCTACCTTGCGGGGGACGCCGCCGCTGAGGCCGGTCACATAGATGTCCCACAGACCATCGCGGCGCTGCGAGTCAAAGGCAAGGGAGCGGCCATCCGGCGACCAGCTCGGCGAGCCCTGATAGACGCCGACTTTGTTGGTCACTTGCACGGCGTTAGCGCCGTCGGCATCGGCCACCCAGACTTCCGGGTCTCCGCTGCGAGTGGAACTGAACGCGATGCGAGCGCCGTCGGGAGAAAGGGAGGGGCTCATCTCGATGGAAGTGGAAGCGACTTGCGGCGAAGGGGCTTCCGCTTCCGGAAGCCGGACGATATCGACATCTTGCAGGGAGTACGAGTACAGGAGCCGGAGACCATCGCGGGAAAGGGTGGGATACAGAGCGCGCAGGCCGGCGAGTTCAATCACCTCAGGAGGCGCCTTGCCGTCCGCGGCGACCTTCCACAGCCGTGAGTTTCCCATGCCGCCGGCGTACACGAGGGCGTCCTGGCCCGCGGTCCAGGCGATGCCCTGAACCGCATGATTGGGTTGGGCCACGAGACGCGGCGCTCCGGAGGCCTCATAGTCCCCGGTGAGGTTCTGGATGTAGATCGCGTTGATCACGACGCCGCGGCTGACGACGAAGGCGATGGACCGTCCATCGGGGGAGAACACGGCGCCTGACAGCCGGCGCACCTGGTCTTCCGGCAGCGGGAGCCGCCGAGGGGCTCCGCCCTGCGCGGGGGCGAGGTAGAGTCCGGGAACCTGCCCGGCGGCCGTGGTGGCTGCGAGTGCGATCCAGTCGCCTTTCGGCGACCACGAGTGCGGGCCGTTGGTGATGAACGAGGCGACCAGACGCGCGGGGCCGCCCAGGGCCGGAACGGTGTAGATGCCAGGCGTCTCTCCGGCGCGGCGAAACGCGACCTGGCGGCCATCGGGGGACCAGGCGGGCCAGGTCTCCGGAGCGGGGTCGCTGGTCAGACGGAGGGGCGTGGCATCGCCTAACAGAGCCACGTAGATGTCGGATCCCTGGACTGGTCCGTCACCGCCGGCGTAGGCGACTTGCCTGCCGTCCGGTGAGAAGGCAGGGTAGGACTCGATGCCGGCGAAGTTGGTGACTTGTACGACCCGAGGTTTCGCACGAGGCTGGCGGGTGCGCGACCACTGCCAGGCGGCGCCGGCGGCAACCAGGAGGAGGAGGAGCGCGGCCGCGGCGGCGGGCCAGCGGCGTCGTGCGGCAGGCTGGACGGCGGGGATCGCGGCCAGCGTATTCGAATCCGACTCCTCCTTCAGCTCCGCCAGTGCGACGGCGAGATCATCGGCGTGCTGGAAGCGCCGGGACGGGTCCTTCTTCAGGCAACGGAGGACGATTCGTTCGAGTTCCGCCGGAATGGACTCCGCTGCCTGACGCAGCGGCTTGGGCTCGTCGCGGATAATCGCAGCCATGGTGGACGCGGCGGAGTCGCCTTCGAAGGGGCGCCGTCCGGAGAGCATTTCGTATAAGACGATACCCAGGGAAAAGATGTCAGAGCGCCGGTCGAGGACCTTTGCTTCGGCCTGTTCCGGCGACATGTAGGCGGCCGTGCCGGTAACCGCGCCTTCCTTGGTGATCGGCTGCGCGAAGGTGAGCGTGGCGGTGGCGGCGGTTGCTGCCGCCGAAGGCTTGGCGAGTCCGAAGTCGAGGACCTTGGCGACGCCGTTCTCGCTCACCATGATGTTGGCCGGCTTGACGTCGCGGTGGATCAGACCGGCGGCGTGGGCCGCGGCCAGGCCGTGCGCGATCTGCACGCCGAGCTTCAACACCTCGGGGAAGCGCATGCCCCGCTGGGGGATGAGTTGATCAAGCGGGCGCCCGTCGATGTGCTCCATGGCGATGAAGGTGACGTCGCCGGCGGTATCGATCTCATGGATGGTAACGATGTGCGGGTGGTTGAGGGCGGAGGCGGACTTGGCTTCCTGAATCAGCCGGGCACGGCGCGCGGGGTCGGACGCGGCCTGTTCGGAGAGAACCTTCAGGGCGACGAGGCGATCCAGGTTCACGTCGCGCGCCTGGTAGACGACGCCCATGCCGCCTTCGCCCAGTTTTTGAAGAACCTCAAAGTGGGAGAGGCGATCGCCGGATTTGAGCGTGGGCACGGTTCCGTTCAGCATACCGCGGACGAGTTGCGGGTATCATGAAGGGTATGATGCCGCGGGAAATCTCCGAACTCCCGCCGGCCGACGTCTCGAAGCTGAGCGATCTGGAGAATTCGCTGAGCACGGTTCTGCGCGGTAAGGCGGAAGTCGTGCGGTTATCGTTGGTGTGCCTCTTAGCGAAGGGGCATCTGCTGATCGAGGACGTGCCGGGGGTGGGTAAGACGACGCTCGCGCAGGCGCTGGCGCGCAGCGTGCGGTGCGATTTCCACCGGCTGCAGTTCACCTCCGACATGCTGCCTTCCGACGTGCTCGGCGTGACGATATACAACGCCCAGAAACAGGAATTCGAATTCAAGCCGGGGCCGATTTTCACTAATTTTCTGTTGGCGGACGAGATCAACCGGGCCACGCCGAAGACGCAGAGCGCGCTGCTGGAAGCGATGAACGAACGGCAGGTGACGCTGGACACGCACACCTATCGCATGGCGCAGCCGTTCATGGTGATCGCGACGCAGAATCCGGTGGAGCATCACGGGACGTACCCGCTGCCGGAGTCGCAGTTGGACCGGTTCCTGATGCGATTGCGGATCGGGTATCCGGACGCGGAGAGCGAGCGCGACATCCTGCGGCAGCGGGCGGGAATGCACGAGGGTGGGCCGGGCGCACTGCTCTCGCCGGAAGAGTTGCTCCGCTTGCAGGCCCAGGTGGAGCGGGTGGCGGTGGACGATTCGCTGGTGGAGTACATGCTGGCGATTGTCGAGAAGACGCGCACCCACGAATCGCTCTCGCTGGGAGTGAGCCCGCGCGGCGCGCAGGGGCTCTATCGGGCCACGCAGGCGCTGGCGCTCCTGGAAGGCCGCGACTTTGCGATTCCCGACGATGTCAAGCGCCTGGCCGCACCGGTGTTCGCGCACCGCCTGGTGGTCAACACCCGGGTGGCGCTTTCCTCACGGCTCGCCGAGTTTGGCGACCGCCTGATCCAAGAGATCCTCACGTTGATCGACGTACCGCTTTAGAACACACTCATGAAGACTGCAATCATTGGCCTGCCGATGGTGGGCAAGACCTCACTGTTCACGATTCTCACCGGCGTGCACGAAGCCGCGCGGGTGGGGTCGATGGAGACGCGCGTAGGCGTGGCGAAGGTGCCGGACCAGCGGCTGACGGAGCTGGCGAAGATTTTCGAGCCGCCGAAGGTAACGCATGCGACCGTGGAGTACCTGGATTTCCCGGCCATTTCGAAGGAGGCGCTGCGCGACCCGAGCTACCTGGCGAGCCTGCGCGTGGTGGACGCGCTGGCGCACGTGTTGCGCACCTTCGAAAGCGATTCGGTGCCGCACGAGAAGGGATCGGTGGACCCGTTGCGCGATGCCGAAGACGTGGACATGGAGTTGATCCTGAGCGACCTCGTCGTGGTGGAGAAGCGCATGGAGCGCGTCGAGAAGGACCGCAAGAAGCAGCGCCTTCCTGAGTTGGACAAGGAAATGGACCTGCTGGTGCGCTGCAAGGAGGCGCTGGAGAACAACCAGCCGCTGCGGTCGCTCGAGTTCGAAGACGAGGACGAGAAGCGCATTCGCGGTTTTCAGTTTCTTTCCCTGAAACCGATGCTGTATGTCATGAACCTGGGCGAGGAGGACGCCGCCAAGCTGCACGAGGTGGAGCAGCGATACCGCGAGAGCGCGCTGGGCGGGAAGGCGAACACGGGCGTGACGGCGGTGTGCGGCAAGATCGAGGCGGAGCTTGCCGAGATGGGCCCCGAGGAGGCGAAGGAGTTTCTGTCCAGTTACGGCCTGACGGACAGCGGGTTGGAACGGTTGATCAACGCGACATACTCGCTGCTCGGCCTGATGAGCTTCCTGACGGCGGGCGAAACGGAAGTGCGGGCCTGGACCATTCCCAAGAACAGCACGGCGGTGAAGGCGGCGGGAGCGATTCACTCGGACTTCGAGAAGAAGTTCATCCGGGCCGAGGTGGTGAACTGGAAACAGCTCGTCGACTTCAACGGGTATTCGGGCCTGAAGGAAAAAGGACTTCTTCGTCTGGAAGGCAAGGAGTACGTGGTGAAGGACGGCGACGTGCTGGTCATTCGCCACGGCTAGGCTAGGGTTTGTCCCGTCCGGATCAGGCGTTTTCCCCCTTACCTTAGGGCAAGGTGCTAAGTGGCACGTTGCCCACCCTTCGTTATTCTCGACATAGCACTAATTTCCTAGTACGTGCGGAGAAGGTATGAAGGGTAAGAACCTATTTCTGCTGTGTGCATTTTTCCCGCTTTGCGCGGCGCACGGCAGCATGATCTATATCAATTCCGACCTGGTCAGCGGATACACGGCGGTTTCGACGGTGGTGGGTGCGAAGTACCGGTTGTCCCCCACCGGTTTTGACGAGACCCTCGGACTGACGGCAAGCGGCGGCAACCCGGCCAGCCGGATCAACATCAACCTGGGCAACCTGACGTTTCTATCGGGCCGGACCTACGATCTGGAACTACAGCACCTGACCGGTCAGGGGTTCATTTTCCGGATGACGAACGGCGCGGCCACGAACACGCTCTCCTGGGGCACGTTCACAACGACGCCGCCGGGCACCAACGCGGCGCAACTGCGCGGAACGGCGCCGGGGGCAGCCTTTAACGCGCTGGTATTCAACGCGAGGGCGATTCGCAACCCTTCGTCCATGGCCTTCAGCGGACTCACCTTTACGAGTCCGACGCTGACCACGTCCACCGGAGCGTTTCTGGCCGGCTCCGTGGCCACGCCGGGGACGACGACATCCACCCAGTTGCTGGTTTCGCCGTTGAATCTCGCCACTCACAATTGGACGGTGAGAGGGCGAGTAACCGGCGTACGGGGCGGAAACGGCGGCGACGACGACGTGTGGTTCACGATCGAAGGGCAAAACGCGAACTTCACGATCGCGACGCCGGCGCCGGAGCCGCCATCGTGGTACCTGATGGCGGGCGGGGGTCTGATTGGATTGTTCGGCTTGATCCGGCAGTACTCGCGGCGCGGCGCAGTGGAGAACGGGCGCGAGACACGCCCGCGGCGCGAAGCGCTGGCGGCGGGGCGGATATGAGAGCGGCGAGCCTGGCCCTGGCCGGAGCGCTGCTTCCGCTGACCGCGGCCCAGGGCGCGGCCATCTACGTGAACTCGTACATGGTGCAGGGCTACGCGCGGACGGCGACGGTGTTCGGCACGAAGTACCGGATGTCGCATACGAACTGGGACATGGAATTGGGGCGGAGTTCGGGAACGGCGAATCCGGCGACGTACATCACGGCGGGCTTGGGCGCCAACTCGAATCATCCTTCGGGACTGGTGGGCCGGACTTACGACCTGGAGATCGAGCACCTGGCGGGCGAAGGGTTCATCTACCGGATGATCAACGGCACGGTTTCGACGACCACGCTGTCCTGGGGCACGTTCTCACCCACGCCGCCGGGGGCAACCGTGCAGACGCTGCAGGGTGCATCGCCGGGCGCCGCGTTCAACGCGCTGATCTTCAATGCGCGGGCGAGCCGCGATCCTTCGTCGATGACGTTTTCCAACTTCAGCTTTTCGAGCCCGACGCTCGCGATTGCCGACGGGGCTTTCGTGAACGGTTCAGCGAACACGCCGGGAACGGCGTTCGTAACTCAGTTACTGGTGTCGACGGAGAATCTGGCGGCGCACGATTGGGTGGTGCGCGGCAAGGTGACGGGCGTTCGCTCCACCGGCGCGGGCGGCGATGAGCAGTTGTGGTTCACGGTGGAAGGGCAGGATGCGAACTTCACGATCACGCCCGAGCCGGGCGGCCTGCTGCTGGTGGGCGGGGGTCTGGCGCTGGCGGCCGGTCAGCGGAGAGCGGCGAGGAAGCGGGCGATCTCGGGCGCGAGCGCAGGCGACGGCTTGGCTCGCTGAGCGGCAAGGGCGGCGGCGCGCGCAGCGGCTGAATCGCCGGCTGCGAGTTGGGCCTGGGCAAGCCGGAAATAGAAGGCCGGTCGGTTCGTCTTTCCGGTGAGCTCCGTGAGTAGGGCGACCGCCTGTTTGGGCTCCTTGCGCTGGAGATAAACGAACGCGAGCGTGTCCCGGTATTCGAGGTTCGCGCCGTCGAGAGCCGTGGCGCGGCGCGCGAGGGCAAGCGCTTCGTCCAGGTTTTTTCCCTGTTCGGCAAGCAAGTAGGCGAGGTTGTTCTGGTGGCTCGCATTCGAGGGCTGGATGCGCATCGCCTCGCGAAATCCGCTTTCGGCGGGGGCGTAATCCTTCGCCTCCCAGGCGAGCGATGCCGCGGCGGCGTGCAGCGAGCCGTCGTCGGGGCGTTGGGCCAAAGCGGACCGCAGGACGGCGGCCGCGGCGGGGCGGTCGCCGGCGGCGTCAAGTGCGCGCGCGAGGGAGAGGGCGAGCGCGGGGTCGCCGGCCTGCTGCAGCGCCAGGGGGCGAAGCAGCGCGACGGCAGCGCCGGGGTTGCCGGATTCCAGGTGGGCGAGGGCGAGGACGCGCGCCGCGCCGGGGTCCGCCTGAAGGGGTGCGAGCAGGGCGATGGCTTCCTTGAACCGGCCGTCGCGCAGCGCGAGCTGAGCGTTGAGAATGGTCACCTGTTGCGAGTCCGGGAAGCGCCCGGCGAGCGAGCGCACGAGCCCGGCCGCCCTGGGATCGCCGCGATTGATCGTGGCGGCGGCGTGCAGAAACTGAGCAGCGGGGGCGTTCGGATACACGGCCAGCGCGTCCTCGGCGAGACGGACGGCCGCGCCGGCATCGCCTTCGCGCTGAGCGATGGAGGCGGCCAGGAGGTGGGCGTCAAAGCCCGCGCCGAGGATGACGGCGGTGCCGGCGCGGCGGCGGGCTTCGGCGAGGTCACCACGATCGGCAGCGGCCTCGGCGGCGAGCATCGCGAGGTCGGCCCGCTTAGGGTTTTCCTTGAACAGGGCTTCGATGGCATCGGAGGAGCGCTTGCGGGTGGCGGCGTCGGTGGAACTCGCATCGGCGGCGGCGGAGAGGGCCCGCAGGTCGATGTCGTTGGGGTTGGCGGCGAGCAGGGCCTTGAGGCGTTCAGCCGCCTCCGCAGGCCTGCCGGTGAGGGCTCGCAAGGCGGCTTTGCGATACATGAGCGCACGCTGCGGCTGGCGCGCGGCGGCTTGGTCAAGGACCTGGAGAGCGCGCTCGGCTTCCCCTGCGGCGAGGTGGAACTCGGCGACTTCCAAGGGGCCGTCGGGGAACTCAGCCGGGGAGGCGAGGATCGCCTCGAGCGTCCTGGCGGCGTCCGCGGCGCGGCCGGCGCTGCTGTAGGCCGCGGCGAGTTGCATGCGAACCGCGAGATCGCGGGGAACGGCGCGGGCGCGCGATTCGATCAGGGCGACGATGTCCGGCCCGCGCCCCTGGCGGATGTACTCGATCATGAGCAGGCGATAGAGGGGCGCGGCGGTGGGGTTTTCGGCGAGCAGTTGTTTGGCAAAGGCCTCGGCTTCGGGGTCGCCCGCCTGCATTCGGGCCTCGGCGAGACCGAACTTCGCGGCGGCGTGCTTGGGATCGCGCCGGACGGCTTCCTGGAAGAGCGGCACGGCATCGGCGGGCCGGTTATCGAGCAAGGCGAGGTAGCCCTGGTAGCGAGGACCTTCGGGCGAAGCGGGAAAGCGGCGGTTGAGGTCGGCGGCAACGGCGGTGAGTTGATCGTAGTAACCCCTGCCCCGGCCGCCGGTGGCCTGGATGGCTTCCATGCAGAGTTCGGCGACGGCGACTTTGGGAGCTTCCCGGCCGGGGAGCAGCTCGACGGCTCGCAGGAGGATGGGATACGCGCCCGGGGAATCGCCGTCGGCTCTCGTCCACTGACCGAGATGGAAGAGGGCGTCGCCGGAGTTGGGCTCGGCCTGGAGTGCGCGGCGGGCGAGAATCACCGCCTCGCCGTACTTGCCTTCAGCGGCCAGGCGGCCGGCGCGATCGAGCAGCGTCTGCGGGCTCGTCTTGCAACTGGCTAGCAACAGACCCAGAACGACACAAGCACTCCGGTAGGACATCCCGCCCACTGTTGTATCATGCAAGGAGCCACGCCGCTTTGCTTCATCGATGACTTGGCTCCTCCCGATTCTGCTAGCCGCGACCGGTGTCCAAACGCCGCCGTCGAAGAATGACGACAAACCCGCGCCACCGGCCCCGGCCGCGCGCGAATCGAACGCGGAGCGCACGCAGTTAAACCTGTTGGGACAGACCGATACCCGGTCGGGCGAGAGCCGGCGCAATGAGAACGTGCAGTTCAACCTGATCGACAACAACGCACTGAAGGAACTGAACCAGCGCATCGGCACCTCGGCCACAGTGATCACCGAATTCCAGCCCGGGCGGAACTACTTCGGAGCGGAGTACGGGCAGGCGCCGGCCGCGCCGTTTCTGGCGGCGCCGAACGGGGCCGCTTCGTGGCGCGGGCGCCTGACGTGGACTCACCTGAACAGCGCCACCTCGGCGCGGGCATTCTTTCAGGTGGGTCCGGTGCAGCCCGCGCGCGAGAACCAACTGGCGCTCGAAACGGGTGGGAGGCTGTGGCGGGGCGCGGCGTTCAGCGCTACGGGCTCGCTGCAGCGCATTCGCGGAATGGTGAACGGGAACATCCTGGCGCCGCTGGCCAGTGAGCGGACCCCTCTCACGGACCACCCGGAGAAGCGCGCCTACGTGCAGCGGATCCTGGACGCATACCCGGCGCTGCTGCCGAATCGCACCGATATCGACATCCGCATGGTGAACCTGAACGCACCGCAGCGGGTGGCGAACAACAGCCTTGCACCGCGGCTGCAGCAGCGGCTTTCCGAGCGCGACACTCTGGTGTTCGCCCATTCCTTCCTGGCGCAGCGGGTGCTCGCGTTTCAGTTATTAAAGGGACAGAATCCGGACACCACGACGCGCGCCCACACGGCGGCGGCGACCTGGAACCGGGAGTGGTCGGCGCGCACCGTCTCGCAACTCGGATTCCGGTTCGACCGCGCTACGATTCAACTGGTGCCTGAGAACAACAACCTGGGGCCGCAGATCTTCACGAGCAACGTGCTGACCCAGATCAACCCGCAGAATGCGATCCCGACCGACCGCGCCGTGAACAACTGGCGAGGGGCCGCGCAGGTGCGCCGTACGGCAGGCCGGCATTCGGCGGCCTTCGGTTTTGAGAGCATCCGCCGGCAACTGAACGGCACAGAGTCCGACGCGCATCTCGGGGCATTGTCGTTCAACAATAACTACGGCAACGACGCGATCACGAATCTGCGCCTGGGATTGCCGACGACGTGGTTTCTCTCAGTGGGCGAACGAGCGCGGGGCTTCCGGTATTGGGAGCATTGGGTCTATGCTTCTGACAAGTGGTCGCCGAGGGCGAACCTGACGATTCAGCTCGGCGCCGGCTACCGGCCGATCACCCGCCCGGTGGAGGTGAACCGGCGGAATCGCCTGCCTTACTACAGCGACTGGAACAATCTGGGTCCCTTTGCCGGAGTGGCCTGGCGGCCGGGGCGGGCGCGGCTGGGCGTGCTGCGAGCCGCCGCGGGGCTGCACTACGGTGAGATCTTTCCCGTCACGTTCCAGCAAGTCCGGTTCAACGCCCCAGGCAACATCAAGCAGGTGGTCTTCGATCCGGACCTCCTGGTGGCCGTGCGGCCGCCCGCGCCGGTGGACTTGAGCCGCCTGCCGCGGACCGTGCTCTATGACTACCAGGAGAACCTCAGCAGCCCCTATTCAGGCCAGTACGGGATCTCCTGGGAGTTTGAACCACGCCGGTCCTGGCGCTGGCAGTTGGGCTATACGGGAAGCCGGTCCGTGAAGCTGCTCCATCATTGGTTCTTCAACCGGGCGCACCCGATGAGCGGGGTGGAATTGACCACTCGCACGATCGACCAGCGGCGCGCCAACCCGAACCATGTCGATATCCGCAGAGTGACGAACGGTTCGCGGGCGTTCTTCGACGCCGTGCGGACATCGTTTCTGATTCCCTCCTGGCGCGGCCTTTCCTTGGACGCCTCGTATTGGTTCAGTAAGGCGATCGATCTCGGCGGCGACTACACTAACGTGGCGCACGATAACGATTCCTTCCGCTTCCGCAGCCAGGGCGAGTTCGACGTGCACGGCGACATGAAGGGGCGGAGCCGCTTCGACCAACCGCACGCGGCGCTGCTCCGGCTGAACTATGCCCTGCCGCGACCGGCCTCGGGTTGGGCTCGGCGGCTGGGCGCTTGGAGCATGAGTTCGGTGATTCTGGCCAAGTCGGGAACAACGTTCAACCTGCAAACCGGCTCCGATGCACCCGGCTTCGGGAACGTCGACGGCATCGGCGGCGACCGGCCGAACGTCGTCGATCCGTCCGTCCTGGGGCGTACCATCGGCCACCCGGACGTGTCGCGCGCACTGATGCCGCGCTCGGCCTTCACTTACGTGCAGCCGGGCCAGGAGCGTGGGAACATGGGCCGCAACGTGCTGCGGCGGGCACCCATTCGCAACTGGAATGCAGGTTTGACCGGGGACTTCGCGGTGCGCGGCGAACGCCGGCTGCGAGTGGGAGCCGAAGCCGTGAATCTGACCAACACGCCCCAGTTTGCCGAACCCGGTTTGTCGCTCACGGATACCAATTTTGGGGCAATCACCAATACCCTGAACGACGGACGCACCTTCCGGTTCCAGGTATCGGTGGCGTTTTAATCCCTGCTGGTCCTGTTTTCGCTTGCCTCCGGGGTCCGGATCGCTCTATACTCGGACTTCATGCTGCAACTGATTTGCAGAAGAGGAGGTCGAGCGAACGCGATGGGCAGGGTGCTTGCTTCGTTCGCGGCGGTAGCCGCGGTGCTCCTGGGTGAGGCGTTGTTTCCCATTGAAGGACGTTTGCTCGACGCGAGCGGCAGGAGCGTGCCGGGGGCCACGGTTCGGCTGCGACTGCGCGGCGCGGGCACGGAGATCGCCGCGGCAACCGGAGCGGACGGCGCTTTCCGCGTGGAAGCGGGACGCGGCGAATACGAGCTGTCGATTACGGCGGACGGCTTCGCGGAGTATCGCAGGACGATCGTTGCCGGACCGGGCAAGCCCGCCGCTGTTGACATCGTATTGCAACCGGCGACGCTCGCCCAGGAGGTCACCATTCGCGCGACGGCGGTGGTGGGACCGGAGGCAGCGCTGGCGGCGACTCCGGGAGCGGTGGCGCTGATCGACGCGGCGACCCTCACGCAAAGCCGCGTACTAACGGTCGACGAGGCTCTACGCAAGGCTCCGGGCGTGTTCACGCGGGGCGAGGAGGGCCTCGGTCTCCGCCCGAACATCGGCATCCGTGGGCTGAACCCGACGCGTTCCAGCAAGGTGCTGCTGCTCGAAGACGGCGTTCCGGTCTCCTATGCGCCCTATGGCGATAATGCAAGTTATTATCACCCGCCGGTGGACCGCTTCGACAACATCGAGGTGGTGAAGGGGTCCGGCCAGGTTCTGTACGGGCCCTCGACGGTGGGTGGCGTGATCAACTACCTGACGCCCGCGCCGCCGGACCGGTCGAGTGGAGCGGTGACGGTCATCGGCGGGAACCGCGATTACCTGAACGGGCACGCACGGTGGGGAACCACCATCGGGCGGACGGGACTGTTGTTCGATGCGATGCGCAAGCAGGGCGAAGGCGCGAGAGAGAATACCCGCTTCGGGCTGACCGACGTGACGGGCAAGGTTCTACAGAGCATCGGTGCGCGCCAGACGCTTTCCGTGAAGGCAAACTACTACGGCGAGGATTCGAACCTCACGTATTCGGGGCTGCGGGAAGCGGAGTGGCAGGCGAATCCGCGCGGCAATCCGTTTCGGAACGACTTCGTCGATTTCCGCCGCCTGGGAGGGGCCATCACGCACACCGTCGCGGCAACGTCGAACGTTGTGGTGGCGACCAACGTGTACGGCCAGCGCTTCGCGCGCGACTGGTGGAGGCAGTCGAGCAACTCCAACCAACGGCCGAACGATTCGGCGGACCCGGCCTGCGGGGGCATGGCGAACCTGTTGACCACCTGCGGTAACGAGGGGCGGCTGCGTGACTACGTGACGGCGGGTTTTGAGCCGCGGGTGCGGGTTTCGAGCAACTGGATGGGTATCCGCAACGAGATGGACTTCGGCTTCCGCGGCCACTTCGAGAACCAGGACCGGACGCAGCGCAACGGCGAAACGCCGGTGTCGCGCGATGGGCGGCTGGTGGAAAGCAATGAGCGGAAGGCAACGGCGTGGTCGGGCTTTGTGCAAAACCGTTTCGTCTTCGGCAAGTTCGGCATCACGCCGGGGCTGCGTCTGGAGCACGTCCGCTTTGAGCGCGTGAATCGGCTGCTGAACGTGCGGGGGCGGACGGATCTCACCCAGTGGATTCCCGGCTTGGGCCTTACCTACAGCCCATCCGGCGGGACCACGGTTTTCGCGGGCGTGCACCGGGGCTTCTCGCCGCCGCGAGCCGAAGACGTGATCAGTAACACCACCGGCGGAACCATTGAACTGGATCCGGAGATGAGTTGGAACTACGAAGTAGGCGTGCGCACACGGGCCGGACGGACGGCGGCGCTGGAAGCGGCGTTCTTCCGGATGGACTTCGAGAACCAGATCATCCCGGCGAGCGTGGCCGGCGGTGTGGGAGCGACGTTAACCAGCGCCGGAAGGACGATTCATCAAGGCGCCGAGTTAGGCGGCCGCGCGGACTACCGGAACATCCTCGGATCCCGGCACAGCCTGTGGATTCGTTC
>DALYJJ010000044.1:0-42860 GCA_031969915.1 Bryobacteraceae bacterium | reverse complement strand
TGCCGCCGGGCAGCCAGCTTTCATACGCGAGCGCGCGCTCCAGCGCGGAGGCGAGGGTCTGCGTAGCCGGCGCGCGCGGTTTGGGAAAAGTTCGCAAAGGTTTGGGAAAACTACACGCCCGGACTAGCGAGGGCGGAGGCTCCCTTGCAGGGCAGTTGCAGAGGGGCTGCGGGCACTCAGCAGGGGGTGCCTGAGATCTGGAGGAAAGCCCCCCTTCTAAAGGTCTGCCACGGCCGCACGGACTGGACCCCGGGATGGCGCTGCTCGTCGACTCGGGTCGCCCCCAAAAGGATCGGGTCCTTTCCGGCTATCTCGGCAGCCAGATTCGCACAGGAATCAGGGCCCAGCCGCTGGTGGTATTCCGACCCCGTCTGGCGACCGTACAGAGCCGCCGGCGGCCGCTCAATAAACGCCTTCGCTCCGAGCACTTCAAAGCGGTCCGATTGCTGGTCCCGCTGGGCCTCGGTCAGGTAGCGCATCCGGCTGTCGATTCCGGTGCCTAAACTGGTCGCGGCCTCGGGCTCGATGTCGATGGGGTTTAGGGTCCATCCAGCCCACAGCGCGGGGTGCGCGATGCCGGTCAAATTGGAATGGTTGCGGGCCGGGGTTTGGGTGGTCTCGCCGGTCAGTTTGGTGATGGGCAGAAGACGTTGGTCCAGGGTGGTCAAAATGATGTTACCATTGATGTCGAATTGGGCTGATCGAGCGGTGTTCCCAGAGGTGCCGCTGGTGACAAAATCCAGGCTGCGAAAATCCACGGCATCGAGCAGCTCCTCGACGTCATCCTCCATCATGTCGTCTGTCACCAAGCCGGTCACTTCACGGGTCAGTTCGCGGCTGAATAATCCGCTGCCGATCACCTGCCCCCCTTGCACCAGTTCGTAGTGGTAGCTGTCGCGAAACCGGAAGACGGTTTCGGTGCTCTCGACGCTCTGAACGTAGTCCGCCGGAGGGCCGTAAACCAGGCGGTGCCGTGGCAGCATGAGGAAGGCGTCCGATGGAACTTCCGTGAACCCATTGGGCCGCACCGGCAGGTTGCTGCTTTCGGTGAGCTTGCCGCCTCGACGGGCGATGGTCCCGGTCCAGGTGGCGGAGTGGTTCCGGGCGGCGTCGCCGCTGTAGGTGACTCGCTCGGTGATCGTCAGCGTCGAATAGACATCGTACCAGCTCCACTTGTCCGTGTCCGTTGTGGTGATCGGGACGCCCTGTTGGATACCACCGGCGAAAAGCGATGGCCAGGTCCATGTCCAGCGTGCCGGCAAGGCAAACCGCGGGACGAACCCATACCGCCGATGCCGCGCGAACCCGAACTTGATGCGGGTTCCACGGGGACAACAGCAAAGTGAAATACTCAAGGGGTAAGGGGTGAAACGTAATTAATCTTCGACGGCTCCGTTCGGGAGGGCGGTGAGGGCGGCGCTGCGCATCACGAGGCACCATTTATCAACGCCGTTGTCGCAGACCTTGGTCCAGCGAGGCTTGATCACTTGGGCTTCACCGCCAGCCACGGCAGCGTCCGCGCGGGTTGGATCCAGGTCGATCGCGCCCTTGCTGGTGGCGGCGGCATCGCCGACTTTCACCCGGCGCGGCTGCAGGCTGCCGCTCGATGGCGCTTCCTTCGGGGTGTCCTGGCCGAGCTGGACGCTGCCGGCGCCGTAGCTCTGGCCATTCACACGGGTGGCCGGGTTGATGTAGAGGCGGCGGAAGCGCGTCATGCGCAGGAGCTGGATGATGTCGCCGAGTCCGAGGTATCGGGGCGGGCCGAAGCTGATCTGCGTGGTGCCGCTATCCACGTTGTTGATCGTTTCCTGCACGAGGGCGTTCATGGTGAGCCAGGCGGCATTGCCACCGGTCAGGTTAAGCAACTTGCCCATCAGATCGACGCTGCTGTCCACGTCTTGCTGGGTGACGGTCAGGCCACCTTCCCAATGCAGCACGCTCACCGCATCATATATATACTGCGCGAGGCCCTCGGGTGCGCTCTCACCCACGAGGGCGCTCTCGATCGCGGAATAGCTGCCGGTCGTCGCATTGGTGGCGATGGCGCGGAAGGTGAAAACCTCGTCGAACTCGGCGAGCTTCTGGTCAGCGGTCTTGGTGGCGGCGGAATAAACCGAGTAACGCATGCGGGCGGAGATCGTGTCCTCGGCGGCGGTGATCGGGTTGCCGCCGGAATCGGTCATCCAGGCGGCGAGCTGGCCGCGGGTGAGGATCCGCGGCAGTGAACTGGTGCGTGAGGCTTCGGTGACCGCCTCGATGGTGATCTTGTCGTTCGCCAACCAGGAGAGCTTCGATTGCCACCAGGCGGCCGTCGCCGGCGCTGGCGTCTCGACCTCGACGGCGGCGGTCACGCTCTGGACGCTGCCGCCTTCGAGCTGCACGGTGGCCACGATGGCGTTGTCTTCGAGGCCGGTGACCGAATCATTCGGCGCCTTCTGCTCACTCACAGACAGATACGGCTGGCCGTCGTAGGTGTCGGTGCGCTCGAACTTGAGATAGACGGCCGGCACTACAATGTCATCGCGGCTCTGGATCTGCAGGCCGCTCAAGGCGGTGATCGCGAGGCTGGCGGCATCGAGGTTTGGACGCTGCGCGCAATGGAACGTCGGCGGCGTGGTCGAGTAATCCCACCACGTGACGGCATCCGGAGCCCAGCGAAGGGCGCGGCGGATCACCTCGGCGCAGACCAGGTCCTGGGCTTCGTCCGTGGGCGGGTTGACGGGCGGGAAATCGGTGTCGTCGTAGGCGATCGGCTTGGCGGCGGTGGTGGCGGCGTACTCGAGGACGTCGGCGATCTGCTCGCCGGCGTTCAGCTTGGCGCCGGTGATGGTGTGGAAGAGGAGGACGCGGGACTTGTTGAGAACGGTGAGCCCGGCGCCGTTATTGACGTTCCAGCCCTGCTGATAGACGAGGTGTTCGAGGTACCACCACGGGCCGGCGATGACGTACTGCATGCCCTCTTCAGACATGCTGCCGTAGCGCGGCACCTGGTCCACGCGGCCCTCGAACCATTTTACCGCGTCGCGGAATATCTTGATGGTGGCGCCGTAGGCGAAGATCGGGGTGCCATCGAAGGCGACGCCATCGTGGCGGAAGGTGACCGTGTCGATGCCCTGGTTGACGCGGCGGCGGGTGAGCCCGACGAGGCCCCACGCGGCGAGCGTCTTGGTGACGCTGGCGTACTCGAGTGTCCACTCAACGGCCATCGCGGTCCCTCCGCAGGTTGTCGCGTGCTTCGTCGAGCTGCTTCTTCATTGCCCGAAAGAGTTGATCCACTTCGGCGAGGTATTGTTGCTGTGCCTCCTGCAGTCCGCCGCCTGAGATGATTCCTTGTACCGCCTGCCCCTTGGCGGCAGTGCGCTGGCCGCCAATGGCGTTGAAGGCGCCGGCGGTACGGGCGATCCGGTCGAAGCGGCCTTCGGCGGCGCGAGCGTCGAACCCTTCCACCCCCTCCTGCTCGAAGGCGCGATATTCCGCCAGCGAGTTTGATCGTAGCCCCGCGATCTCCGCGCGGCGGGTGGCGATGGTCTGTGCCCGCAGCCGGTCTGCCGCGAGCGTGGTGGGGGTTTCCGTGGCGCCGGCTAGGAATCCCCGGATGGCGTGGGCGCGGGTCGAGGCTTGTGCGAACACCGCCACGTCCGGGCTCTGCAGGTCCCCATATTCAAGCGCCTCCAATTCGGCCCGAGCTCTTCGTACTAGCTCGTTCTTCTTTTCCTGCGCCTCCTGTTCGGGCAGCCGGCTGGCGATGCCCGACGCCTCGGTGGCGAGCTGGCGATCTTCCAGGCTTAGCCGGTCAATGGCGGCGCGGCGCTCGGCGGCTTGCTGGCTGACGAGCACGTTCTCCCGGTTCTGGGCCGCCTCGGCGTAGCGGCTGGTGGTCTGGAACTTCGCGAATTCCTTCGCTGCCGGCGACAGACCCGAGGCATCAATCAAAGCTAACTCGGCGCGCTCAGCGGCGGCGGCGACGCGGTCCGCGCGGCTCTTGCGCTTGTTGAGGAGCGCGTCCTGGTCCTGGAGATTCTTGGTGATCGACTTGAGTTTGTCGTCGAGCTGGGCGTTGGCCTCGGCGTTGGCTTTGGTGGCGGTGGCGGCAGCGGCCTGGGCGGCGGCCTGGTCATCGACGGCGTTGGTGAGGCCCTTGACGCGGGGGATCGATTCCCCGATCCGGTCGTTCCACCACTCAAAGGCGTTGATGATGGCTTCCAGCCCTCCCTTGAGTAGGCCACTGCGGTTGATCAACCCACCGATGGACTCGAAGAGATCGTTGGTCGCGTTCTTGAGCCGGCCCCAGGTGCCGATAAGGGTCTCGCTGCGGACATCGAGCTGGCCGGCGCCTTTCTCGGAAAGTTCCTTGAATAGTTCGGTCAGGTTCTTTGCCTCGATGCCGTAACGGCCGAGCACCTCGAAGTTGCCCTGCAGGGCGCGGCCCACGAGATTCGCGGCACCGGCGAGGTCGCCATCCATGATGCCGGCAAGGTTCTTCACCGCCTCGGCCGCCTGCCCGATCGTGCCTTCCGTGGCGCCGAACTGCGTAAGCTTGCGGAGTGCTTCGAGCCACTGATCGTCGGCGATGCCGGTGGTCTGCTGGAGCTGGCCGGCGAGATCGTGGAGGCTGGCGCGGTATTGGTCGGTGAGCTGGCCCGACCGGGCTAGTGCGGCATCGAGGCGGGCGCTCTGCTCCTCGGCTTGCGCGAACTCACCGATGCCGCGCTTCATCACGCCCGCCAAGGTGGTGAACGCGCCGGCGAGGAGGACCACCGGGTTCTTCAGCAGGTCCAGGGCGCGCCCGACGACCGGGATCTCGCGCGCGTAGTCCGCCATCGACTTCCGTTTGTCGTTCAGCCCGCGGATGAATGCGGCGCGATCGTTGGCCGCTTTTTGCTCGGCGGCGGCGGCCTCATCGGCGGCGCGTTTGGCGGCTTCTTTCTCCTCCTTCCAGGCGCGGACTTTTTCCGCCTGCGCTTTCAGCAGCTCGTCGCGACGCTCCTTGTCCGCCTGCTCGATGCGTTTGCCGGCGGCAATGATTGCATCGGCGGATTCCTTCGCCGACTTCGAGACCTCGTTAAAGCTTTTCTTCGCGACCTCGGCGTCGGCCTTTACTTTGATTCTTACCTCGGGATCGGCCATAGGCTCAGTGGGCAGTAATCAGTAATCAGTGAGCAGTGGTCACACATTACGGCCGAGGGCGGTCTGGTAGGCGAGGACGGCGTTGTACCACGTGAGGGCCTCGGCGTCGGTCAGGCCGGTATGCAGAGCCGCCAGCGCAAGGTTCGTGTCGGTGAAGTTCGCCGCCGCCCCGTTGTTGTTGCGGGCGCCGACGTAGACGACTTGGTTGATGGCACCCGCGCTCACCAGAGTGTCGGTCCCGACGCTGACTCCGTTCCGGTACATCTCCACGTCCGACGAGCTGCGGCGCACGCCGGTGAAGAATCCGGACTTGGTCAGCGACCCGACCGTGGTGCCCGCGTTCGTAAAGCCGTGGAACAAGGTGTTGCCGTCCGGCCGACGGCACTGGAGCCCGAATGAGTTGGTCGCGTCCGCGCAGCCGATGTCCACCATCGCCGCGCCCGGAGTCCCGGCGGTGCGCGAGTAGAATGAAGCCCCGCAGTCGTTGATCGACGCGAAGCCGGTGCTGGCGTTGAATCCGGTGGCCCCGTAGCCAGTGGTCCCGTTCCCGGTGACGCCGTTCGCGTCGTGCGTGAGCGTCCCGTTCCACGTGATGTCATAGGCGCCCATCAGATCGATCGCATGCGCGGCGGCCGACCCGCCGAGATACGGCCAAACGGCGTGAAACTTGGTGGCGCCAAGGCCGTCGATGGCCTTGCCGAGCGCGGTGATTGCCGAGCGCTGCGCACTGGTGAGCGTGGCGCCGGCGAGGACCAGGCGGTTAAGGTAGGCGACGGCTTTTTGCAGGGCGATGGAGCTGGTGGTGATCATTGCTCAGTGCATGCGTGAGTATCGGATGTTTGTGGATGTGCTCACGACGGTGCCGCGCGCGCTGGTGGCGTTGTGCGCGTAGATCTGAATCGTCTTCGCGGCGGTCACCGTAATGACCGCGCGGAGGTGGATCTGATCGTAACGGCTGTTCCCACTGCAGGAGTGATACATGATCTGGCTGGCATCGGCGGCGTCCGTCGAGTTGTAGAGCTTGGCGCGGACCTCGTCACCGGCGCCGCTGGCGTCGGCGAGCACGGTCAGGATGGCATCCACGACGTACGTGCCGGCCGTGGGCAGAGTGACCTCAGCGTCCTGGGTGCCGAAGTCCACACGGGCGGTCGAGTTGGTCAGGGTGTAGTTGGTGCCGGTTCCCTCAACTTGCGCGGTACGGTTATGGACGTAATTGGTCTGGCCGGCGCCCTCGTTCGCGGCCGAGGACCGATACTGCCAGATCCCGGAGGCGCTCCAGAAGGCGATGGCGTTCGTCGGGTTCACTGAGGGGGCGGTGCCGTTGGCCAGCACATGGCCCTTCGCGAGATCGGTGGGCCGCGCAGCCCCATACCAGAGCGCGTTCAGGTAGCTGTCCAGCTTGAGGGCGAGCGTGGTGCCGGATGCGCCGATCGCGGTGTTGAAAAACGTGAGCTCGCAGCCCTGGTTGGTGCCGCTCCAGTTCTCAGCGGCCTGCATGTTGATGCTGCCACCCTGGGCGTTGTCCGAGCCGTTGTGCCCTTCGAAGACTACCGAACCCAGTACATCATTGGTGTTGATGGCCGCCGGCGTTGCCTGCGTACCGCGCGCCTTCCGCATCACGAACGTGCCGTAAGCGGCCGAGGCCGAATAGTTCGCCGAATAGATATTGTGGCCGCTGGTCGAGTCCGAGATGAACGCAGCCGAGGGCGATACTCCGGCCCCGAGTTGGACGTCGAACAAGTGCGAGGGATCGTGCGTGAAGAAACCGACCATGTCCCCGAGCAGGTGGAGATCGCCGCCCTCGGTGCGGATGTGGAGGGATGCTTCGCCGGCCGTGGCGTCGCGATCCGTGACCCAAAGCTGCACGGCGTCGGCGAGGTTGCCGGCCGGGGCGGTGCCCGACTTCCAGGCGACCACCTGCTTGCCCGTGCCGTCGAAGGTCCGCTGACCGAACAAGCCGAGGTTGCCGCGTCCGGCGGTGGTGTCCACCGGGTCAATGACGAAGTTGTAGGTGGGGATGATCTGCTCGACGTTGTTCGAAACAATGCCGAGCTTCATCCGCTCGGTGCCCGAAAAGGCGAAGCCGAAGATGCCGGCGGCGCTCCGGAACAGGCCGGTGGTCGTCTCGGCGTCGAAGAAGATCGCAGGCGCGGCCGCCGAGCCGCTCGCGACGCGGTGGCCATTCGTCTGGCCCACGATCGCGACCTTCGTCGGCGACAGGCCGAGGGCGATCACCGCTTCATCGGCGGCGAGCACCACGTTTCCGTCGCGGCAGACGATGGTGGCGCTGTCGGTGAGCGTGACAGCGCCAGTGGCGACGATGAGATACAGGGCGCCTGCACGCACGTTGCTGACGGTGTTCACGGTGCCTGCAGCCACCTGCAGGATCTGGCCATCGTTCGGGAACGGGAGGTTGTTCGACGTGATGGTCGCCACCTGCGCATCGAGGACCTGGATGCCAGGCGTGGCGGTCTCGAAGCCGAGCGCCCGGACGCGGGAGGTGACCTCGGCCTCGCCGGTCACGTCGAGCGCCTTGGTGGGCGTCATGTGTATCCCGAGGCCGGTGTCGGTGAGGCGCGTGCGCTCCACGCCGCCGGTGGCGTCCGCGATCGTGTCGGCCGCTGGATAGAAGCGGCCGGTGTTGAGATCGCCCACGCGGGTGATGGCCGGGGCGCCGGCGGTGCCGGCGGTGTTCAGACTGACGCCTGCCGGAGTAGCGTGCGTCGAGGCGTGCCAGCCGAGCGCTTCGTTGGAGGTCTTTTCCAGACCGGCCGCGACCGTGACCTGGCCGAGGGCCGAGACCTGGGTGAACGTGAGGGCCGTGGTGTCCAGCGTGATGGTCGCGTTTGTGGTGAGCGCGAAGGCGCGGTCGGCATTCACGGTGCCTTCGTTCACACGGACGCAGAAGCCGGGCTCGCAGAGCGCCGAGGAATTGCAATCGCTCGACCGGTTGAGCGCGGCGCCGGCGGCGGTGAAGACACGGATGCCGTTCTGGAGCCCGCTGGTCTGGTCCTTGAGCAGCACGCGATCGCCGTTCGCCAACGTGACGCCATCGATGCTCGCCGGCGCGGACGCGATGTCCACGTTCGCAGTGCTCGCGACGCGCACAGGCTTCTTCCAGGCCCCGTTTGAGGTGGCGGCGTCCACGTATTGCTTGGTGGCGGCGCCGAGCGCGGCGCTGGGATCCGCGCTGAGCACGAGCAGGCCGGTCATCGTCGCGCCGGTCTTCTGCACGAAGCCGGCGTCCACCTGCGCCTGCGTGTAGTAGTTTGGGTCGTTCGTGGGCGGCGTGCCCGCCGAGCCGGCGCCGTCCTCGCGGAAGATGATCTTGCCGGCCTGATAGGTGATGACGTTGCCGCCGCTCGTGATGCCGGAGAGAACGATGAACTTGGGATCTTCCCAGTTTCCAAGGTAGACGCCACCGGGGCTGGCCAGGTTGGTCTCGGTGTCCGTGAAGTCGAACGTGGCGTGCTGCTTGGTATCGTTCTCCCAGGTCTCGTCGGTGACGCTGTTATCCATCGCCCCGCTGGCGACGGTCTTCTGCATGAGCGGCGTGCTGGTGATGTTCTGATCGTCGCGGACTTCGAGGGTGAGGCTGGCGAGGTTGCCGACATCGAGCACGGCGCCGTTGCGCATCACGACGACCTCGAAGCGCACGTCGTTCCCACGCCAGAATTGCGGGGTCTCGCCCGAGAGTTTGTCCACCACGGCCACGCCGGGGTTGGCCATGTCAAAGGCAATGCGGATCAGGTGGCGTTCGACTTGGGCGGGCATGGCGTTAAGCGGGTGCCGCGGTCAGCATGGCGCCACCGCGAATTTCGTAACTGTGGTAGGTGGTGATTCCGGCGGCGAACGCGGTGAAGTTCGGAATCACGGCGTTGCTCAACCAGCGGCGCACGGTCTTGGCGCCGTATTGCATCGTGAGGATCACCAGGCCCTGGGTCGGCAGATCAACCTGGTGCATCACCGCAAACGCCATCGCGTCCTCGATCGTTGCGTGCTCGCGGACGGTGTCGAAGGTGAGCACGGTCTCCTTATTGAACCGGTCGAAGTGTTCGACATCCTCCTTGCGCAGCCCGCCCACGGTCTGGATCACGCGCGAGCCGTTGACCCGTAGGTTGCTGACCGGGCGATACCCCCGGATCTCAGGGGCGAGGTCGAAGTTGTCGATCTTGATTTGCACTATTTGCGTAGGGCCACAGCGGCTTCGCCGCGGCCGAAAGCTGCCGGCAAGATGCGCGGCAGCACGTTGCTGCTTACGCGATCGTGAAGATGGGTTGGGCGGCGCCGGCGGCGAATTCGCGGGTCGATTCCCAGCCGACTTCACCATGCCGGAGCGGGATGGCGCCGAACATGTACCCGGCATCGATCATCGCGGCGGAGTTGATCGTGAAGGTCAGGCCCGTGCCCGTGAGCACGAAGTCCGCGCTGTCCGCCTGTAGGCTGCGACCGCGGGCGGCGCTGCCGCCCTGGATCGCCAGCCGGGTGAGCGGCCCCGCCTCGGTGGCGAGCAGCGGAATGCCGCGCACGCCGCAGCGGAAGCTCGCAAAGCGATGATCGATCATGCCCATCTCATCGATGGTCAGTGCGTTCGTTTCGAGGTTCGGCGTGACCTTGAAGCCTTCCTTCGAGCGGAAGCTGTCGAACGGGCTCGCGCCCCAGGTGGCCGTGTAACTCTGGCGCACGATGTCGGCCGGCACGAAGCTGGTGTCCGAGAACGCGCTCGAAGTCACAGCGAGCAGCGAGTCGGCGGTGGACCAGGCGGTGTTGTTCTGCTGGATACAGAGGAAGTCCACGGAGCCGTAGAGATCCTGGCCGGCGCCGAAGTTCAGCTCTGGCGGCTTGATGTTCGCCGCAGCTTTGAACGTGTAGAGCGTGCCGCTCAGGGTGTGGATGGTGAGCGGCCGATCTGTGCCGGTGAAGAGGCTGGCCCCCTGCAGCGTGCTGGCGTACGGCCAGAGGGTGGCGAGGTAGCTGATCTTCGACATCGGCGTAAAGCTCACGCGGAAGAAGCGGTCCATCGTGTCCGCGCCCACGTCGCCGTGCGCGGAGATGTTGCGGCGCTGGACCTCGCGCTCAAGGGTGACGACGATGTCCCCCACGGTATACATGGCCACCGAGTTGAAGGTGACCAGCGCGGGGCCGGTGATCAGAGTTGAACGATCGATGGGCATGGATTGGCGGGGTTAAAAAGTTTCGGGTTTCGAGTTTCGGGTTACTTGGTGGTGCGCGAGGCGACCCCGGAGGATGTCGCCCCACCTGGGCTGTAGAGCTTCTTTGCGATGGCGACCTGGTAGTGGTCGTTCTTCTCCGTCCAGGCGACGATGAACCAGCGGACGTAATCAGGATCGAGCTCGCGGTGTTTGGCGTACTCGGTGACAAGTTGATCGGCGCTCGCGCGATCGGGCATCTTGAGCGCGGCCTTGCAGAACTCGGTCTGCGTGATCGTTTTCATGTCGAGATTGTGAGGGGTGGGGCCAGGCATAGTTCAGGGGGTTTCCACGGCGCCTCCGTGGGTCCAGTGGTTGCAGTCGTAGATGATCCTTTCGGGATCCGGCACACGCACCCAGGGCGGGTCATCCACGAAAATGTTCGAGAGGCCGGGCAGTAGATAATTGTTGAGCAGCATGTTCGTGCGCACCACGCACCAGGGCGCGAGCAGGCCGCGACCGGTGGCCGATCGGTTCACTGCGGGCAATTCCACCCAACGCACGATCACCGGGATCCGCTCGTAGTAGATGCCGGCGGCGTTTTCCAGTGACGCGTTCGCGCTCACCGGCGCCACAATGGCAGCGAGCCCGATCTTCCCGATCTCGATCTCGATGCGGTCCTCGATGAACTGGTTGAAGTCGGCGCCCACGTCCTCGGCGATGATCGGCACATCGGAGAAAAAGGAATCCGCCCGCAAGCGATCCACCACCAGGCTCGGGATCTCGGTGAGGATTTTGTAGGCATCGCTCACGAGGCACCTCCCGGGGCGGCCCCACCGTTTAGTTTGGTGGCGAGCCAGGCGTTTGTGTCGCGCGCGATCGCGGCGATGAGCACCTCGGTGGTGGGCAGCACGGACGGGTCGGGTGCTTGGTTGGCGCGGCGCACCAGCCAGTACATCACCCCGCCGCCGGTCTCGCCCAGGACGGTCAACTTCCGGGAGCCATCCTTGCGCTTACGGCCGAGCTTGAACTGGGTGGCCTCGGCCTGGACCAGGGCGGGCCGCTTTTTGCCGTCCTGCTCGATGATCGCGAAGCGCAGATTGCTGAACTCGCGGGCCCGCTTGCCATACGCTTCGGGAGCGGCCGGCAGGGTGAGGAATTTCACATTCTTCGGCGTGATGGTGCCGCCGCGATACCGCTGCCGGAAACCGACCGGGCCGGTGACATCGATGTTGATGTCGCTGCCGTCCACCTTGCTGCTCACCGAGCGGGCGGCCTGGGCGAAGAAGTTCGTCTTGGGCCAGCTCCGCTTGTTCGGCAGGAGATTCCGGGCGGAAAGATGCCGGCGCACCGTGTTCGCACCCGAGCGGCCCATGACGGCGCGCGCCTGGGGCACGAGCGTCTTCGGCACTTCATCCAGCCGCCTTTGGAGCTCCTGGACGCCGGTGACTTCAATGGTGGTGCGGAAGGACATCAGGTGAGGCGTTTGATCCGGAGTTCACCGGTGCATTCAAGCACGTGGCTGCCCGAGGTGTTGACCTGGCAGACGACTTGAAAGCGGTCTTCCGCCGTGCCGCCGCTGATCTGCACCTGCACCTTGGTGCCGCTGATCGTGGGGCTGCCGACCGTCAGCGAGCCCGAGCCGCTGAGCAGGCTCACCGTGATCGTGGGCGTGCCGGTGAGCGTCTCGCCGGCGTCCGCGATCTCGACCTGGTCGGCGAACTCGAAGGTGTAGAGCCGGACCTCGGCCGGCTGCTTGAAAAGGCGAACGAGACTCATGATGGAAATGCCCCCCATTCCTTCTCGCGACGGGTGACCGGCCACTCCTTCTCACGGCGGGCGGCCCGCCAAATGTTGACGGCCACTGAAACCGCAAGAACCTGCGTCACCGTAGAGTCTCCAAGAGTGATGCTGTCTGAGCAGGACATTGACAGGCTCCGGACGGCGTCCAACACATCGGATAGCGTCAAGGCATCTCCATACACTACGCTGGCGGCCTTGAACGCCTCATCCGCCAACGCGATGGCATCCACGATATTTTTGGCAAGCTGTCGGGCCCCGTCGTCTGCCAGACTCAGAGCATCGGCCAAGGCCAGAATCAGGACCAGCGTCGAGGACTGGCTATCGGTCAGGGAGAAGCTATCCGTGAGCGCACCGAGCGAAACCGCGTTCACCAGCGCGTCGGAAAGGGTGACGGCATCCGCCTTCTCGATTGCCGCCTGTAGGGCCTGAGCATCCGCCAGCGTGATCGAATCGGCCAGCTCAAGGATGAGGATGAGGATGGACGATTGACTGTCTGAGAGCGTGATGGACTCCGTGAGCGGCCCTTGCGTGAACGCATTGGCCATTGCGTCAGCGAGCACGATGGCATCCGCGAGGGCCATCCGAGGCTCGCTGAAATACGAGTCAGCCAGAGTCAAGGCGTCCGCCAGTGACGGCCTGGGCTCGTTCGCCGGGGTGTCGGACAAGGTGATTGAATCCGAGACGTCAAGGGTGAGAGCACCGCCGCCAGCAGCGGGAACAAAGTACCGCCGCCGTCGCTTCGGAGAATGCGGCGATGCCCCATCCGCTAGCAGGTGAACCTCGTCGATGTTGAGAGCGCGGGAGTAAATCTGGACGGATTCAATGTCGCCGTTCAGGTACTCTGTCGGAGTTGAATCATTAAAGCGGCCCACCGCGAACCGCTGGGTCCCTGTGGAAGGGTCTCGGCTCGTCGTTGATGAAGCGTCCAGAACTCCGTTCACATACATTCTCCTGCTGGTGGCAGACTCATAGATTACAGCAACGTGATACCACTGGTTGGCTGAAAGCGCATAGGTGCCCAACGTGACGGTCGCAGTAGTTGATCTGGCCTCCATTGCGAACACTGCGGTATCCCTCACCACCACACACAGGTACTGATTGGTGGCGGCTGTGTTCCCGAACCAAACTACTCCTTGGGTGGCAGCGAACGACCTCGGCCTGCACCAGAACGCAAACGAGCACGGATACCCATTGCCGGCCAAAGGAGCCGCAGCCGTTGTGAGCCGGTCGTCTGTGCCATCAAACCGCAACCCCACTCCCCTGCGCGAATCAACAAAGCTCGACTCATTCATCCCGCCGCCCGGGGTCATGTGAAACCCACGGCCAGACAGGTCAAGGCCCATCGGTCCCCTGCCCTGAGACGGGAAATCGTAGCTCGCCACCAGACCGCGCCAGAGCTCGGGATACTCGGAGTTGGCTGCGACAAGTGCCGGCCGTTCAATCTCTCGGCTGGGGATATAGAGGCCGGAGCGGCTCATGACTTATTGGACCTCTTCGGAGTAGAAGCGGCTCCAAAGCTCGTTCTCGTTGTCGGTGTTGGTCGTGGTCTGCCCGGACTTGTTCTCCAGCAGGATTTTGAAGTCCTCGGGAGGCGCGAGAATGCCAGGCACGTGAATGAGCTGCTGCCCGGTGTCGGCCCGTACGGCAATGACGGCATCCGGTGCCCGCGCCGGAATAGTGGGCGTGGTGCCACCCGCGCCGTCCTCATAGGCAACTCCGGAACCAATGTCGTGGCCCCGGATGATGTAGAGATTCCAGTACCCGTTTGTTGGGCTCACTCCAAACCGGCAGCGCAGAAGGAACTCGATCCAGATGTTGCCGTTGGAGTTCTCGATTGCCGCCGTGAGAGCCGCGTCGTCGGTGAGCTTGTTCTTGAGGTCGCTCGCGGAATCCGCAGTGCCCGGGAACAGCTCGGTGAACGTCGCGGATGCCTGCTGCCAGTTGATGAGGTTGGGCATGGTTTACTTGAGGGCTTGAGCGTCTGAGACGTGGCCGGCGTGGACGAATGTCAGGCCGGCGTTTTGTGCGAGTGAGCCGCGAACCAGTGTCGCCGCTGTCAGTGCGTCCTGATCTTGCTGGGTGATAATCCCAGCGAGCTTGAGGGCGTTGATCATTTGCGCGGTGGCCGGGTCCGACATATCCAACCCATCGGCCCCGGCACTGAGGATGAACTCAGCAGCGAAACAAATGGACCGAATCTGATGCGTCCGGCCGGTGTCACGGGCCGCGTCGTAGAGCTTGGAGATGATTCCTCGGGCGGCGAACACCCGAAGCACCGTGCGTCGCGGGATGTCCGGCGACGTCACCCGAGAGTCGGCCGGAGCGTTCAGGATGTCGGCGATCTCCTGTAGAGATTTGCCCGCGCACTCCGGCGTCGCCGCGATGAGGGCCTTGAGGTTCGCGAGGTCCATTTACGAGATAGTGATGTCGTGGGTGACTTGGAGTGAGTCGCCCGCGCCTTTGTTGATGGTGGCGAACACCTGCCGGGCGAACAGGTTGCCTGTGCTGGCCGCGTTCAGCCGGCCGGTCTCGGTCAGGGCCGCCGTGCCGTTGCCGGCCGCAAAGGTGGACACCAATCGGTCGGTCGTGGCCGCCGGCTGGGAGAGTGTGCCTTGCACCCTGGTACCGACCTCGGTCTGGAGCGCAGTGTCGCCGGCGGCGGCGGCGGTGTTGCCGGTGCCGATCGCCTGGTAATCGTGGACCGCCGGGGACGCAGCTTGGAGCCGGTCAATGACGGCATTCTTGCCGGTCGTCACGACGAGATTCGCGCCCATGCTCACTTGAGTCAGCCCGCCCTCGGGCGTGAACAGCTTCAGCATGACCGTGCCGACGAGGCCGAAGCCGCAGGCGAAGTGCTGGCCGGCCTGCACCGCCCGGTCGAGCAATCGCTTCTGACGGCCGAGGATCTGATCGTGATAGAACTCGTCAACCTGAGCGGCGTTGACGTCGTGCTCCCGGAGGGAGGCGAGTGAGAACAGGCGGAACTTTTTCATGGGATGCGGATGCGGAGGTTGCTGGGTGGATCAAAGGGGAGGGCGACGATGCTCGATGGCTCGCTCTCCAAAAAAAAATTGCTCACGGTGACGTACCAGAAGTGCGTCCGGGCGGTGAGGTTCGAGATCACGGCCAGCGTGTTCGTGGTCTCGGCGACGACCGGCCACGGCAACGGGTTGGTGATCGAGTGTGATTGGCGAACGCGATATAGGAGCGGCACCGGAACGCCATTGGTATCGACGGCGACGTAGTAATCGCTGGCCGGGTTGCGGTCCCAGGCGATGGTCACCGTGTTGGTGAGTGCGCCGGGCGGGAGCGGTGGCGTCTGGCCGCGCGCGGCGAAGACCAGGCCGAGGACGACGACCACGATCGCCGCGATCAGCAGCGCGAGGTCGAGCCGCGACCAGGTGCGCCACTTGCCCCGGCGGACTTTTGTTCCCGCGAATTCAGAGCGACCACAGATGGGATAGGGATTGAAATTCATAGGCCGTCCTGGGAGTCGCGGTCGAAATAGCGGGTGCGTTCGGTGATGCTGGGCAGCACGTTGCCCTGGACGCTCGCGGGTTCCAGTGGATCGGTGGGCGTCTCCACCTTCAGCTCGCACTTCATCACCGCCTGCATGTCGTCGTGCAGCCGGGTGAGCCGGCGTCGCTGGTCCTCATCCAATTTCAGCCCCGGGATGCTGCCCTGCAGCGCCTCGACAATGAACATGCAAGCATGCTCCTTGAGGCTCGGCGGGATGGTGAGGGCCGTGGCGCTGAGCTGGTTTTGATTGCAGCTCTCGATCTTCACCCGCATCTGGTTCACCACGGCAGTCATCACGTTTGTGAAGCGCGCGGATTGCCCGCTGTCGAGCGCCGCGGTGTTCACGGCGTTGACCTGCGCGCCGACCAGGAAGTCCTTCAGGTCGGCGAGGGCGATGGTGATCCAGGCGGTGGCCAAGAGGGTTGCGGGTTAATCGTTTCGGGTTTTGGGTTCAAAAGGGGCGCGGCGCGCGTGATGCGCGCCGCGCCGTGATCAGCTAATCAAGCCCACTGGGTGGCGATCAGGGTGCCGGCGGTGCCGTCGGTGACCTTCTCGATCGAGTTCTGGCGCACGCGCACCATGTTCGACCGGATCTCTTCGTTCCGGTAACTCTCGGTCACATAGAGGCCGCCCTCTTTGTTCCAGTAGAACGTGAACCCGGCGCCACCATCCTGCGGGTTCTGCGCGCCGGGGTTGACGTACCCGACCCACACGTAGGTGGTGCCCCAGATGTTGGTCGCCGAGTAGGCCTGGCCTTTCTTGGCGGCGTTGTAGCGGGCCTTGCCGACGAGCACCTGGGTGATGCCATAGTCGGCGAAGGCAGCGGCGATGCTCTGCGCATTCACCGGCGTCTGGGTCTGCCCAACGATGCTGCCGCGCACGAAGTTGACGAGCAGCGTCGAGCGCTTCAGCCGCTCCAGGACCGTGCTCGAAAGCACGATCGTGTTGGCCATGCCGCCGTTGTCGTTTACGCGTTCCACTGCCGCGCCGATGTCGCGCGGGAAGTTGATGGTCGCGATGTTTGCCTCGGTGTAAGCCACGGCGCTGTTCGTCGCCGCACCGTAGTTCGTGGTGTTGAGCGTGGCGGTCGCGATGCGGACCTCCTGCGCCAGTTTGATGTTCCGCAGCGTCAACTTCGCAGCCGAAGCCTCAAGGTTGAAGAAGCGGCCCAGGTCTTTCACGTCCGTGTCGTCCACCGGTTCTTCGAGACCGCGATCGACGCAGTCGTAGGTGTCCGTGGTCCAGACGCGGTTCACGCGGCCGTAAGCGGCACCGCGCGTACGGACGACCGCTCCCTCGGAGAGGAGTTCAGCGCCGGCGATCTGGAGTTTCGGGTAGGTGCCGGATTTCGCGTCCACCGACTGGGGCGGCATGACGCGATCGCCGATGAAGAAGGAGTCCGCGGCGGCGGCCTCCTCCACTTTGATGTTGAGATCGGCGCGAATGGTGGCGCCAGAAGAAGGATACATAGTCTATTTGAGTGAGGGTTGAGTCGTGGGTGGATTAAGCACCGAGCAGCCAGGGGCCGACCTCGATGAGATCGTTTTGCGCGGTGGCCGCTTCGAGCGCGACGAGCGGCAGGGCCGTGGTGCCCGCGTCGTCGATGTTGCCACCCGCGGTCGGGTAGATGATGGCGCCGCGCGCAATGGCGGCATTGGCGCACATGCGGTAAGTGCCGCTGCCGCTGAACAGTTTCACGGTGCCGTAGCCGCTGGCAGCAATGGCCTCAGTGGTGACACCGACGGCGCCGACGGCCGCGCCGGCGACGGAGATGAGGCCCGAGGAGTCCACGGTGACACGCTTGCCCTCGCCGATGGCGACGGCCGTGGCCTGGAAGGTTTTGTAACCGCTATCGTTGACAGTATTCATATTCGATTCTGGATCGTGGTGGTGGGTTGGTTACAGGCCGGGCTGGCCGTTGGCATCGCGCCAGGCTTTGTAGCCCTCCGGATTGCCGGCGATCGCGAGGTCGAGCGACTCGGACTTGGTCTTGCCGCCGGCGCGGTTCGCCAGGAAGTCGGCGCGGAACTTCTCCGCCGGCGTGGGCTCGGTGGCGGTCGCCTTGGCGGGTTGCTTGCCCGCCGCGCGATTGAACACGGGCTTCTCGCCCTGCTGGGCCGCGGCGGGCTTGGCGACGCACTCATCGAGGAAGCTCACGCGTTCCTCGCGATTCTTCATCGCTTTTAGCACCGGCATGAGTTTGGTGCGCCGGGCCTCATCAGTGATGCCGGCGGCGTCCAGCTCGTCGGCCACCTGGTCATCGAGCATCGTGGTGTTGCGGTTTTTGAGTTCGGTGTTTTCGCCCGTGAGGGTGGTCACCTGTGCTTCGGCGCTCGTGGCGCGGTTGCTCAGCTTGTCCAGGGCGGCGAGAATGGAGTCTTCACTCGCGTCGGCGGACAGGCCAAGCCGTTGTGCTACTTGTTTCATGTTGTGCTTGGGGGGTTGGTTTTGGTCTTCCGCCGGCGCACTCGCGTCGGCGCGATTCGCAAAGGGCACCATGCCCTTGAAATTCGGGTTGTTCGTCAGGCCGAAGCTGTCGATCCGGCGCGGCCGCACCTTGTTGCCGTCGAGCTTCTCGATGTCCTTGGCCGGCCAGAACACCGGGCTCACAAACTTGTAGCGCCGGTTTTTCACCGCCTGCTCGCCCAGGTCGCTGAACTCGATGCGGCCCCAGATCCCGTCCTGGCGATTCGCCAGCTCCTTCACCCAGCCGTAGCTCTCGCTCGGTTTGTCCAGGTTGTAGGAGAAGTGATCCTGGTCGACCAATAGGCCGCCGAAGTTCGGGTGCTTGGCCTCCTCGGCGAACCGGTTGAGCATCGCCTCGATGGCGGCATGGTCGATCACCTGGACGCGGCCGGAATCGGCATGTGGGAACTCGCCCAGGGGGACGAGATGGTACCAGCCGTCGCCAGGCAACTGGCCTTCGCGATTGAGGAGCGGGGTGAGCATCATGCGGGGGCTTGTTGATCCAGGCCGCGCTTCAGGGCGGCCTGCATTTCTTCCTCCAGCACCACGGCGGCGGAGGGATCGGCGTTGATGTCCTTCAGGAGTTGCGGGATCTGGTTGCTGAACGCCTCCAGGCGGGTGCGCAGGATCTCGGGATCCTCGATCTGCAGGATGGCTTCCAACCGCTTGCGGAGCGGCTGCAGGTCCTCAGCAAAGGCCGCAGCAAGCCGGTGGTTGGAGAGTTCGTTGGCCCGGTTGAGCAAGGCGGTCCCGGAGGATGCCGCCCCACTTGGCTCCCCATCGACCGGTCGGGCTTCGGCTGCCTTCACCTCGATCTCGTAACCGGTCTTCTCGCTGAGTTGCTTCGCTGAGATCTGGTAACCGGCGGCGGCAAACTTCTGGACGTGATCCGCGATGGCGGTCACATCCTCCTCGGTCTGGGCACACAACTCGAAGTAGGCGAGAACCGGTTCATCGGCGTGATTGGCCTGCAGGATCTCGGCATCGAAGTAACGCTGAAAGAGCTCGCTGATCTCCAGCGCCTCGGCCTCGGCGAGCTGGTCGAACGTGTCCTGGTGGCTCTCGCTCTGGCCGGAGCCCAGCCCGGTGGCGTCGTTGAGCATCGTGAGCTTGCCCGAGGTGCCCGCGATCACGAGATCCGCGTTCTGCTGGTCGAGATGTTCCTTGAACGGGTTCGTTCCGCGCGGTTGATCGTTCGGCTTGTAGTCACTGCCGTTGGGCAAAGCGCCACCACCGCCCTCGGCGATCTGGGTCGCGCTCTCTTCGTAATCCTCCTCGCGCCCGTTCGGGATGTTCGGCGGCATGATCACGATGCCGCTCGGGATCCCGTAGATCTCGATGAACGCGTCCCAATCCTTTTGCGAAAGATTCTTCCGCAGGTAAATGATCAGGGCGATCTCATCGATCGGCATGTCTTCCTCCCGCACGATGAATTCGCGCGCCAGCAAGTCGGCGTCGATTTTCGTCACCTTGCCCGAGGTCGCGTTTGCCACCTCGCCGCTCGGGTTCCAGAACCAGTCGCCATAGATCCCGTCCCGGACAAAGTTCCATTGATCGAGCGGTTCCAGGTGGACGATGTCGCCGTCCGGGTTGCGGTGCTTGTTCAGGTGCGCAAAGCCCCGGAACTCGGCGCGGGCCAGGTGGCCGATCGCCTCGGTCAGGTTGTCGACCAGCTCGTACGCCGCCCGTAGCGTCTTTTGCTGGGCCTCCGCCTGGGCCTGGGTGGCGCCCTCGGGCAGTTCCGCGACGATCTTGATCTCCCAATCCAGCTTTTTGATGGCCGCCAGGCGGCGCTTGATCACCGCCCGGAGGACGGCGTCCCGCTTCTCGATCAGCCGGAAGACCCACTGCAGGTCGGCAAACTCGCCCCGTTCACCCTGTTCCAGGAGCTGGATCGCCCGTTCGATGGTCAAGCTGCGAAGCGGGTTGTACTGCTCCCGCCATCGATTGACGGTCGAGACCAGGTTCTTCAGGTCTTTCGCCTGACCGGCCAGGCCGGTCACCGGATCCCGGTTTTTGAGCGGTTTCCGGAACCAGTTGATGGGGTTGAACCGGCTCACGTGACACCTCCTGGCGGAAATGCCTCCTGCAATTCCATGCAGACCCCTTCCAGCCATCGGCGCGCGAGGCCCGCAGGTTGGGTTGTGTCGCCTTCCCGGCGCGTCCTGGGCGATTTTAGAGCGTCGGCGGTTTTCATCAGCCGATCGCGCTCCTTTCCCGCCGGCTGGCGATCACCTGGCTGCGATGTCCAGAGGCCACGATAATCCTGCCGGTCGACCCTTCAAACGTGCCCGCCCGCGTGCAGAGTGCCAGGGCCGTGCAACGGTCGGCATGGCTGTCCTCGGTCAGGGGCGCCCGATAGCTCACATTGCCGGCGTTGGTGACCACCCGGTGCATCGAGTGCAGGTCCTCGCGGATCACCCGGTTCACCGGGATCCGCCAGCCACGCCGCTCGAACGCCATCTTCAGCTTCGAGAACAGATCGTTCTTCTCGGTGTTGCTCATGGTCACGAGCTGCACCTTGCCGAACTTGTCCTGCTCGGGGTTCCATTCGCCGAACTCCTTCACCAGGTAATCCCCCATGCCGATGCCGGGCCCGGTGTAATCCAGGCACACCCGGCGCGCGCGCTGGATCCGGGGCCGCAGGATCTCGATCTGATCCGGCGTGGGCATGTTCTGGAGGCAGAGCACCTCCTTGGTGATCTGGAGATCGGCCACCTTCTCGGCCGCCCAGGAGACGGTCAGGTTCTTCTTGCGACCGAAGTCGATGCCGAGATCCACCGGGAAGGTGGATTTGCCGCCGAGCCAATACTCCGGGCTGATTGCGTCCGTGGCCTCGGGCGCTTCGTTCAACGCGATCAACTCGTAGCTGAGCAGCACGGCCGCCGCGTCCAGGAACTGGCACTCGAACTCCTGCGCCCAGCCCTCGGGATCATCGAGCGCGGCCTTCAACTCCTCGATGTCCACCGGCAACCCCTGGGCGACGGCGTCATGAATCGTGACCAGGTGCGTGGACCACTTGCCGCCTTTGACGCCGTGATTCTTCGCCCAGAGATCGTGGAATTTGTTGCCGATGCCATTGGGGGTCGAGATCAGCCGCACCTTCTTCACGCCGCCGCGCAGCGGGTTGGTGATGCTGGGCAGGATCGCGCGCCAGGTCTTGTCCGGATCCTCGAAGAACGCGAACTCCGTCATCAACACGTTCGCCGAGTAGCCGCGGACGGTGTCGGGCTTGCCCGGCACGGCGATCACGCGCGTGCCCCCGGGGAACACGATCGTGGCGCTCTTCATCAACGCCTCGCCGCCGCCGGGGCGCTCCTCCTGGATGTCGTCGATCGCGAGCTTGTAGCCCTCGGCCCATTCCTTCCACTTCTCCAGGGACTCGAGGGACTGCCGCTCGGACGGCGCGGCGATGAGCCAGGTCGTCTTGTCGCCGGCCAGCTCGTGCGTGAAACAATCGCGGATGCCCTCCTCGCCGCTGGTGAAGTCCTTGCCCACCTGGCGCGACATGCAACCGATCTTCCAGCGGGCTTCGTCATCCGCCCATTTGCGCTGGTACGGCAGCAACAGATCCCGCGGCGACGAGATCGTGTGAATGTTGGGCGCGGCCGCCTGCTCGACGGTTGATGCGGTGCCGGGGGAAGATCCCGGCTGCCGGGCCGCTTTCGCAGTCTTCCCGGCCGCGCCCGCTCTGGTGGTATAGGTAATCTTGGCCATCAGCTCAGACCGAACACCGCCTTGATCTTCTGCGCTTTCTCCTCGGGCGTGAGCGCCGCCGAGCCCGCGATCGCCGAGGCTTCGTCCGCCTGGGCCGCCTTCGCTTCGAGCAGCTTCACCCGGCGCTCGACGAGATCCTGATCCCGCGACTTCAGCACCAGGCTGAAGAGCGCCTTCACGTCCTTGGGGTTCGCGCCCGGTGAACTGGCCAGCTCGAACGCCTTTTGCGAGAGCTGATCGATCGTCGCTTCCGTGAACGCGCCCGGATTCGACCGCGCCTCCGCCGCCACCTCGTCGCTCAGCTTCACCGCGCGCGAACGCCGGGCAAGCAGTGCAGGTGAGCAATACGCCTCCCAGAACCGCGAGAACGCCGAGATGGAGACCTTGAGCCCAAACTCCTTTTCGACCATCTGCTGGGCCTGATGGTACGGCACACCCGAGAGCAGCCAGTCCGCGAGCTGCGCCTGCTGCGCCTCGCTCAGCTTCGTTTCGAGAATTGATTTGGGCTTGCTCATTCATCAGGAGATTTCCGCGACCCGCGCCTCGCCGAGCTGGGTGATCTTGTACTTGTGCTGGGCCCCGGGGCCGTCGTCCTCGCGCATGGCGACGATCTGGTGCTGCGCTTCGAGCTGGTCGCACCCGAGCCGGAGCTCAGTGCGGCTCGGGTTGAGCGCGCGGTTCTCCGCCTTCACATCCAGCAACAGCGCCGACTCGCGGTGCAGGTACGGCTTCACGCGGTTCAGGCAGATCAAGATAGTGTCGGTGAGGGTCATTCAGTGGCGGAGGTTCATCTGCTTGATTTGGCCGGCGAGCTCGCCGATCTGGCCGCTGATGTGTTGCATCACCTCGGCCTGCGCCTCGGACTGATTGTTGATCCGTTCGTGGATCGCTTTCGCGCGTTCCTCGCCCTTGTTGATGATGCGCGTCTCACTCTCGTGGACGGCGGTTTCCAAACGGGCGAATTTCATTTCGAGCGTCTCCATGTCCTCGCGCAGCTCACTGCTCAACTGATCCACCTCGTCCTTGGTGGCGAACCGTTTGAACGCCTCCACCTGCAACGGCTGTGGGCTGATCTCCGTGGGCCGGCTGGGCCGCAGTTCCTTCCAAAGCTTGAGCACGGCGAGCATCAGCCCGACGATCGCGGCGGCACTGAGCAACCATTGCCAGAACGAGGCCGGGTCCGGAGCGGGTAGATTGGCGAGGAACATCCGTAGGGGTGGAGTGGTTGAGGGATCAGTAAGCAGTGGGCAGTGATCAGTGGCGGCCAGCTATCTGCATTTCGATCCGCGCCTTCACCAGGAGGTAGGTGGGATCCCGATCGGAGATCTGCGCGACGTTCACGGCGAGGCCGGCCTTGAGCCCGCGCGCGAGCGCGGCCGCGATGGGCTGCACGCTTCCGGCCTTCGTCAGGTCGATGGCGTAACTGCCCAGGGTGAGATCCAGCAGGAGCAACGCACCCTCGGCGCCGGCGGAGATCAGGAGCTTGGCCTCGTCGGTTTGGAGTTCGTCGACGGGCAGGCGATGCACGATGGCCAGGAGATCGTCGAAGCTCGCGTCCGTGTCGCGCGAGAGCTCTTCGAGCGCGATCTGCGCGACCTCGAAGCCCTGGCGCCATTCGGGCTTGGCCTTGAGCACGAGCGGCGTGGCGATCGTGGCGAGGCGCTCGACCCGGTTGGCGACGACCTGTTCGTTCGAGAGCGTCTTGCAACCGGTGAAGAGCAGGAGCGGCAGGAGCGCCAGCGCAACGGCGCCGGCGATGATGGCTGGAATTTTCAAGCGGTGTTTCATGATTGGGTTCGTGGTCGGTGGTTTGTGGTTCGTTGCTAGATCTGTGGTTGCCCTGAATCCGTGGGAGCCCCTTGCCTGGTCTTCTTCTCGATGATGCTCCACACAAGGCCGGCCACCGCGATGATCACGCCGACGATCTCGGTCATGATGGTTTCGTCGGTGACACCGCGTGCGACGAGCGCGCCGCCCGTGGTGGTGAGTCCGTGGCGGACGATGCCGAGGATGGTTTGCTTGTTCATGGAGCGAGCGGGTTGATGGCCTTGAGCACGGCGCTGGTGACGCCTTCAGAGATCGCGTTGATGACTTCCTTCTCGGCGCCGACCTTGAGCCCGTCCGCGTTCACGGTGCGGATGAACTCCTGGGTCTGCGTCTCGGTGCGGAGCCGGGCGGCCTCACCCCACATCAAGAAGCTGCGGTAGCTCACGTGGACCACGTGATTCGTCAGACCCGTCTCCGGCTGGAGGTAGGTGAAGCGCTCGCTGTACGACTGGCAGCCCGTGGCGGAGCCGAGGACAAGGACGAGGGCGAGAAGGATTGCAGAAAGGGAAAAGCCGGCGCGGGCGGAGAACGCCGCGCGCATGACGGTGTGCGCGGAGGAGAAGGAACCCGGCCGGCTGAATTGGGAAAAGCGGGTGCGCTCTCCGGGCGCTTCCGTTTGTGAGGTTCGTGGGACAGCCGTCATGCAAGCCAAGGCTTGCATGAGCACCCTCCGGAATCCCGTTAGCCGCTACGCAATCTCAGGCCGGGTGTGGGTGGGGTGCGAGCCTCCGGGCGCGCCTAGTGCAAAACGGACACTGTGTCCGTTTTCAAAACGACACTGTGTCGCTTTTGACCTCAACTCATCCGGTTGCCCTCACCGTCCTCAGTCTCACTGATGAGTTCCGCCACCACCCAAAAGAAGTTCAGGATCAACCCGATGATAATCCAACCCAGGGTGAACGTAATTACCAACTGCGCAACCCCGCGGCCGTAGTGGCCGGCGTAGAAGTTGTGGAAGCCGAAGAATCCAAAGACCAGGCCCAGGATGATGTACACTCCGCGGGATTTGTCGGATCGCCTGTCCCGGACCGCTACAACTGCCGGCGCTGCTGGCGTTGCTGGCGTTGGCAGGGGCGCGGGCGGCATGGCGCTGTAATCAATGGGGCGCGGCGGTATCCGTATGTGATCCACGCTCACCGGGGAATGCAGGCGGTGCTTGATGTCGCTCACCTGGAGCCATTGATCAGAGTCCTCCTCCCGCACAGGCAATACATCCGGCAAACTACCAACCTGCCGCAAAGCCCAGAGTTCAGCGGCCGTGAAAGGCCCCTGCTCAGCGTCTGCACGCCAGATGAAGTAGCGTTGCATGGTCATTGGAATTAGGGATTTGCGACCCGCCCCTTGCCGCGTGATTGCGCCCTGCTAAAGTTGGCCCCAGCGAGCGGGTGATATCCTGCCGGCGCAACGCCGGACCACCCGCTCAAGTGTGAGGTCAGTATGGATAATGGAACGAAGGTGCGCGTCCGGTTGGAACCGGCGCTGGAGGAACAGTGTGCTCTCATGACCCCTTCCCGCCGCCGGGCTTTGGGGCGCGTTTACGCTCGATGGGCCCGGCAGCTTTTTGTTTCAGCCCGGATTTTGGAACAGGCTGAGAAAGCTCCTCGGCGATGTTCATTAAAGCCTTTGCCTTCGCGGTGGCTCCGCCTGAATTGATCGCTGGATCATCGTTCATGATGTGCGGGGAGCTCGGGCCTGGGTAAGCGGACCCCCGCTGACCCTTGCCCGCCCGGCGTGGCCCGCCCTTGCCCAACCGGGACGGTGGGCGCCCTAAATGGATGGGGGCCTCGACCGATGCACGATTCAACTCCTCAACTAACGCCTCCCGCGCGAATTGAGATTGGCTCTTGCCGGTCTTATCCAATCCCTCCAAGAGGGCATCACGCAACTCGCCACTAATCCAAAAGCTCACCAGGTGCTGATCGGGTGCGCGCTGATTCGGCATAGCTCTGTATTACACCTTAACGCGGTGTGATCAATTCAAAATTCGCCATTGACATATCTGCTAAGACTCAGTATTACACCGGTCACAATGAAACGCGGCACTGTCCGGAAATCACGATCAACCTTGGTAACGGTGTGGGTGCCGCATCATGTCGTCGGCGCACTGGACGCGGCCGTTGAGGTTGAGGACTCCGACCGATCGAAGTTTATGCGTCGCGCACTGCGGGAGAAACTTAGCCGCTTAGGAATTCCGGTTCCCGAGAAGGAGGTCGCATGAACCCAGCGTTGCGATATGCCTTGTGCGCGGTGGCGTTGTTTGAGAGCCGTCATCGGCCGCCGGTCTTCAAGCGTTACCGGAGCCTGAAGGCGCCAACCGCTGTGGCGCACTATTCCAACACGGTGGCCACCGCCCGCAGGTTTTGCCGGCTGGCTCGCGAGGCCGGCTTCCGTGGGTCCACGAAAATTCAGGCGGCCCGATTCGCCATCGAGAGCGCCGGCGGCCGGGTGATCAATGGAGGACCACGGCAATGAGTGATTACACTGAGGTCATCTGCGAACGGTTGGGGGCCGGCCAGCTCCGACCGATTACCAAGGTCATCTATGAATGTGAGCCCGAGATGATTCGCGTGGAGGTGGCTGGCCACACCGCATTGCGGTTGTCGGTTGTGGATGCGCGCAAGCTTGGTGACGCGCTCACGGTGGCCAGCGGCACCGGATTTCTCCGCAAACAAAGAGAAGCCAGAAAGAAGGGGACATCATGAGCACGCTCTCCCGCGATCAAAAGCAGCGCGTGGCCGCGATGATGAAGGCGCGGGATCTCGCGATCTTCGGCGCGTTGCTCCGCACCGAGACGGACCTCGATGTCCTCCGCCAGCTCAACTGGCAGCTCAAGCGGTTGCCCAAGTCCGCGCGCGGTGAAGCACTGAACAACCGCCTCGAAGAACTCACCGGCCGCCGGCCGAGTGATGGTCTCTCCGGCCACGAGCGCTGGTTCACGCGGGGTGCTTCCGCACGGGCACACGGCTTCGCCGGGGGCCTTGCGGCCGTCCATCATTCATCAGGTGAGGAGGGCGCATCATGAGCCACTGGCAACCCAACCAAGGCGCCCGCAAGTTCAAGCCCGCATCAGGCCCCAGGCATTTTGCTCCCCGCGCGCCCGAGCGCGCTGTGGGAGGTGGCACTGCCACCCAGCCGGATCTGCTCGATGCCGATCGCGCGGCGTTCATCACGGCGCTCGATGGGGCCGACTTCGAGTTGCCCGAGTGGGAGGCGGAGTTCACCGGCAGCATGTTCGTGCGCATCGAGAGGAAGCTCCCTTTCACGGACAAGATGCGCGTCCAGATCGACCGGCTCATGAGCAAGTACGGGCACCGCGTGAAATGGGCGCCGAAGGCGGCGGCCGTCCGCAAGGACCCGGTGCGCAGCACGACGCGCGAAGCGTGGGTGCCGGATGACATCCACAAACTCACCAACGGACGATGAGTGCTTCCGCACGGGCAACTTTAGGCCGGCAGGACAGCGTGTTTCAAAACCCGCACAAAGGATCCCGCACCCCAACCAGTGGATCGCCTCGCCGGCCTTTTCTTAACTCGTAACCCGAAACGCGAAACCCGAAACCGTGATCGCCCCCGCCCAACGCACGCTGCCGAACTTCCGCCTGCATGAGCATACCAAGCTCGTGACGGTCGAGGGAGCGCGTGCCGCGCTGAATGTGGACGCCCAGACCGTGCGCGACATGATCGACTCCGGGGAGATCGCCTGGGCGTTCAACATCGCCCTGGGCGAACGCATCCGTGAGGAGCGCATCCTGGTGGAGTGCTTTGGCGGGCGACCGTTCGAGACGCTCGACCAGGTGCTGGATCACCTGTGCCCGCTTGTGCGCCGCAGCATTCGCGCGGTGGAAGTGGAGAAGCTCCTGGTCTGCTCGCGGCCGTTGATCCTGGATCTGCATCGAGCGGGGGAACTCCAGGGCATTGTGAACGGGCACACGCGGCACATCGAGATGGCCAGCCTGCGGGAGTTTTTGAAGCGGAGGCGGATTGTTTAGCCCGCCAACCACGCGAAGGACACAAAAATGAAGGCCGACGAGATCATCAAGGAGAGCACGGTCGAGAACCTCGATCTCGCGAAAGAATTTTTGAAGGCGGGCGAGCTGGCATTCGCCCTCGATCAAACTACGCAGGCCCGCGAGGGCATCCTCTGCCTCCTGAAATTCGATGAGATGCCCACCCTGATCGGCCGGACTGACAACCCTGCCATTGAAATTTCCGAAGTATGAACAAACCCAACTCCCATCTTCCCGCCGCCGAGGTTCGGTCTCCCATCCAGCAGACGAGCATCGATGCCGTGAACCGGTACCATCGTGCCGCGAAAAACAGTGCCGCGCAGATGGCCGTGTACGCCGTGCTCGCCGGCCTCGAACTCGCCAAGATCAAGGACGCCGCCGGCCACGGCAACTTCGAGGCGTTTGTCGCCGACAACTTCGAGTTCTCTGACCGGACCGCCCGGAACTACATGCGGCTAGCGGACGGAATCAAGAACAAGGCGCTCAAAACGGAAACAGTTTCCGTTTTGGCCCTCCTCGACTCCGCCCCGTCGGACCTCACCCCGGCCAAAGCTGAGCAGCTCCAGAAGCTGGTTCACAAGGTCACGGACGGCGCCGGCGTCTCGCAACTCTACCAGGAATTCGGCATCGCCAAGGTGCCCCAGGGCAGCGCCACCACCGGCGGCGGGCCGGGTGGGCGCAAGCCGGGCGCGGTGCTCTCGCTGCCCGAGCAGGAGGAGGCCCTGCGCACCCACGCCCGTGAGCAATGGGCCCTGATCGATCGCGGGTTCTTCGGTTACGAAGACAAGTTCACCCTGCTCGGTCGCGCCGAGGTCGAGGCCCAGATCGCCCTGCTGGAGATCCAGCTCGCCGCCCGCAAGAAGTTCCTCGCCGGCGCCAAACCCGCCGACGTCACCAAAGCCCTCAAGGCATGAATTCTTTTTCCCCACAAATTCAGGGCGGCCACAAATTAGAGATGCAATTCGCGGTCGCTTTGAATTCGCGGGAACAACTCCGATGACTCTCACCCTCACCGCTTCCGACATCGCCGAACGCGGCCAGTTGCCACCGGATGTCAATGCCGAGATCGATCTCTGGTTTGCAGCATTTGCCGCCGTGCAACGCCCCATCGTCGCCAGCCTGCGCGCGCTCGCCCGACAGATGGGCGTCGCTGAGAAGAGCGTGATCCGCCGGTATTACCTCTGGCGCGATTACGGCTGGCGCGGCCTGGTCAATCGCGCGCGGGTCCCAGGCTGGGATCCCGAGCACGGCCTGATCGCCCGTGACGAGGGGCTCACTGAGGAATTCATCAAGTGGTTCAAGGCGCTCGCCGAGCGTAACCAGCGCAAGACACGGCCCGCCTACCGCCAGTTCGCCCGCGCTTGGATGCGCGGCGATCAGATCCCCGGCCTGGACAACGATCTACCCCGGCACACGCTGCCGCGGGGTTGCAGCTACGGGAATCTTTCCCGCAAGTGCAAGGATCGGTTCGCGCTGACGGCAATGCGGATCGGCCTTGGCGCCGCGCGCAAGTTCGCGCCGCAGACCTTCTCGACGCGGGTCGGGCTCTGGGTTGGAAGTCACTACATGCCCGACGACGTGTGGCACGACAACTTCGTCGTGTTCCGCGGGCAGGTGGCCCGCGTGTTGGAGCTCGGCACGTTGGATGTGTTCAGCGGGTGCCGGTTCGCCTGGGGCACGCAACCCCGCCTGCGCAACGCGGACGGCACCGAGGAAGGGCTTAAGTTGAAGTCGATGAACATGCACCTGGCCGACGTGTTGTTCAACCACGGCTACAGTCCGCGCGGGACAACCTTCATGACCGAGCTCGGCACGGCGGCGATCACAGAACGCATCGAGCAGTTGCTCTACGATCGCACTGGTGGCCTGATCACCGTGCGCCGCTCGGGGATCACCGGGCGCGAGCAGGCGGTGGCCGGCATGGCGCTCGGCCGCGGCGGTGGCAACCCGAGCTTCAAGGCCAGCCTCGAATCCCTCCACAATCTCATCCACAACGAACTTGCGTCGGTCCCGCTGCAGACCGGCATGGATGTCGAGCATCGGCCGGAGAGCACGCACGGCGCGCTCAAGCACGCCACGGATCTGCTGAAGGCGATCCAGAAGCTGGCGCTCACGAAGCCCGAGCGCGTGGCGCTGATCCGGTTGCCGGCCCTGGAATATCACGCCGAGTTCCTGCCGCTTCTTTCGGACATCTACGCGCAGATCAACGGCCGCGACTGGCACCAGCTCGAAGGCTGGAATGAGTGCGGCCATTTCACCATCGATTACCGGCTCGCGCCCGACACCGATCACTGGATCAGTCGCGACCAATTCCTTTCGCTGCCGCCCACCACCCGGGAACTCCTGCAATCGGCCGCTACCGCCGACGCACGGTTCCTGCGGCAGCGGAAACTTTCCCCCGCCGAAGTCCACGCCCAGAACCGCCCGGCGCTCGTGCGCATCCCCGCTTATGTGGTGGCGGAAATTCTCGGGCTGGACTTCGCGCGGGAGGAGCGCGTCGAGGGCAGTTACTTCGAGTTCACGGACACGGAGATCGCGCCCGAGGAACTGCGCTTTGAAGCCCGCATTCGCACGCCAGAGGGGCGCGAAATCGAGCTGACCGATCGCGAGCGCTACCAGGTGTTTGTGAACCCGCTCGCGCCCGACCAGCTCTTCGTCCACGACGCGCGCGGCGTTCACCTGGGGATTGCAAAGCGCGTGCAGAAGGTCTGCCGGGCGGATGTCGAAGCCCTGCAACGCGCCCACGGCCGGGCCAAACAGCGCCTGGCGGACAAGCTCGCGCCCGTGCGCGCCCGGCACGCGGACATCACCGAGCAGGCCATCGAGAACGCCCGCATCAATGACCGACTGCTCGATCCGAGCCGCGCCGTGACGGACAACGAGAAACAGCGCCAGCGCGCCCTCCGCCATTTCGCCGGCGACGCGGGATCGCTGGTCGAGGCGGCCCAGGAGAATGCCGCCCCACCTGCTGACGAATTTTCAGCCGAGGCACTGCTCGGCTGAGCCGAGTCGAGGACGACGACGAGGACGAGAACGAGAACGAACAACAAACAGGAAATACGGAGAACATGACGGACGACAATCAACTGGTGGGCCCGGCGCCCGAGGACGAAGGCGGCGAGCAAGCGCTCGCGGGCCAAAGCGTGCGCGCGGGCTGGAACTTCAGCACGGACCAGATCCGCAAGAATCTTTCCCACTGCACCGCCGAGGCGCGCGACACGATGGTCCAGGCGTTCCTCTGGTGCATCGATGAGCGGCATCCCGTGACGCGGCAGGAATTCGCCGAGGCGGTCGGCTTCTCCTGGAACGTCATCTGGAAGATCTACAACGGCACCTACACGAACCCGGAGACGGGTGCGCGCTACGACGTGCCGGCCAAGCTGGCCAAGGCCGCCCGCGAATTCATCAACGCGCAGCGCCAGAAATTCATCGAGGCGGACGCGAGCTTCGTGAAGACCCCCACGGCGGCAAAGGTGTTTCGCGCGTGCGACCTGGCCCGCGAGAGCAACACGATGGTGCTGCTCTACGGCCCCAGCCACATCGGCAAGACCTTCGCCCTCGAGTACTACACCGCCACCAACAATCACGGCCGGACCATCATGGTGAAGCTCGACGCGGCCAGCGGCCTGGGCGGACTCGTGCGGCGCATCGCGGACGCGGCCGGCATCTCGGACAAGTCGAACACGGCGAACCTCATCGAGCGCATCAAGCGCGCCCTCACGCGCGACACCGTCCTGATCATCGACGAGTGCCACCTCCTCCAGCACACGTACCGGAAGAACAGCTTCTTCGCGTGCATCGAGGTGGTGCGTCGGCTCCATGATTTCACGAAGGCTGGTTTCGTCCTGTGCTGGACGCACCTGGACAACCTCAAGGCATCGAGCCAGGCGGAGTTGCAACAGGTCTGGCGGCGGGGCGTTCACAAGGTGTTCCTCGCGAAGATGCCGACCGTGGGCGATCTCACGGCGATTTTGAAACCGGCGGGCCTGGAATTCCCGGACAAGGATCTCGTGGTCACCGTCAAGAAGCAGAGCGAGCACCCGCGCGAGATGCTGCGCGTGGTGGCGAAACGGGACGGCCTGCTGGCGATTACCGAGCGGGTGCGCTACGCGAAGAAGCTGGCGGCCAAGCGCGACGAAAAAGTGAGCTGGGAACACGTCGTCGAAGCGCACTTCATCATCGAGGCCCAGAGCATCCAGGAACAGGAGTGGTCATGAATCCGAACATCACCACCGACGACACCGACCACTTTACCTTCCGCTGCAACCATTGGCTATATGTTGGAGACGATGGAGACGAAACAAGAACGTGCCTTGGCCGATGCGAGGTCGTGGGCATGCGCACAACCAAACACCCCCGCGGTGAAGGCTACCAAAAATGCACCTCGTTCCATCTCCGCTGCATGCGCTGCGGGGCCTCTGGCCAGCGGAAGGTCTACTGGGAGCGTGTGATCATTCCCCGCGCAACCAAGAAGGAGCGCAGCCACGCCGAATAGCCGACCACCACGAAAAAGAAAGGAATTCATTATGTTTAAGAATCTGAAGTTGCAACACCTTCCTGGCCGCGAAACACGGCTGGCGGGCAAGGAGGGCTCGCTGGTTTATTGGACCCGCTCGCCGGTCGCGGGACCGCCGGTGGCATACATCGCTGCCTGCTCATCACTCATTGAGAAGGCCGGGATGGGCCGGGTGATCTTCGAGCACGGGGTTCACACATACTACGGTCCAGACAAAGATGACCACGGCAACTACTGGACGCTGGAGCACGATTCAGAGCGCAAACTGTGGCGGGTGGCTTGGAGCAAAACCTGGCGGGGTGCCTACAAGGTGCGAGTTTACTCCCGCACCTTCCTGCGAATCGAGGTGGTCATTCGGCCAGAGTATCCTCTTCCGGAGAGCAGTTCTGACCTAATCCTAAAAACCGCACAGCTGTGACAAGGATGGCATCACCTTCAGCCTGCCTCCCAATGACACCCATTGAGCGCATGCTCCAAAAATTGGATGCGGAAAGGCGGATGGACAAGGCCAAGCACGAGTTGATGGCCGCGGAGATCAACGCCCTGCGCGAGGCCGAAGAAGCGGCCACGAACCACGAACCACAAACAACGAACCTTGGAATGAAAAAACTCATTGAAAAGACGGCGATCACGTGTGTGACGAGCGGCGTGATCGGGATCTGCGCGATCGCGTTTGCGTTCGGCGCCGGCCTTGTGGCTGGCGGCCTGGCGCGGGTGTTCCTCGCCGGCTGGCGGCTGGTGAGCCAGTGAACAGTTAGCAGTGAACAGTGAACAGAAACGGAGAACGTATGAAGAAGGAAACAGAGACCCGGAGACGCGGAGACGCGGAGAACGAACCGGGCGAGGTCATTGCCCGGTGTCCGCGCTGTGGTGAGCCGGTGCGTCACGGCCGCTGCACGAACGTCGTGAAATGCGCTTACACACTGCCGGCAGCAAGGCTGATCAACCCGCAACCCGCCGCGCCCGAGCGCGTGTGCCAACCGGGAGGTTCCCGGTGAGCCTGCTCAACCTGATCCTGCCCACGCACGCGAAGCTCGGCCGCGTGCTTATTGGTGGGGCGGCAACCTCCGGGGCCGCCTTGCCCGAAACCCGAAACCCCGAACCCGAAACTCGGAACTTGGATCGTTTCGAGCCCTGGCTGCTCGGGCTCCGCAACATGATCGAGGAAGGCGACTGGCACAACGCCCAGGTCTTCGCCGAGCAGATCCGCACCCGCCTTCGCCACCTGGAACTCGAAGAGCGCTGCGACGCGGAAGGAGTGGTGCGCCGATGAAGCGTAACCGCAGCCTGCACGTCGGTCATTGGCCGGCGGAAAACATTTTCAATCGGGCAGAACGCGCACGTGTTTTTCTCGCGATCTGTGGCTTTGTGAGCATCGCCCAAGCAGAACGCATCCGCGAGCGGATCAAGGCCGATCACTTCCAACGGCGGAAAGGAAAGGCATGAAGGTCTTGTTGCGCATCAACCACACCGACCTCCTGCTGCCAGACGAAAAGGGCGTGCAAGCGCTATTCAAGTTGCTGGCGAACTCCCTGGTTGTGGATGACCGACTCTACAAGGACGAGATCTGTATTCTCAAGCGGCCGTTGGATCTCCAATTCAAAACAGTGCCTGACGGCACCAAATTCGTGTCCGCCACCAACAGTGACGATACCGGACCGGAAATTCCGGTTTGCCCATTTGTAACCACCAAACCCCGGCGGATCGGCACACAAAAGCCCCGCCACCTACTTAACTATTGAAACATGAACACAGATCAAACCCAACCCGTCCCCGCCATCGACCATTGCTCGGTAAAGGTGATGCGCTCGCACGACTACTGCCACTTCGAGGTGGTACTCGGCTCGATGTCCACGATGCACCCCGATGGGACGCACGATTTCCTGACGAGCCAGCATGTGGACGCGCTGCGCAAGGAAGCGGCGCGCCTGGCGGACAAGGCGGTCGAGCAATACAAGATCGCCCGGCGCGCCCTGGAGATCCGCAACGACGCGCCACACGAACGCCGCTCCATTGTCGCTCAAGCTGAAGACATCCTCACCAAGCCTGAAAGCGATTGGACCCCGGAAGAGAAGGCCGTCGTGAAGAAGGCCCGCGACGACGACTACTGGGCCGCGCGCGGGCATTACGATTACGAGGATGACTACGAGGAGCCGGAGGACTGATTACGTTTCACCCCTTACCGGTCTGCATGAGCGACCCGGCGCGACAACCCATAAGGATACCAATGCCAAGTGACTCTCAACTGCCCGCGACTCCGCCGGGTTCTGCTCCATGCAGTGGTTCGGTGGCGTCAAAGCTCTCTGATGACCAAATAGCAACTCGTCTCTGCGCGATGCTAACACAGGAGATGATGTATAAAGCCGACTGCTTCGACTACCTGTGCTGGCTCGAAGAAACACAGCAGCGCGACGGCGTGAAAGACGCACCGTTCCTCGTGATGGCAAGCGACGGGACAACGTGCTGGGGTAAGAGCTACGCCGACTGCGTGAAAGTGGCGATGAAGCACGACAAGGAACTCTACGACGCCGTGAAGGAACTCGAAATGGCGGAAACCGAGCCGCCGAACCATTGATCCTATGAAACAGAAGAACAAGAACCGCATCAAAGTCGTGCTGCCGACGGACGTCACGCAGCAGGAAGCCGCCGCCGCGCTCGCGCTCGTGCGCCAGGCGCAGATCAACCGCAACCGCATCGACGCAGACAAGGCCGCCGCCACCAAAAAGCTGGATGAGGAATTCGCCGCGCGCCTGGAAGAGTGCGACCAGATCATCTCTCGCCAGACCGATCTGGTGCGCATCTACGCCGAGAACCATCCCGAGGTGTTTGGCGAGAACAAGTCCGTGACCTGGTTGCATGGCCGGTTCGGTTTCCGGACGGGCATGCCCAAGCTGGTGAAGAAGGTGAAGACGAAGTGGGATGACCTGGTCGCCATCGTAAAGGAGAAGCTGGGTGGCAAATACATCCGGCTGAAGGAAGAGATCAACGAGGCGCAGATCATCGCCGACCGCGAGACCCTGGACAAAGCCGCGCTCCGCGCCGCGGGCCTGGCCGTCGAGCAGGACGAAGGCTTCTTCATCGAGCCGAACATCGTTTACACCCCTGTGACCACCGAGGCCGCGAAGGCCGCCTGAGCGGCAACGTGCCGCTGCGCAATGCTATGAAGATCGTCGACTCTGTGATTCCTCCGGCTGGCCCATTGCCATTGTGGAGGCGGCTGCTTAACCGGCTCACCTTTTACGAGACGATGTCCGGCAACGGGGTGTGTCCAGTTTACCTGGAGCGCTGGACACTGCTTCAGATTTTGGGGATTGGCTTCTATCTACATCACTTCCTCGGCGACGACTGGGCGCTCGATCCGCACGATCATCCCCGGCGGTTCATCAGCATCGGCCTGAAGGGCTGGTACTACGAGGACACATTCCGCGAAGTCGACGGGCTCCTGACTTCAACGCGGCGTTACGTAGCCCCCTGGATTCGTTCCTTCCCCGCCGAGCACCTGCACCGCGTGCGCGCCGCTGAGTGTGGCAACTGCTGGACGCTCGTGATCGTGCTGCGCAAGTCGCGCGACTGGGGCTTCGTCCAGAAGGGCCGTTGGATTCCGTTCAAGAAATACGTGTTCGGCGGCAAATACCGAAAGGCGTGCTGATGAGCCCCCTGGAGCACCGGCTGGCGTTGATCGAGGATCGCTGCGGCGTGCTGGAAGCGCGTTGCACGCTCCTGGAGCGCGAGCTGGCGGCGGCGCGCAGCCGGTCTGTCGAGGCCAACCCAACGCGGTCGGTCGAGCCGATCCTGGCGGCGGTCTGCGCTTACTACGGGCTGAGCCGCGACCAGGTCTTGAGCGACCGGAAGTTGACGCAATACGTTGACGCCCGGCACTTGACGATGTTCCTCGCGCGCACGAACACCAACCTGAGCCTTGGCGCGATCGCGGAGGGCCTGCAGCGCACAGATCACGGCACCGTGCTGCACGCCGTGAAGCGTGTGGAGTCATTGCTTGCGGCGAAAGATCGCCAGATGACTCAGGCCGTCACGGCCGTGCGCGAGGCGATCAAGATCGATCAACCCGAGATCGTGAAAGCCGCATGACTTACGCCTTGCCTATTACCCCGTAGGCCCTATGACCCCCGCCCAACAGCGTCGCTTTTATTTCCCCGCGTGGAACGCGGCGGCCAGGGTCCACGGCTGGAAGCCCTCGCTCAAGGGCATGGACCTGCACGCCACGCGCAAGGCCACGTGGGGCTGTCCGGAGGTGGACAAGCTGTATGGCAAGGTCTGGTTTGTCGCGCTTGGCCTGGCCGACCTGGAGGATCGCGACGTGTGCACCGACGATCTGCGGCATGCCTGCAACCTGGCTGCAACGGGCCGGAAACGGCACAGCAAGGACCTCAACAACAAGGAGACGAACCGCGTCGTCGCGCTCCTGGAGCTGCTCGCGGATCCCGACAATCTTTCAGCGATGAATGCCTGGCTGCACCCCGATCTGGCCGCGCGCGAGGGCGTGCTCGCCCAGATCCGCAAGCTCGCGCCGATCGGCTATATCATCTCGGTGAGCCGCGGCAAGTTTGGCCGGGACGATTGGGAGAACCTCGATGACCGTGAGCTAGGTCAGCTTCTGTTCACCCTCAAAGCCCGCGCGCGATCGAAGGCGGCGAAGAACGACCGCACGGTCAAATACGCCCAGGACGTGATCGCTACCCAATCGTCCTCGTCCTCGTCCTCGAAAGCTGGTGGGGCGGCATCCTCCGGGGCCGCCTTGCCCGAACCTCAACTCGTGGAGGAACCGTTTTGACCGCACGCCGAAAACTTCCACGCAGAGATCGCTGCCTGCTGCTCGCGAGCCGGGCCGGCGCTCTGTCCAGCTCTAGGGCCGCGACTGCCTGGTATGCCATGGTCGATCGGCTCCTGGATCTACACGAGAAAGACATCCCGAAGTTTGAAGACCTTTTCGCCGCCATCCGCGCCGGCATCATCAAGGCCCGCAAATGACCGCCACTGCCCAGCTTCCCCTGTTCAGGTCCGCGCCCACGGATGAGAACGTCCAGCAGTTGATCCTGCTGTTGCTGGAGGCGCGGGGCTGGCGCACGCGCGAGCAGATCAGCGAGGCCACGGGCTGGCCCGAGCGCCGCATCCGGCAGTACGCGGACGCAGCCCGCGACGCCAAGGGCGATCCGATCATCATCCGCTGGCAGCGCGGGTTCTGTCACCGGGAGTTCGTGCCGGTCGAGGACATCATGCAAGCGGCCGGCCAGGCCCAGCACCAGAGTGATGAGCAGCGCCGTGAATCGATCGGCCTCCGCCGCGTGGCCTTCCGGAAATTGAAAGGGTGGTTGGTATGATCCGCAAATGCCAATTGATCTTCTGTGACAACGAGCACGGGACTGGCGACGTGACCTTCCCTGATGTGAAGTCCCTCGATGGACACGACATCCAACAGGCGTTCATCCAAGGAAATACCACCCGCTCTGTCCGCCAAGCGGCCAAGGCAGCCGGCTGGGGCCGGGTGAACGGCGGTGATTATTGTCCGAACTGCATGGAGTCGATGTGAGCACCTTTCCCCTCCAGTTCGCCGAGAAGCTCGCGGCCAAGATCGCCGCCGAGTTGACGCCGTTTTGTGACCAGGTCGAGATCGCCGGCAGCATCCGGCGCCGGCGGCCGTTCGTCAGTGACATCGACTTCGTGGTGCTCCCTAAGCCTGGTCAACTCGATGCCCTCCGCGAACGCTGCAAACGCAACGCCAAGGTGATCATCAACGGCAACCAGAACCTGATCGTCGAGCTGACCCTCGCTGGTGGTCATGATCCGCAGAATATCAACCGGACGTTGCCCCACCAGAAGATCCAGGTGGACATCTTCATCGCTCAGCCTGAGACCCGTGAGATGTTCGACGCGACCCCGACGAACTTTGGCAGCCTTCTCCTGTGCCGGACTGGTTCGGTCGCGCACAACATCTACCTGATCGAACACGCGAAGGCCCTGGGCCTGGTGTGGAATCCGTATCACGGCGTCTTCGGCCGGATCGGCCTGGGCAAACCGAAGTGCCTGGCCAGCGCCACCGAGGCCGAGATTTTTTCAGCGCTGAAGCTGGACTTCATCCCGCCGGAGAGGAGGGAGAGGTGCTAGCCATTTTTGCCACACCCCGCCGGGAAGCTAATCGGTATCTTAAACCGAAGTGTGGCGGTGTGTTCATTAACACCTGTCGTGCTCTTCCCGATGTTCCCAACTATCATGGAGGCGACGCCGATTCGCGCCTCTTTCCCCTCACTCGATTCAACTCGAACCTGAACCTCAAACTCCACGGCTTGAAGACCTGTAAGCCCCAGTTTCGCGTATTCAACATAACCCCTGTCCAACTTCGGAACGACGGTTTGAGCGGGGGACACTGCCTGCGCGTCTTTCACGGCCTGGAGCAAGTCGATGATCGCTTTGCTGACAAATTCCTTCAGTTCCATCTGGTCACTTCAACCGGTTTCTAGCTCGCTGTCAATCGATGCCCGCCCCCACCTTCAAAGAAGCCCTCGACAAACTCGCCAGCCGGCGCGAGGTGGCGGCTGACTTGACCACCGCGCAGTGGGCCGAGGTGCCGCTCGCCTTGCGTGAGCGTGCGTTCTTCTCCGCGCGCGTGACCAATGCACAGCTCCTGCAGGGCCTCAAAAGCAAGGTGGAAACCCTCCTGAAACCAGAGACCAAACTTCGCGAGGACGGCACGCCCTACACTGCCGGCATCGATCCCGCCACCGCCCGCCTGGAGATCAAGGAACTGCTCAAGTCGATCGGTTACCAGCCGGCCGAGGAGGACCGCGGGACGATCAAGGATTTATCCACCGACGCCCGGATCAACCTGCAGCTCAAGCAAAACGTCGAGAGCGCCCAGGGCCACGGCAACTGGATCCAGGGCCAGCAGGCGGGCGTGATCGATGCCTTCCCCGCCCAGGAGCTTTACCGGCTCGAAGATCGCGAGGAGGAGCGTGACTGGGTGACCCGGTGGAACAATGCCCGCGGCGAGCTGGGCGACGCCACGACGGCGCCGGACGCGCGCATCGCCATGATCGCCCTGAAGTCCGACCCGATCTGGGAAAAAATCAGCGCCTTCGGTGTTCCCTGGCCGCCCTTCGATTTCAACTCCGGCATGTGGGTGCGCGATGTGGATCGCGCGCGGGCGGAGGAGCTGGGCCTGATCGAGACTGGCGAGGCGGCCACCGGCGACGCCGAGGAGTTTAACGCGCGCCTCAGGGCCAGCGTCCGCGATCTGGATCCCGAGGTCTTGAAGTCCCTCAAGGAATCGCTCGGCGCCGATGTGCAGGTGAAGGATGGCGCGGCCTGGTGGAAGCAGGATCGCAAGGGTAAGGCGCTCGCCGTGGATCCGAAACCGAAGGCACCCACAGCGCCACCTCGCAAGCCGGGCGAATTCCCCGACCAGCTCGCCGACCTGGAAAAGGTCAAGACTTTGGGCGGCAGCACGGGCGCCGAGCTGGTGCAGGACAAGGTGACGGGAGATCAGTTTGTCCTGAAGCGCGGCAACAGCGCTGAGCATCTGCGCGAGGAGTTCGCCGCGGACGCGATCTATCGCGCCGCGGGCGTGAATGTGCCCGAGGCCCGGCTCTTCGAATCTGGCGCGCCAGTGAAGTTGGCGAAGTACATCGAGGGCGAGCAGCTCGGCTCCTACCTGAAGACTGCCGGCGTCGCCGAGCAGGCCGCCGCGCTTGACCAGGTGAAGAAGCATTTCGTGGCGGACGCTCTCCTGGGCAACTGGGATGTGGCCGGGTTGAACCTGGACAACCTGGTGGTCGCCAAGGACGGCAAGGTCTGGCGGATCGACAACGGCGGCAGCCTGCGCTTCCGCGCCCAGGGCGCGCGCAAGACGGCGGATCAATGGGGCAAGGTGGTCACCGAGTTGGACACGCTCCGCGATGCAAAGATCAACGCGCAGACGGCCCGGCTCTTTTCAGGCATCACCGAGGCGGAGATCGCGAGCCAGGTGGATGCGCTCGCGGCCGCGCGCGGGGTGATCCTGGAGGCGGCTCCGGCAGAGTTGCGCGAGGTGCTGGGCGCCCGGCTGGATCATCTGGTGGCGCGCACGGAGTCGATGCGCGGCCCTTACACGGCGCAAACGGCTGAGGCGGTGCGCAAGGCGCGGATCGTCGGCAAGAGCCTGCCCACGGACAAGGGCGACATCGAGGACAACCAGGTGCTCTGGTGGGAGGAGAAGAATGCGGCCGGCCAGCCCGTGCTGCGCGCGAGCCTGAAGCTCACGACGGAGGGCAGCGACCGCTTGTGGAACACGATCAAGGATCAGATCGCCGGCGGCGGCGGGCTTTTCGACGAGGACACGGTCTTCGGCAAGATCAAGCGCGCGGCGATCACGGTGAATCATCACCAGAAGGATGGCGCCTACAACCAGAGCTCCCTCGCGGATCTCTCAAATGCCCGGAAGCTGATCGAGTCTGCCATCGCGGCGAAGGTGATCGAGCGATCGGCGGCGGCGCAGTACTTCACCTGGATGTCGGAGATCGAGGCGGCGGCGGCGGCCCGCTCGGCGGCGCCGATGGTTTCCAAGTTGAACTTGAAGATCATCGAGCCGGCCAGGGCGGGCAACCTGGACGTGCGCAAGGTGAAGATCGAATACGTCGAGAAGACGGTCGAGCGCGGCTTCGCCCAGGGCGGCGCCAAGGCGATACTGGAGACGCCCGGCTACGAGATCCGGAGCGGTGGCGCGGTGGTGAAGTTCAAGCCGTTCACGCCGGGGGATCACAGCCACTACACGCTTCAGGGCCGAGTCGAGGTCGAACTGCCCGGCACCGCCACTGCCGCCACCCTCAAAGAAGCCAGCGCGACGCTCGCCGGTCTCGGGGTGGACATGGCGCCGGCAAGTCTCGATTACCAGAAGGCGGTCCACATCTACAAGGGCCTCAACCTCCGCCGCGATCTGTTGACCGCGAAGAAGCTCACCGAGGCGCGCGGGATCCTGGCCGATGCCGCGTTGACGGATGCGCAGAAGGCGGAGCGCCTGGCGGAGTTCGCGAAGAAGTCTGGCCTCGAGTACAAAGGCGGGGCAAAGGCGGCCGGCGTCGAAAACGGATTCGGCGAGGGGCATCGCGCCTGGTGGCGCTGGGACGTGACACGGGAGCAGGTCGAGCAGGAGATGAAAGACTACGTGCTCACCCATTCATCGAGCACGTCCACCACGGAATTGCTCGATGCCTGGCTCGGCCAGGGCGGGGTCGCCACACCGACGGCCGAGCGGATCCGCAAAGGCGTGCCGTTGACCTCGGGCATGAGCGTTTCCTCGGACCTGGAGAACGGCACAAGCGATTATCTCTTCACCCGCATTTCGCATCGCAACAACGCCCGCGGCGAGTGGATGTTCAAGGCCGGCAACCTCGCCCGCATGGACGCCCTGCCGATGAAGCACGACTGGCTCGAAGGCGAGCACCAGATCGACAAGGATGGGGTCCGGCGCAAGGCGGCGAAGACGATCCAGCAGTTCAAGGAATTTGCCGGCTACTCAGACAACGAAACGCTGCTGAAGCACGGCGTGAATCTCCTCGATGAACTCGACGGCATCCGCGCCAAAACCCTGGCCGAAAAGGACCGGTTGCTGAAGGTCTTCAAGAAGCACAAGATCACCCACCTCAATGACGGCCGCGCGGTGGCCGACATCATCCACGTCAAATGACTTTGCTCGATCTCATCCAGCGCGGTTCGGTGCTCACGGTCCAGGCCGCCGGCAACGCCCGCATGCTCTTGGCGCCCGTCGCGGAAATCGACCAAGGCCGGCTGCTATTCTACGACCTCACCGGCGACCGCGCGCGCACGTTGAAATTCGACCGCGTGGAGTGGCCGCACGAGCTGGGCGCCTGGCTCATCGACCGCGGCGATCGGGTGGCCTACTTGACCTTGGCGAGCGAGGATTCTGAAGAGGCCCAGGTTGCCTGGGAATCCCAATGGTTGAACCAGCCGGCGGGCGAAAAGGAACGGCTCCTGGAACACTTCACCGAGCAGGTCGGCGCGCTCAAATTCTGACCATGTGGATCGCCTCGAAAATCGGCTTCTTCAGCATCGTCTGGAAGGATGAGTTTTACCACGTCCGCGGTCGCGTCCAGGGGGACCTGGAGACCCTCCGCCGGCTGGCCTGCCTGGACGCTGAAATCGAGTGCTGGCCGGAAGCAGATTACCGCTGGCGGATCCGGGTCACTCAGGCGGACCTCGCGACGGTTTTTCGGACCCTCCAGTGGACCGTCGATTATCCCAACTTCAAGGGTGAGATCAACGAGTCCAGAAGCCAGGTGGCCAAGCTGCCGGCCTACCACGATCTTTGGTCTGGTCTGCACCGCCTCCAACTGGCTGAAGAACGGGTTCTGAAGGCCGGCTTCACGCCACCTGCAGGCGCCCTGAATTGTTCCCAAACCTTTGCGAACATGCCCTCCCAGGGATCAAAAGTTCCCAAACCGGCCGCTTCGCTGAAGAAGGCCCGCAAGTAGTTGGTTTTGCAGCCTCTTCCTGCTGTTTCCGGGCTTTCCCACCTCCGATGCGATTGTTCGGGAATCCGAGCGGTATCTGCCCGGCTTGATCAATCGCATCGAGGGCGTCTGCGGCGAAGTGGGATTGGGCGGTGAAGAGATCATCATTCGGATGACCGGCTGCCCCAACGGATGCGCGCGGCCCTATATGGCGGAAATTGGGTTTGTCGGCAAGGGCCCCGGCCGTTACCAGGTATGGCTCGGGAGCA
>DALYJJ010000043.1:33679-43348 GCA_031969915.1 Bryobacteraceae bacterium | reverse complement strand
CCCCTCCCCCCGCCGCATCCGCCGCCGCGGGCAGCCACTAGGCCCTCGCGCGGCCGCGGAACGCTCAGTACTCCCCTTCCTCAAACACCCGCCGCGCCTCGCCCGCCCCTAACGCCGCCATCAGCAACACGCGCGCCTTCGGCCCCGGCAGCGTGCCCGCGAACAGGCACCCCGCCTTCCGCAGATCCCGCCCCGCCCCCCGATAGCTGTAGGTGTCCAGCACCCGCCCGTGCCAGCAGCGCGTGGCGATCACCACCGTCACGCCCGCCGCCACCGCCTTCTCAATCGACGGCAGCACGAACGGCGGAACGTTGCCGCGCCCCGTGCCCTCGATCACCAGGCCCCGCGCGCCCGAGGCCACGGCGTAGTCGATCAGCCGCGGGTCGAAGCCCGCGTACATCGTGAACAGATCCACCCGCGGCTCGAACGTTTCCCCGCGCACCGTGCGCCGCCGCGTCTGACGCCGCCGCCAGCAAATGCGGTCCTTCTCCAGCAGCGCCAGCGGACCGAACACCGGACTCTGAAACGTATCCAGCGCCTGCGTGTCCGTCTTCGTCGCCTCTGAGGCGGCGTGCACCGTGTCGTTCAGCACCACGAACACACCCTGTCCTCGCGCCTCCGGATCGATCACCGCGCGCGTAGCGGCTTCCAGGTTCGCGGGCCCGTCCCAGCCCAGCTCCGAACTGTTCCGCAGCGCGCCCACCACGGCCACGGGCTTCTCCGAACGGTGGCGCAGATCGAGAAAGTACGCCGTCTCTTCGAGCGTGTCCGTGCCGTGCGTCATCACCGCGCCCGCGATCTCGGGCCGCGCCAGGTGCTCATCCACCAGCGCCGACAGCCGCCACATCTGTTCCGGCGTAACATGCGGACCGGGCAAGCGCGAAAACTCGATCAACTCCGGCTCGGTCATCTTCGGGATGCGCGGCGCGTGCGCCAGAATCTCCTCGCCCGACAGCGTGGGAACCGCGCCGCCGAGCGTCGGGTCGATGGACATCGAAATCGTGCCGCCCGTGAATACGAACAAGGTGCGTGACATTGCTAGGCTGTACCATCATGCCCCGCTTTGTGGATGTGAGTCACGCCGTCGAAGCCGGAATGGTCACCTATCCCGGCCTCCCGCAGCCGCGCCTCGAAACGGTCTTCGACTATGAAGAGTCCCGCGCCCGCTACCAGGGCGAAGCCGAGTTCTATATCGCCTCGCTCCACCTTTGCGGCAACACCGGCACCTACGTCGACGCCCCCATGCATCGCTTCCGCGGCGCCGCCGACATCGCCGCGCTGCCCCTCGAACGCCTCGCCCACGTCCCCGCCGTGGTCGTCGATGCCCGCGGCGTCCAAGCCATCGGCGCCGCCCCCTTCCGCGGCCTCCACCTCCTCGGCAAAGCCGTCCTCATCCACACCGGCTTCTCCCGCTACTGGCGCACCGAACGCTATCTCCGCGACAACCCGTTCCTCACCCGCGCGGCGTGCGAGTTCCTCCGCGACGCCGGCGCCGCCTTCGTCGGCATCGACTCGCTCAACATCGACGACCTCGCCGACCTCGCCCGCCCCGCCCACACCACCCTCCTCGCCGCCGGCATCCCCCTCTGCGAACACATGACCAACCTCGCCGCCGTGCCCCCCGAAGGCGGCTACCTCCACGCCGTTCCCTTCAAATGGGTGGGCGGCGCAAGCTGCCCCGTGCGCGCCTACGTGCTGACCGAGGACGGCGCCGCCCAGCGCACCAGCGTCGCGCCCCACGAGTAGCCGACGCCGAAGCCCACCAGCATCGCCACTTGACCACTGTGAATGCGGCCCTCCGCGGCTGCGTGCTTGAGGGCTATTGGGATGGTTGAAGAAACGGTGTTCCCGCAGTGCCCCATGGTCACCTGGAACCTCTCTTCGGGGATGCGCAGCTTCTTCCGCAGGTGATCGAGCATGTACTTATTGGCCTGGTGGAACACAAACAGATCTACGTTGTCGATCCCCAGCTGTGCCTTCTCCAGGACGCCTCGCACTGCCTCCGGTACACGTTCCCCGGCGAAATTGAAGACCTCCAGACCATTCATGAACAAGTGGTCGTCTGTTCGAATGTTCCCGCTCTCGTCCTCAACCTCCACGCTGGAGCTCTCGGTTCGAGCGCGCCTCATTCCTCCTGTCGGCACAATAAGGTTCTCCCCGCCCCTTCCATCCGTACCGTACACAAAAGGACCCAAGTAAGGCTTCTCGCTCTCCAAAGCGCTCAGGAGCGTTGCTGCGGCCGCGTCGCCAAAAATGGTTCGAACGCTCTTATCGCGGGGGTGGATGAACTTGCTATAGGTCTCGGCTGTGAGAAGCAGGACATTCTTCGCTTGTCCCGTCTCGATCAAGCCCTGCGCCAAGCCCAGGCCATAAATGAAACCCGAGCAGCCCTGGTTGAAATCAACTGCACCTGTGCCGGTCGGGAGGCCAAGTCGTTCCTGCACGAGGCAAGCTGTCGTCGGAAGGAAGTAGTCGGGCGACTGGGTACACAGTAGTAGATAGTCGACGTCCTCTGGACGGCACGCACCGCTCGCAAAGAGACGTCTGGCCGCCGCTACTGCTAGATCGGAAGAGCACTCGTCCTCCGCGGCGATGTGACGGCACTGTATCCCCGTCTTGCCGTCGATCTTCGCCACGGACCACTCCGGGAACTCCGCAGCCAGTTGTTCCGTGGAGAGCACCTTTTCCGGCAAGTAGTACTCGATTGCGCGAACCGCGGCCTTCATGTTGCCTCCTCGGCTCTATTGTGCGAGATATCCGCCATCCACCACGAGCGTTGTTCCAGTGATCCACCTTCCGGTGTCCCCCAGTAGAAAGGCAATCGCATTGGCCACGTCCCGCGCGGTTCCAAAGCCAAGGGGATGCGCCTTCTCCAGAGCTGCTACCTGTTCGGCCGTGAGTGTGGCGAAGATCTCCTCCGCCATCTCCGTCTTTACCAATCCCGGCGCTACGCAATTCACCCGTATCCCCTCTCGTGCGAGTTCCATCGCCATTGACTTCACCAGACCTTCAATCGCCGCCTTACTCGCGGCGTATCCCGAAATCGCCGGGGCGCCGGCTTGCGCGGCAACTGACGATAAGAACACGATGGAACCCGAGTCTCGCCGGCAGGGTTTCTGACAGAATGCCTTGCCGAGCATGACTCCCGTCAGGAAGTTGGCGCGCATCATCGTCTCGGTCTTTGCGAGCGACATCGCACGTAGGGGAGCAGTCACGCGCATTCCGGCGCAATGAACCAGCCCATCGTACGGTCCAGCCTCCGCCGCCGTCGTGCGCAGCCATTCCGGGATTCGATCAAGGTTGTCGAGGTCGAACACCTTCTGACAGTGTCCCTGCCCGTTCAACCGTTCCAGCGTCTGCGCCAGTCGCTCGGCATTGCGAGCGGTGATCGTCAGGCGCGCGCCTAGCTCGCTGAGCAATAGCGCTGTCGCGCGGCCGATCCCTGACGAAGCCCCGGTAACAAGGAAGTGCCGGTTCGATAGATCCAGAAAGCCTGTCTCCCCCAATCAGTTCGCTGCCGTTGGCGGCAGCGCAAGCGCCACCAGGTCATTGATCGTGTCGCAGTTCACGAACTGGCGCGGCGACAGCTTCCTTCCCAGGCCCTCGTCCACGGCAGCCATATAGCTCATCATCGCCAGCGAATCCCAGCCCCCCAGCTCCTCCAGCCGCTCCCCGCCCTGCAACGTCCCCTCGGGCAGCTCCAGTATCTCGTCGAGTTTCGCCAGAAGTTCTTCCCGGTTCATCGCGACCAATGTACCCCAAAAACGAAACGCCCGCTCCGGCGAGGGAGCGGCCGGAGCCGGCCATGGCCGCCTGGTCACGAACGCGATACACTTTCATCAAGTAAGTCTGCCCTGCTGGGCTTCAGGAATGAGGTTCACCATGTTGATGAAGCGTGCTACGCGCGCCGTGTGCTTGGTTGCACTCCTGGCCGCTCTCTCCGCGCCCCTGCCTTTGGCGGCGCAGGTTCTCTACGGGTCTCTCGTCGGCAACGTCACCGACGCCAGCGATGCCGCGGTTCCCAATGCCACGGTCACCCTCACCAATAAACAAACCGGCGCCGTCCGCACGGCTCAAACCAATGAAACCGGCGTCTACAGCATTCCCACCGTGCAAAGCGGCCTCTATTCGGTCCGTGTCACGCGCGAAGGCTTCCGCGCCGTGACCCAGGACAACATCGAAGTCGCCGTGAACGCTGTCGTCCGCCAGGACTTCAAGCTGAACGTCGGACAAGTCACGGAGACCGTGGTGGTGGAGGCCCAGGCCGCCTCGCTCCAGACGGACCGCGCGGAAGTGCGCTCTGAGATGACCTCCAAGGCGCTCACCGAAATCCCTGTGCCCGGCCAGCGCAACTATCAGGCGCTGCTCATCACGCTCCCCGGCATCTCACCGCCGGAGACGCCCCACTCCATTCCCTCCAACCCCTCGCGCTCCATGCAGTTCGCCAGCAACGGGAACAACTTCGCTTCCAACAACACCCGCATCGACGGCGCCAGCGCCACCAACATCTGGCTCCCGCACATCGCCAGCTACGTGCCGGCGCTCGAATCCATCGAAACCGTGAACGTGGTGACGAACTCCTTCGACGCCGAGCAGGGCCTCGCCGGCGGCGCCGCGGTGAACGTCATCATCCGCTCCGGTACCAACGACTTCAACGGCGCGCTGTTCCACTACCATCAGGGCAACTGGAGCCAGGCGCGCAACTTCTTCCTCCCCTCCAACCAGGACGTGCCGAAGTTCGTATTCAACCAGTTCGGCGGACGCGCAGGCGGGGCGATCGTCAAGAACAAGCTGTTCTACTTCGGCAGCTACGAAGGCACCACCGACCGCCGCTTCGCCTTCGGTCTCTACAGCGTGCCGACGCCGGCCATGCGCGCGGGCGATTACAGCAACCAGAGCGGCCTGGGCGCCGCGCAGCGCAGCATCATCGTCGATCCCCTCTCCGGCGCCACCTCGGCGGCGCGCATTCCCTTCGCGGGCAACGTCATCCCCAATAACCGTCTGAACCCCACGGCGCTCCGCCTGATGCGCGACCTTCCGCCCGAGAACCTGCCCAACGCACAAGGCCTTCCCGCGCAGAACTTCTTCGGTTCCGCGCCTGCTTCCCTCGGCCGCCACACCATCGACAGCAAGGTCAACTACAACATCAATGAGAAGTGGACCATGTTCGCCCGCCTGAGCTGGCTCGATTTCTCGATGCTCAGCCAGACGCCCTTCGGCGACCAGGGCGGCCCGCCCATCACCTTCGGCAACCCCGGCGTCGGCTCGGGCGGCACCTGGAGCGGCTCGCTCGCCACCACCTATACCGTGACGCCGAACTTCGTCATCGACGCCAACTTCGGCTACACGCGCATGATCACCAACGTGGAGCAGCCGGGCCTCGGCCCCAACACCTGCCGCGACGATCTCCGCATCCCCGGCGCCAACGGCTCACGGCGCTTCGAAAGCGGTCTGTGCGGCTTCGGCATCGGCGGCCTCACCGTCTTCGGCTCCACCGAAAGCTACATGCCCTACTTCCGTGACGACCCTCAGTATCAGTACGTGGCCAACGCCAACTGGCAGAAGGGCCGCCACAACATCCGCTTCGGCATGGACATCTACCACCTGCAGTTGAACCACCAGCAGCCCGAATTCACGGGCGGCGGCGACGCCTCCGCGGCAGGCCGCCTGAACTTCGGCCAGGGGCCCACGCAACAGGGCGTCGGCAACGTGTTCAACTCCCACGCCACCTTCATGCTCGGCCACGTCACCGGCGGCGGCCGCCTGCTGCAGGTGCCCGACGTCTACCGCACGCGCACCAGCATGTTCAGCTTCTACGCGCGCGACCAGTGGCAGGTCACCCGCAACCTTACCCTCTCCTACGGAGCGCGCTTTGAAAGCTTCCCCATGCCCTGGCGCGAAGGCAGCCGCGGCATGGAGCGCTACGATTTCACCACCAACCAGATGATCGCCTGCGGCGTGGGCGGCAACCCGCGCGATTGCGGCACCGACGTCGCTCCGGTCTACATCTCGCCGCGCCTCGGCATCGCCTATCGTCCGACCGACAAGTGGGTCATCCGTTCCGGCTTCGGCTTCAACTATGACCCCTGGAACCTGGCGCGTCCCCTGCGCACCAACTTCCCCGTCCTGCTCGTGCAGAACTTCGCCGCGCCCGCCTTCCAGTGGGCCTCGAACCTACCGGGCACGCCCGCGAACTCGGTCACCCAGGTGGGCCTGCCGATTCTGGCCGAGCCCGTGATCGGCCAGAACGGCCGCATCGCGCTGCCCAACAACTTCAACGTGGTCACCACCGGTGACCGCTTCCAGCGCAGCTACATCATGAACTGGAACCTCACCGTGGAACACGATCTCGGCAAGAACTGGATCGGGCAGGTGGGCTACGTGGGCAGCCGCGCGGCGCGCGTCAGCGGTTCGTTGAACCTCAACGCCGGCCAGGTGATCGGCGCCGACCAGGCCGGGCAGCCCTTGTTCCCCCGCTTCGGCCGCGCCGTGTCCACCAACCTGGTGACCGCCGTCGGCGACACCAACTACCACAGCCTGCAGACCACGCTCCGCAAGCGCTTCTCCGCGGGCCTGCAAACCAACTTCGCCTACACCTGGTCGAAGACCATCGGCATCTGCTGCAACACCGACAACAACGGCGGACCCGCCGTCAGCGCGCTCGCGTTCATGGACCGCAACCGCGCCGTGATGCCGTTCGACCGCACCCACAACTTCCAGGTCACCGCCATGTACGAACTGCCGTTCGGCAAGGGCAAGCGCTTCGGCGCCGGCAGCAGCGCGGCCAACGCGCTCCTCGGCGGCTGGCAGCTCAACACCGCCATCAGCCTGATGAGCGGCCTGCCGTTCAACGTCACGGCGGACGGCGCAACGCTCCTCATGCCCGGCAGCCAGCAGCAGCCGGACCTCGTCGGCGACCCCGCCAAGCTCGGCGGCATCGGCCGCGGCAACCCGTTCTTTGACCGCGCCGCCTTCCGCGAAGTGCCCCGCGGCGCGCCGCGCTTCGGCAACCTCGGCATCAACGCCCTGCGCGGTCCTGGCTTCTTCAACAGCGACCTCGGCCTGTTCCGTCAGTTCCGTTTCAGCGAGCGCTTCAATATGCAGTTCCGCGCGGAAATGTTCAACTGGACCAACACGCCCAAGTTCAGCAACCCCCAGGGCAGCATCAACAGCGCCGACTTCATGTTCATCACCAGCACCTTCAACAACGGCCGCGAGCCCAACGGCGATCGCATCATGCGCCTCGGCCTCCGTCTCTCGTTCTAGAGCAAGCGCAGCAAACGCGGGCGCGTCGCAAAAACGAAACGCCCGCTCCCCCTTAACCGGTTTAGTCGTCCATGTCCGGACCGCGGCTCCCTGCGGCTAGGGCAGGCGGCATTGCGGACAGTGCGATATGGTGAGGCCCGAGGTAGGTTCGGTGCGCTCACACAGTCTGGTTCTTGCACTCGCCATTTTCTCGGCTTCCCCGGCCCTAAACGGTCAAGCGCTGTACCCGGCGCCTCCCGGCTGGGTGAATCCGAGGGACGGCCTGCGACTGGCGGAACGGGGCCGGCGGGGCATGGTGGTATCGAGCGACGCCGCCGCGTCGCGCCTCGGCATAGAGGTGTTGCAGAGCGGCGGGAATGCGGTGGACGCCGCGGTAGCGGTTGCCGTGGCCTTGGCCGTGGTGCACCCGGACGCAGGAAATCTGGGTGGCGGCGGGATGATGCTGGTGCGCATGGCCGACGGCCGCGCGGAAGCCATCGACTATCGCGAAGTGCTTGCCGCGGCGGCGGCTCCGGAACAGTATGCCGCCCGGTTGGATCGCTACTTCGGAGCGCGATCGGTAGGCGTTCCGGGTACCGTGGCCGCGATCGGCGGCGTGCACGCGCGGCATGGAAGAAAGCCGTGGGCGGAGGTGCTGGAGCCGGCACGGCGCATGGCCGTGGAAGGGGTGCGCGTCTCGCGGGCAACGGAAGAGACGCTGAGCGCTGTCTCGGTCCGTCTGCGAGAGTATCCGGAGGCCGCGCGCATCTTCCTGCGCCCCGACGGAAGCGCGCCCGCCGAGGGGGAGCGCCTGGTGCAGCGCGACCTCGCCAGGAGCATCGCCCGGCTGCAGCAGGGCGGGTGGCGCGAGTTCTACACCGGCAAACTGGCTCGCGAGATCGTCGCGGACTTGCAACGGCAAGGCTCATTGCTCACCGTGGACGATTGGTCCGGGTACGAAGCGCGAGTCGGAGAGCCGTTGCGCGGTTCATACCGCGGGCATCCGATCCTGACCATGCCCACCGGGTCTTCCGGCGGCGTCGCGCTGATTGAGATGCTCAACCTGCTGGAACTCCGGCCGCCGCTCACCCGGGAAGCGGCGGGGTCGGCGGCGACGGTGCACCGTCTGCTCGAGGTCATGAAGCTCGCCGATTATGACCGGCGGCGGTGGTACGGGGATCCGAAGCTCGAACCGGTAGAACCGGAGATGCTTGTCGATAAGGCGTACGCGCGCCGTATCGCGCCGCCTAACCAGGACCGGGAAGCGGGCCCCGCTGCCGCCGGGAAGCCCACGCAGACGACGCACTTTGCAGTTGTGGACACGGAGGGCAACCTCGTGTCGAATACCTACACGTTGCAGGGATCCCTTGGGTCGATGGTCGTCCCGAAAGGCACCGGAATCCTGCTGAGCGGCGCGGCGGCCTATTTCGATACCGGGAGCGGCAACCGGAACGATATCGGTCCCCGGAAGCGCGCCATCTTCTCCATGTCCCCAACAGTGGTGCTGCGGCCGGACGGGACACCGATGCTGGCCGCTGGCGCCGCCGGAGGAGTGCGCATTCCCAATGTGTTGATGCAGGTCATCGTCAACGTCGTCGATCTGGGGCTGGGAGTTCGAGATGCCGTCGACGCTCCGCGCCTGCATGCCAGCTCGACTTCGCAAGACGTGCCGGCGGAGGTTGGGGCACTGAGTCCGGAGACTGTGGAGCGGCTGCGAGCGCTGGGGCATAGGGTGGTTCTCCGGACGACGCCTCTGGGGGAAGCACATGCGATTTTCTTTGACCAGCGCGGGTGGCGGTACGGGTGGGCGGATGGTCGTTTTGGAGGGAGCGCGGCGGGATACTAGCGCAGCAACCCGCGGGCGCGTCGCAAAAACGAAACGCCCGCTCCCCCTTGCGGAGGGAGCGGGCGTTCGCGAACCAACCGGAACCGGGCTACCGGTTTAGTAGTCCATGTCCGGGCCGTGGCCGCCGGGGCCGCCGGCCGGAGCGGCCTTCTTCTCCGGAATCTCCGCCACCATCGCTTCCGTCGTCAGCATCAGGGCGCTGATCGAAGAAGCGTTCTGCAGCGCCGTACGCGTCACCTTCGTCGGGTCGATGACGCCCGCCGTCACCAGGTCTTCGTACACGCCCGTGGCAGCGTTGAAGCCGTAGTTCGCGCTCTCGTTCCCGAACACCTTCTCGATCACGATCGCGCCTTCGAAACCAGCGTTGCCCGAGATCTGGCGCAGCGGCTCCTGGCAGGCGCGGCGGATGATGTCCACCCCGATCTGCTCGTCGCCCGCGCCCGTGACGCCCACCAGAGCCTTCGAAGCCCGCAGCAGCGCAACGCCGCCGCCCGGAACGATGCCCTCTTCAACGGCCGCCCGCGTCGCATGCAGAGCATCCTCGACGCGCGCCTTCTTCTCCTTCATCTCGGTCTCGG
>DALYJJ010000043.1:5140-33669 GCA_031969915.1 Bryobacteraceae bacterium | reverse complement strand
ACCTTGATCACGGCGACGCCGCCCGCGAGCTTGGCCAGCCGCTCCTGCAGCTTCTCGCGGTCGTAGTCCGAGGTGGTCTCGTCGATCTGAGCCCGGAGCTGCTTGATGCGGCCCTCAATGCTCTTCTGGCTGCCGTTGCCGTCCACGATCGTCGTGTTGTCCTTGTCGATCACGACGCGCTTGGCGCGGCCCAGGTCGTCCAGACGGACGCCCTCCAGCTTGATGCCCGTCTCTTCCATGATCGCCTTGCCGCCGGTCAGGATCCCGATGTCCTCGAGCATCGCCTTGCGGCGGTCGCCGAAGCCGGGGGCCTTCACCGCGCAGCAGTTCAGCGTGCCGCGCAGCTTGTTCACCACCAGCGTGGCCAGCGCTTCGCCTTCCACTTCCTCGGCAATGATCAGCAGCGGACGGCCCGCCCGCGCGATCTGCTCGAGCACCGGCAGCAGGTCCTTCATGTTGCTGATCTTCTTCTCGTGGATCAGAATGTAGGGCTCTTCCAGAACCGCTTCCATCCGGTCCGGATCGGACACGAAGTAGGGCGACAGGTAGCCGCGGTCGAACTGCATGCCTTCCACCGTCTGCAGCTCGGTGGCCATCGTCTTCGACTCTTCCACCGTGATCACGCCGTCCTTGCCGACCTTCTTCATCGCCTCGGCGATGATGTTGCCGATGGTCGAATCGCCGTTCGCCGAAATCGTGCCCACCTGCGCGATCATGTCGCCGCTCACCGGCTTCGAGAACTTCGCCACCTCGCCGACCACCACTTCCACCGCCCGCTCGATGCCGCGCTTCAGCGCCATCGGGTTCGCGCCCGCCGCCACGCTCTTCACGCCTTCGCGGAAGATCGACTGCGCCAGGATCGTCGCCGTCGTCGTGCCGTCGCCCGCCACGTCGGAGGTCTTCGAAGCTACCTCGCGCACCATCTGCGCGCCCATGTTCTCGAGCGGGTCCTTCAGCTCGATCTCTTTCGCCACCGTCACGCCGTCCTTGGTGATCGTCGGACCACCGAACTTCTTCTCCAGGACGACATTCCGGCCCTTCGGGCCCAGCGTCACCTTCACCGCGTCGGCGAGCTGATTCACCCCGCGCAGGATGGCCTGACGCGAATTTTCGCTGTAAACGATCTGCTTCGCTGCCATGGTTCTTCTCCTTACTTGCCCTTCTTGCCGGCGCCGTTGCCGTTGGTGAGCACGCCGAGAACTTCGTCCTCGCGCATGATCAGGTATTCATTGCCATCGAGCTTGATGTCGCTGCCCGAGTACTTGCCGAACAGAATGCGGTCGCCCACCTGAACATCCAGCGGGATCACCTTGCCGTCCTCCAGGCGCTTGCCCTTGCCCACGGCAACCACTTCACCCTGCTGCGGCTTTTCCTTGGCGGTATCCGGGATGATGATGCCGCCCTGGATCGTTTCACTCTCTTCGACTCGCTTGACTACGATTCGGTCGTGGAGCGGACGAATATCCATTGCTTGAGCCTCCATGAGAAACTGTCGTTTTGACGTTGCGGAATGGTTTGAGCCGGTCTAACTGGCTCCGTTTGTTAGTATTAGCACACTCCGCCGAGGAGTGACAAGACCCGCCCGCAACACATTGCAGATAAAGGAAATATTCCCTTGACGCTCCGCCCGCTCTGCTCCCTCGCCGCGCTCGCCGCGGCCCTCCCCGCCCTGCCCGCCGAGCCGGAGTGGATCTCCCTCTTCGACGGCAAAACATTATCGGGCTGGAATGATCCGGCGAAAAAGTCGCCTCCCGGCAACTCCTTCGCCGTCGAAGACGGCTGCATCAAGGTCGTGGCCCGCCCCAAACTGCGCGAGGATCTGATCACCGCCCGCGACTTCGCTGACTTTGAACTCACCTTCGAATGGAAGGTCGCTTCGAGAAGCAACAGCGGCGTGAAGTATCTGCTCCAGGATCAGGCCATCCTCGACGCGGACAAGGTCAAGCCCAAGACCCGCTTCGAGGACCTGGTGGGCCACGAGCTCGAGCACCGCGAAGGCAATCGCGCCAAGCCCGGCCCCAAAGGAATCATCGAAGCCTACACCGTAGCCTTCGAATACCAGGTGATCGACGACACAGGACACGCCGACGCCCGCCGCGGCGGCCTCTACCAGGCCGGCGCCTTGTATTCGCTGATGCCCGCCGCCAAGCCCATGGCCAGGCCCGTCGGCGAATGGAACGAAGGCCGCATCGTGCGCCGCGGCAATCACGTCGAGCACTGGCTCAACGGCGTCAAAGTGGTCGACACCGGCCTCGATGCCCCGGAAATCCACGAGCGCCTGGCGCAGCGTTGGAAGGGCAACCCGGTCTTCACACTGCTCACCGCGCGCCCCAAGAAGCGGACCCCGATCATCCTTCAGAACCACAACGACGAAGCGTGGTTCCGCAACCTGCGGATCAGGGAGCTGCGATAGCCGGTCCCTTTCCCGGCGCTACCGCCCTCCGAACCGCAGCACGAATCCGCCGCCGGCCACCACGTTGTGCTGGCCGCCCCGAATCGCGGGCGTGTTGTAGCTCGGGCTGCCGCTGTAGAAATCGCGGACTTCCCCGCGAATCGCGAGCCAGCGCCATACGCCCACGTCCACCCCGCCTCCGAACATCGCCGTGCCGCGATGCGTGAGCCGCGGCGCGCCGTTCGGCTGCCCGCCGAGCGTCAACAGGCTGTGCTCGTACAGCGCGTACCCGGCGCCGATCACCGCGTACGGCGAAACCCGCGCCTTCGGCGCGAACTTCACGCGGAGGCCCGGCGTGGCGTAAATCGTCGCCACGTCGCGCGTCAGCGCAGCGTTGGCCGACGACACCAGCCGTTGCGGGCTGGCCAGGAAGTGAAACTCCGCGTACAGCGCCGCCGCGGAACCGCCCGCCACGCGCACGCCGTAATTCGCCTGCAGAGCCGTCCCCGAACCCAACTGCAGCGCCGCGGCGCCGGTTCCCCGGTCGCCGCCGCGCAATGTCCCCAGCGTCAGGCCCAACTCGTGACGCGGCGCCGCATCCTGAGCGTGCGCCGCGGCGGCCAACAACACAGCAATGGTCGTCTTGCGAATCATGCCGTACCTTACTGCTTCCGGAGCCCCGGCCAGTTCTTGTTTCCCGCTTCGATGCGCTTGTAAACTTCCTCTGCCCACTTCTTCTGCACGTCCTGGTTGTAGTTCAGGTACAGCTTGCCGTCCACGATTTTCCACGCTTCCGGATCGGCATTGGCCGTGTAGTTGTTGCTCACCGCCCAGGCGCAGTAGCCGCCGAACTGCGGCGCGTATTTCTCCGGCGACGAGATAAACAACTTCCGGTTCGCGTCGCTCGCGAAGTACCACTTGGCGCCCATCCACTCGTGCGCGAACGCGTCGGAGCCCTTCATCGGCTTGTTCGCCGTAAAGTAGGCCACCGCGTCGTATCCCTGCAGCGCCACCCCGCGCCAGCTCTTGTTCACCGGATCGACGGGCCCCGCGGCCCAGGCGGCGGATACAGAGGCCGCCAGCAACGCTATGAAGAACGGTCGTGTCATGCCCATACATCACGCGAGCCGGCGCTTTCATTCCCGGGAATAATGGCTGAGGGGCCGTGGATACAGGGGTCGAGACGGCGCCTCACACAAACTCAGGAGAAACCATGCCAAGACTGGAAGGGAAAAACGTTCTCATCACCGGCGCGTCGTCCGGCATCGGCCAGGCTATCGCCGTGCGCTTCGCCCAGGAAGGCGCCAATGTCGCCATCAACTTCCTCCGCGGACCGGAAGAAGCCGAAGCCACCGAGGTGATGGTGGCCGAAGCCTGCATGGCCGTGCGCAAGTCCGGCTGCAAGGACTTGGTCGTGCAAGCCGACGTCTCCAAGGAGGACCAGGTCAAAGCGATGTTCGCCAAGGTCATCGATGCCTTCGGCTCGCTCGACGTCCTGGTCAACAACGCCGGCATCCAGAAGGTGACGCCGAGCCATGAAATCGAAATGGCGGACTTCGACCGCGTCATGAACGTGAACCTGCGCGGCGCTTACCTGTGCGCCCGCGAGGCCCTCCGCCACTTCGTCGAGCGCGGCACGAAAGGCGTGATCCTCAACAATTCGAGCGTGCACGAGATCATCCCCAAGCCCAAGTACCTGCCCTACTCCATCAGCAAGGGCGCCATGGAGAATATGACCCGCACGCTCGCGCTCGAATATGCCGGACGAGGCATACGCGTCAACGCCGTCGGCCCGGGCGCCGTGGTCACGCCCATCAACCGCGCTTGGATCGACGACCCGAAGGCGCGCGGTGAGGTGGAAGCCCACATTCCCATGGGCCGCGCCGCGGCCGCCGAGGAGATCGCCGCCGTCTTCGCGTTCCTCGCCTCCGACGACGCGTCCTACATCACCGGCCAGACCATCTTCGCCTGCGGCGGCTTGACCCTCTACCCCGAGTTTCGCATCGCCTGGTCATCGGGCGAGTAAGGAGTGCATCTCATGTCCACGGTCCTCATTACCGGCGCGTCGGGCGGATTGGGCGGTACCGTCACACGCGCTTTCCTGGATGCGGGCGCGAGCGTGGCCGGCGTCGCGCCCGGGATTTCGGACGCGGACTTCCCCCACCCTTCATTCGGCGGCTTCTCAGGCGACCTCAAAGACGGCGCAGCGGCCCGGGACCTGCTCTCTCACGTTGTGCCGCGCTTCGGCCCCGTGGACGTGCTGGTGCACCTCGTAGGCGGTTTCAACGGGGGCACGAGAGTGGAGGAGACCGGCGAGGACGTCGTGGAACGCATGTTCGAGTTGAACTTCCGAACCGCGTTCCACGCCGCCTCGGCGGTGCTTCCCTCCATGCGCGAGCGTGGCTTCGGCCGCCTGCTCGCCATCGGCGCGCGCCCCGCCGTGGAACCCCGCGCCCTGCTCGGCGCATACGCCGCCTCCAAAGCGGCTCTGGTTTCGCTCTGGCGCACGCTCGCCGCGGAGAACAAGGATCGCGGCATCACCGCCAACGTCATTCTGCCGGGAACCATCGATACCCCGGCCAACCGGCGCCACATGCCCGACGCCGACCCGAGCGGATGGGTGGCGCCCGCGCACATCGCGGCCCTGCTGCTGCACCTGGCCTCGGCCCACGGTGCGGCCGTCTCCGGCGCAGCGATTCCCCTCTACGGTGCGGAGGTCTGAATGTTGCTCCTGAACCTCGCGCTGGCGTACGCGATCGCCGGGGTCCTGTTCGGAGTTGCCTTCGTCGCCCGCGGCGCCGAGAAGATCGATCCCGCCGCCCGCGGCGCTTCGCTCGGTTTCCGGCTTCTCATTCTGCCCGGCAGCGCGGCCCTCTGGCCCCTGCTGCTGGTGCGGTGGCTGCGCGCATGACCGCCGGATTGCGTAAGGCCCACCGCCGCGTCTGGCTCACTCTGGCCGTCGCCCTTCCGCTCCTGCTCTTCGCCGCCCTGGCCCTGCGCGAAGACTCCACCCCTCCCAACCCGGGCCTTCGCTGGGAGCGCCTCCCATGAGCGTCCAATACAAGGCCGTGTATTGGAACCGCGATAAGAAGCGGTACGACCTGGTGCTGGCCGGCGGCGTGACGCTCTATCTCGCCGCGTTCCTCGGAATCGGCGTCCTCGTCCATCCCAACGCCACGGCCGAGACTCTGCTCATCCGGGCTCTCGCGACGCTCGCATTTCTGCTCCTCCACGTGATCCTCGCCATCGGGCCGCTCTGCCGGTTGAACCCGCGCTTCCTTCCTTTGCTCTACAACCGCCGCCATCTCGGCGTCACCATGTTCGTCCTCGCGCTGGCCCACTCCGTGTTCTCGCTGGTTCAGTTCCACGCCCTCGGCGATGTCCATCCGCTCGTCAGCCTCTTCGCCGCCAACACCCGCTTTGGCAGCGTTCCGAACTTCCCCTTCCAGGCGCTCGGTTTCTTTGCGCTACTGATCCTCTTCCTGATGGCCGCCACCAGCCACGACTTCTGGTTGAACACTCTCTCGCCGCCCGTGTGGAAGCGCCTCCACATGCTGGTCTACGCGGCCTACGCTCTCCTGTTCGCGCACGTGTGCCTCGGCGCGCTGCAGTCCGAGCGCAGTCCCGCCCTGGCCATCGCCCTCGCCGCCGGCTTCGCGACACTCGCCGTGCTCCACATCGCCGCCGCGCGCAAGGAGCGCCGCCTCGACCGCACGTTCGTCGAAGTCTGCGATGTGCACTCCATCCCCGAAAACCGGGCCAAGCTCATCTGCGCCGGCGGCGAGCGCATCGCCGTCTTCCGCTATCAGGGGAAGATCTCCGCCCTCTCCAACCTCTGCGCGCACCAGAACGGCCCGCTCGGCGAGGGCCGCATCGTCGACGGTTGCGTCACCTGCCCCTGGCACGGCTACCAATATCTGCCCGACTCCGGAACGTCGCCGCCGCCCTTCACCGAAAAGGTTCCCACCTACCGAACCCGGGTTTCCGGCGGCAAGGTCTACGTCGATCCGTCGCCGCTTCCGCCGGGGACGTTTGTGGAGCCGGGGAGGGCCGATGCTTAGGGGCGTGGTCGCCGCGCTGCTCGCGGGCGGCGTCTTGCTGGCGGCGCTGTTCGTCGTCTCGCAGAGTCCGTTCGCCCCCAGCCGCTTCGAGTTCGGCGTGTTCCGCGACTATGAGGGCGACCTCATCGAATGGCCCTATCCGGCGCTCATCGCCGCCGACGGTTCGCGCTACCTGCTGGTCGCGGCCGGCAAGCACGGCGCGGGCGGCTTGGTTCGCGGTCTGGATGGACGGCGCGTCACCCTGCGCGGCTCTCTCATCGAACGCGGCCCGGACCGCATGCTCGAAATCGAATCCGCCCCGCGCCGCGGCGTCGCGTCAAGCCCGCGGCCGCAGCCCGTCGAACTCGGGCGTTTCCGCCTCACCGGCGAGATCGTCGATAGCAAATGCTTCCTCGGCGTGATGAATCCGGGTCAGGGCAAGGTCCACCGCGATTGCGCCGTGCGCTGCATCAGCGGCGGCATTCCCCCAGCCTTGTTCGTCGCCGGCGAAACCGGCGCCGGCCGCCTGCTGCTGCTCACCGGCGTTCCGGTCCGCGAGTTGCTGCCCATCGTCGGCCAGCGCGTGACCATCGAAGGAACCCTGCTCCGCGACGGCCCGCACTGGATCCTGCGCCGGGAATAAACTCCCCGCGGCCCGCGATTCAGCGGCATGGAATTGAGCAAAGCGGCCGTCATTCTCAGTTGGATCCTGCGCGCCATCGCGGCGGTGATCCTTCTGCAGACCCTGTTCTTCAAGTTCACCGGCGCACCCGAGTCGGTCTACATCTTCTCCACGCTCGGCCTCGAACCGTGGGGCCGCATCGGTACCGGCGTGGTGGAGCTGATCGCCGCCGTCCTCCTGTTGCTGCCCAAGACCGTGGTCTACGGCGCGGCGCTCTCGCTCGGAGTCATCAGCGGCGCCATCGTCTCCCACCTCACCAGGCTCGGCATCACGCTCCCGCTGGTGGACGACCACGGCGAACTCTTCGCCCTCGCCGTCGCCGTGTTCGTGTGCTCCCTCGGCATTCTCTTCCTCCACCGCTACGAGCTCCCGATATTCGGTAGCCTGTTGGTAAGGACCAAAGCATGATCATTCGCAGGGCTGGGGACCTTCGGTGGTCGGATGTCACGCCGAAGAACGAATATCTGAATCGGCGCCGTTTCCTCGGAGCGGCGCTCGGGGCGGCTGCCTTCGGGCTGGGAACGGCGCGCGCCGCTTCCAAGCTCGCCGGCTACGGCAAGAGCAAGTTCAGCACGAGCGAAAAGCAGACGCCCTACCAGGCCATCACCACCTACAACAACTACTACGAGTTCGGCACCGGCAAGGACGAACCGGCCAAGTACGCCGGCACGCTCAAGCCCGAGCCCTGGACGGTCAGAATCGAAGGCGAAGCGGTTAAGAAAGGCCCCCTCGACTTCGAAAAGATCATGAAGCTCGCGCCGCTCGAAGAGTACATTTACCGCCTGCGCTGCGTGGAGGCCTGGTCAATGGTCGTCCCCTGGATCGGCCTGCCGCTCGCCGCCGTCGTCAAGTACGCCGAGCCTACGCCCAAAGCCAAGTACGTCGCTTTCGAAACGCTTTACGACACCAAGCAGATGCCCCGCTCCGGCTGGGCCGGCATTCCCCTGCCGTACGTGGAAGGACTGCGCATGGACGAGGCCATGCACCCGCTTGCGATTCTCGCCGTCGGTCTGTACGGCGAAGTCCTCCCCAACCAGAACGGCGCGCCCCTGCGCCTGGTCGTGCCGTGGAAGTACGGCTTCAAGAGCATCAAGTCGATCGTCAAGATCCGCTTCACCGAGAAAGAGCCGCCCACCACCTGGAGCATCGCCAACCGCGGCGAGTACGGTTTCTATTCGAACGTCAACCCGAACGTGGACCACCCGAGGTGGAGCCAGGCAAAAGAGCGCCGCATCGGCGAGTTCTTTAAACGAGACACTGTCTTGTTTAACGGATACGGCGAACAGGTGGCGAACCTGTATTCGGGCATGGATCTCAAGAAGTACTACTGAGGCGATGAAGCGGTTTCTCACCAGCCGCTGGACCAAGGCCGCCGTGTTCGCGCTCTCGCTCGCGCCGGCGGCTTACCTGGTCTGGGGAGCGTTTAACGACGGCCTGGGCGCGAATCCGCTCGAGTACGTCACGCGCGAGACGGGCGATTGGACCGTCCGCTTCCTGCTCGTCACCCTGGCCATCACGCCCGCGCGCAAACTCCTCGCGCAGCCGGACCTCATCCGCTTCCGCCGCATGCTCGGCCTGTTCGCGTTCTTCTACGGCGCGCTGCATTTCCTCACTTATCTTTGGTTCGACAAGTTCTTCGACTGGCCGGACATGGTGAAGGACGTGATGAAGCGGCCCTTCATCACGATGGGATTCGCGGGCTTCCTGCTGATGCTGCCGCTGGCGGTCACGTCGACCAAGGGCTGGATTCGAAGGCTGGGCGGCAAGCGCTGGCAACTGCTGCACCGGCTGGGCTACTTCGCGACGCTCGCGGGCGTCATTCACTATTACTGGCTGGTGAAATCCGACGTCCGCATGCCGCTGCTGTACGGCGCCATCTTCGTCGTGCTGATGCTGTTCCGCGCCGTGACGTGGCTGCGCCGGAGTGCAAGCAGTTCGCGCACCGTCGTGGGCGCGGCGCCGCGCTGAACGTTGGCCGCTCCGATTTCGAAAGCCAGCTTCCACTGCGCACAGAGCACCCGGTAGGCCTCCCACAGGCTTACCGCAGGATCGTAGATGTGCGTGGCTTCGGAGCTCACGCCGTTGAGTTCGAGCACCGTGAAGCGGCCCGCCTGAAAGTCCTCCACCGAGGGTGAGCGGACGTCGAAGCGGCCGAAGAAGAAGCCGGTGTGAGCGCGCGCCACGCGGTCGATCGCGGCCTCGAGTGCGGGGGTGGCCAAATCGCCGCCCTCAAGAAAAATGGAGCCGCGGCAGTGCGAGCCGATTTCGACAAGCTGCAAGCGCTCGCCGGCGGCGGGCACGGCGTCCAGCGGGTGCGGCGTCATGCGGCGATAGGTGGCGGCGAGCGTGGCCGCGCGGCGGTCTTTCAGAATGAGTTCGTCAACGGTGCTGCGGCCGTCGCCGGTCAGAACCGGAAAGGTCTTTCTGGTGATTGAGAAAATGAACCCGTGCGGCCGGGCGGGGTGGCGAACGTAAAAGACGCCGAACTCCGGGCCTTCAACGTAGCGCTGGAGAATGAGGTCTTCGCGCGCGCCGGTTAGACGCTGCTCCAGCGCCTGGGCGGTCCGCACGATCGTGACGCCGGCTCCCCGCTCGCCGACATCGGGCTTCACCACCAGCGGGAAGCCGTGGGTCTCCACGAAGGGCCGCGGATCGGCGCCGGGCGGGAGCAGCGTGAAGTCGGCCACCGCGCCCGAAGGCCGCAGCCCTTCGAGAATCGAAGCCTTCGATTCGCCGAACAGGCCGCCGGTGAGAATCCCCGGATTGGAAGCAGTGAAGACCGTGGCGGAACGATGGCGAATGGCGAGAAACACGAGCCACGGCAGCAGGGGCAGATAGGCCGCCCAGGAAGGCCAGAACTCCCAACGGAATCGTCGCAGGAGGCGGGGCAGCGAGCGTGCGTGGCGGAGCAACAGGAGCGCGGCGGCAATCAGAACCAGCGACGCCCCACCGATGCGGCCGCCGAAATAAGCGGCGGCGCCCACCAGGAGCGGCGTCCACACAAGCGAGGCGATCAGGAAGTGAACCACGAACGCGGCGGTGCGCGTGGGCAGCAGGCCCGCGGCGAAGTAGGTGGGCAGGCGGAGCCCAGGCGTGAAACGCGAGAGCAGGATCACGGTGAGGCCGCGCTCGTTGAGCCAATCCGCGGCGCGACGGACGCGGTCGGGCGGGAGCAGGCGAGCGGCGGGCGGCCAGCGCAACAGCGGTAGGCCGGCCAGGCGGCCCGCGAGAAACAAGAGGAGGTCGCCGGCGAAGATCCCGGCGAGGCATGCGGCAGTCGCCTCAGCGAATCCGAGCTGGCCCCGCGCCACCAGCGCACCGGCCGCGAGACACGTGAGGTCCTCACTGATCAGGGTGGCGGCGGCGAGCAGCAGCAGCGTCACGCGCACAGTCCTTTCGGCGCCAGCGAGATCTCCACGGTCTCGATCATACCCGGGCGGCACAGCGGCCCTGCACGGTAAGAGAAGCGGATCAGCCGGGGCCTCACTTCGACCACACTGAGGCTGACCGTCTCGGCGTCGGGCCGGTGCATGCAGGGCGAATAGGCGCTAGGGCCGCCGGCGTGGCTGGCATGAAACGTCCGCAGCGCTTCCGCGTTCACCCCGCCCGCGCGCGCGGCGCACCGTTCGAACTCCGACCTGCGGCGTTCGCTCACCAACTGAGGATGGAAAGACGAAGAGAGCAGCGGTGAGGGCGCGCCGGCCCGTGCGATCAGCCGGCGCCCATCCCATTCAAAGGCCGTGGCCGGGCGGGACGGAGACAACACCAGGAGCGTGAAGGCCGCATAGGGCGTGAGATCGCGCCGGTTCAGCGCCGCGGCCACTTGGGCATCGTCACCAGAAGCCGCCAGGTCCGCGACAAGGAGGCCCCGGCTGACTTGGCCGTATGCACCGGGGGCGCGATTGAGCAGGCACAGGGACGTGCCCCATTCGTTCACGCCGATCCACGTGCCGCCCGCCGCCGCATCGGTGGGAGAGATGACGCGAACGCCGTTCTGCCGGCGCACAGCCGGCCCGTGCGCCGGAGGGCGCGTCCGCTTCTCGTCGCGGTTGCAGAAGAGTTGGTAGCCGTCCGGCTCCACCAGCCAACTCACCGTGCACATTGTTGGGACGCCTCGCTGTTCGCGTGCCGCAGCGTGGAGGGCGCAACCCCGAACGCGGCGTCGAGCGCGACATTCAATGGTCGCAAAGTCAGGGCGATGATCGCGAAGTGGTGCACCGTGTGGCTGCTCAGGCTTTGCAACTCGCGGCCCAGGGAAGAGGGGAGCCACGGACACGTGAGGCCGAGTCCGGAAGCGTCCTCCATCCGGACCGCGACGGGCCTGGTGGGCCGCTCGCCGGCCAGCGAGGCCAGCGCCGCGGCGAGGTCCGCGATGCGCGTGAGCGCTGCCGCGGGGTCCCGCTCCAGCGTGGAATCGCGCCGGCGCGCATCGTAATCGACTTCCCCGGAAGGGAGCCCGTCGAGGAAGCAACCGTAGAACTCGAGGATGTGGCGGAAATGGGGCCCCGCGGCCCGGTACTGTGCGCCGGTGAGGCGGCCAACCAGTTGCGCGGCCTGCGCGAGCCACGCGCGGTTCAAACGAATCAACGCGAGAAGGGCGTCGGACTCCATGTGCATAGGCACGGAGAGATCCTCGCCGGTGCGCCGTTTATTCCGGAATAACCGCGGCGCCCGCAGCGATACCAGCAGTGATGCCTGTCTCCACCACCGCCCCGCAAGCGCTTCCACGCCCGGCTTCAAACGGCGGCGCGCTTCGTGCTCACTGGCCCGAGTACCTGATGGAAGGCGCCGAGCTCGGGCTGTTCATGCTGTCAGCGTGCTCATTTGCGGTGCTCCTGGAACACCCCAGTTCCCCGCTGCAGCAGGCGATCGAAAGCGGGTTGGCACGCCGCGTCCTGATGGGCCTCGCGATGGGCGCGACGCTGATCGCACTCGTTCACAGCCGCTGGGGCCAACGTTCGGGGGCGCACATGAACCCGGCGTTTACGCTGACCTACTGGATGCTCGGCAAAGTGGGCAGGACGGACACGGCCTTCTACGTGGCGGCGCAGTTTGTGGGCGGCGTGCTGGGAGTTTTCGTCGCGGCCCTGCTGATCGGCCCGCCGCTCGGGCACATGGCGGTCGACTATGCCGCGACGCGACCAGGCGACGGCGGCCCCTGGCTGGCGTTCGCGGGCGAGTTCGCGATCGCTACGACGCAGATGACCGCGGTGCTCGTTACATCCAACTCGGTCCGTTTCCGCCGATACACGCCCTATGTGGCGGGCGCGCTGGTAGCGCTTTATATCGCGCTGGAGGCGCCGCTCTCCGGAATGAGCATGAACCCGGCGCGCACGCTCGGTTCGGCACTGATCGCGGGCGACTTCACCGCTCTCTGGATCTACTTCACCGCGCCGCTGCTAGGGATGGGCACGGCGGCCCTGCTCTACGCGCTGGGGCGCGGAACGCGCCGCGTCTACTGCGCGAAACTCCACCACCATAACCGGCAGCGCTGTATCTTCTGCTGCAACTACGAGGCCATGGATGTCGAATCGATTTGACGTAATCATCATCGGAAGCGGCGCGGGCGGCGGCACGCTGGCGTACAAGCTGGCGCCGACGGGCAAGCGGATCCTGCTCATCGAGCGCGGCGGCTACCTGCCGCGCGAGAAAGACAACTGGGACACGCGCGCCGTGGTGCAGAGCGCGAAGTACAACACCAAAGAAGTGTGGCGCGACAGAAACGGCAAGCCGCTCCACCCGCACACGAACTACTATGTCGGCGGGAACACGAAGTTCTACGGCGCGGCGTTGTTCCGGTTTCGCGAGCGCGACTTTGGCGAGATCCGGCATCATGGCGGCGTCTCGCCCGCCTGGCCCATCTCTTACGCGGATCTGGAACCGTACTATTCGCAAGCGGAGAGCCTGTACCACGTGCACGGCGCTCGCGGCGAGGATCCCACGGAGCCGTGGGCCAAGTGCCCGTATCCGCATCCGGCGATCAGCCACGAGCCCCGCATCCAGCAACTGGCGGACGACTTCGCGCGGCTCGGCGTGAAGCCGTTTCACACGCCGCTCGGCGTGATGCTGAACGAGCGCGAGCCGGCCAAGAGCGCCTGCATCCGCTGCGCGACCTGCGACGGATTCCCGTGCCTGGTGAACGCGAAGGCGGACGCACAAGTGGTGGCCGTAGATCGCGCGATCGAACATCCGAACGTGACGCTGCTCACCAACGCGCTGGTCGAGCGCCTGGAAACGAACGCCGCGGGGACCGAGGTGAGCAAGGTGCGCGTGCGGCGGGACGGCGCCGTCGAGGAGTACTCGGCGGACGTGGTCGTGGTGTCCGCCGGAGCGATCAACTCCGCCGCGCTGCTGCTGCGTTCCGCGAACGACAAGCACCCCCAGGGCCTGGCCAACGGGTCGGACGTGGTGGGACGGCACTACATGGGCCACACCAATTCGGTGCTGTTCGCGATCTCGACGCACCCCAATCCGACGGTCTTCCAGAAAACGATGTCGGTGAACGACTACTACTTCGAGTCGCCGGAGTGGGAGTTCCCGATGGGCCACATCTCCTTCGTCGGCAAGTTCGACGCGAACATGTTCGCGGCGGGAGCACCGAAGATCGTCCCCGGACTGACGCTTGAAATCATGGCCCGGCATTCGCTGGATTTCTGGCTGACGTCGGAGGATCTACCCGACCCCGATAACCGGGTCACGCTCGACCGCGAGGGCAACATCGTCCTCTCCTACACGCCGAACAACCTGGAGGGCCACAAGCGCCTGAACGCCAGGCTGAAGCAACTGGTGAAGGCCTCGGACGTGGATCACATCATCCCGCACAACGCGTTTGTGGGCGACCGCATTCCGCTGGCTGGCGTGGCGCATCAGAACGGGACCATCCGTTTCGGCCGCGATCCGAAGAGTTCCGCGCTGGACGTGAACTGCCGCGCGCACGAAGTGGACAACCTGTATGTCGTCGATGCGAGCTTCTTCCCGTCGAGCGCGGCGGTAAACCCGGCGCTGACCATCATTGCCAATGCGCTTCGCGTCGGCGATCACCTGATCGGAAGGATGAACTAACATGCTGCGCCGGGTATTTCTCAGCCTGCTGCTGGCTGCGCCGTTATTCACCGCCGAACGGCAGGCGCCGAGCGTCGATTCGATCGGCGTCACGGTGTCCCGTCTCGACCGGGCGCTCGATTTCTACACCCGCGTGCTTCCGTTCGAAAGCGCGGGCGAACGCGCCGTGGACGGGGCGCGCACGGTGCGCCTGCGCTTGGGCGACGAGTTCATCGAGCTCACCGAGTACGCGAAGAAGGGGCGGCCGATGCCGAAGGATACACGCAGCAACGACCGCTGGTTCCAGCACGTGGCGCTGATCGTCAGCGACATGGACGCCGCCTACGCGCGGCTGCGCGAGCATGGCGTGCGGAACGTCTCTCCGGAGCCGCAGACGCTGCCCGCCTGGAACAAGAACGCGGGCGGCATCAAGGCCTTCTACTTCCAGGATCCGGACGGCCACCGCCTGGAGATCCTGCAATTCCCGCCGGGAAAGGGCGACCCGAAGTGGCAGCGCAGCGACGCTCTGTTTCTGGGTATCGACCACACCGCGATCGTGGTTCGGGACACCGCGTCGAGCCTACGCTTCTACCGCGATGAACTGGGCCTGCGCGTAGCCGGCGAGAGCGAGAATTACGGCCCGGAACAGGAGCGGCTGAACAACGTGGCAGGCGCGCACTTGCGGATTACCGCGCTTCGGGGAGCGCGCGGGCCGGGAATCGAGTTCCTGGAATACCTTGCCCCGCGCGATGGGCGGCCGTTTCCGAAGAACGCCGAACCCGGCGACGTGTTCCACTGGGAGACCCGGCTATCGGGGGCCGAGGGGGCGGGCGGCGAGCTGCGGCGGGATCCGGATGGGCACGCGATACGAAATGCAGAAAAACGGGAATAAACTGTCAGTCAGTCTGCATATTCCATCCAAATGGCCACGGATGCAGCCATGGAGAGCCGGATGTCACACGACAGGCAGCTAGCCGGCGAATCGCATGCGCACTCGGAACGGGCGGTCCCGGCAATGGACCGGTTCGAATCCGAAGCCATGCCCCACATGAACGATTTGTTCCGTACGGCGCTGCGGATCACTGGAGAGCGGGGCCGTGCGGAGGATGTAATTCAGGAAGTCTACTTGCAGGCGTGGAAGAGTTTCGATCGGTTCGAACCGGGCACGAATTGCCGGGCCTGGCTCTTCAAGATTCTTTTCCACTGCGCGCATCACGACCGCCGGAAGTGGTTCCGCTTCCCGCTGCTGAAGGAGACCGAGGAGTTTCTGGAGGCGAATCTGACGGCCTCCGAGCCGATCCCGGAACATCTGACGGATGAGGAGATCCTGGCGGCCTTGGACGGGATTCCCGGGGAGTTCAAGAGCGTGGTGCTGTTGGTGGACGTCGAGGAGTTCGCCTACAAAGAGGCGGCGGAGATTTTGAACGTGCCGATCGGCACGGTGATGTCGAGACTGAGCAGGGGGCGCAAACTGTTGCGTGGTTCGCTGGGGCGGGTTGCGGAAACGTATGGGATCGGGAGAGCGTACGGGAGGGGAACAGCATGAGTGAAGTGCCGATGACGAGTGAAGAGCGGGCATTGCGAGAGCGCCTGAGGACGGCGGTCCGAAACACGGAGACGCCGCCGTTTCTGGAAGCGCGTGTGCGCGCGCATTTGCGGTCCCAGCCGCGCCGGGCGGCTTGGCGAGGATGGGCCCTGGCGGCAACCGCGGCGATGACGCTGCTGGTGGCCGGGGTGGCGTATCAGCTCGGGCACCTGCGGTGGACCACCGCTTCGCAGGATGCCTACATCGCCGATGTGTCCAACCGCGTCGCGACACTGATGCGCGTGGGGTTAAAGGACCACATACACTGCGCGGTGTATCGCAAGTACCCCAAGGCCGCGCCCCCCGTGGGAGAACTCGTTCAGCACCTGAGTGCGGAGTACCGCGGCCTGGCGCCGGTGATGAGCGGCGCCGTGCCCGCCGAATACAAGCTGGCGATGGCGCATGAGTGCCGGTATCGCGGCCGCAAGTACGTTCACCTGGCGTTGAAGAGCGAATCGCGGCTGCTCTCGCTGGTGATCGCGCGCAAGGGCGAAGGCGAATCCTTCAAGACCGAGAACATGCTGCCGGCGGCAGTCCGCGATGGCGTGCCGGTGTACACCGCGGGTGTTCAGCGGTTCCAGATCGCGTCGTTCGAAAGCCGCGATTACCTGGTTTATGTGATCTCGGATCTGACGGCGGCCCAGAACACGGAGGCGCTTCTGGCGATGGCGCCGGGCGTGCGCGGTGTGCTCGCGAAGCTGGAAAGCTGAGGGAGTCCGGCTGAAGCGAGGAAATGCCCAGAGGTTATAATCGCGGATGGCCTGAGGCCGGCGGGAGCATAGGGTCATCAACTTCATGGGGCGAGAATGCGGTCTGGCGGTGACGCCAGCGGTGCTGACGTACAACGAAGAGGCGAACATCGGGCGCACGCTGAAGGCCCTGGAGTGGGCCGAGCAGGTGATTGTGCTCGATTCCGGATCGGCCGACCGGACCGAGGAGATCGCCCGCTCTTTCCGAAACGTGGCGTGGCACGTGCGGGCGTTCGACACCTGGGGCGGGCAGTGGTCGCACGCGTTTCTCCGCTGCGGGATGCGGACGCGGTTCACGCTCGCGCTGGACGCGGACATGGTGGTGAGTCCGGAGTTCGTCGACGAACTCGAATCCGTCTTCCTGAAGGGCGGCTATCGGAGCGGCGTGTTGCCGGTGACCTACGTGACGGCGGGACGGCCGCTGATGGGATCGATCTATCCCGATCAGCTTCGGGTCTTCGAACCGGACGCCGTGGTGACGGGGCAGCACGGGCACAAACATACCTTCGAATCGCCGGAACCGCTGTACCGGTTTCGCCATGGCATGCTGCACGACGACCGGAAGCCGCTCGATCACTGGCTGCGCGCCCAGTTGAAGTACTCGATACAGGAGGACGAGCGGATCGCCGGACTCACATCGTTGGGCCTGAAAGACCGTCTGCGCAAGACGGGCCTGGTTCCGTGGCTGGTGGGCGGTCTCGCGTATCTGAGGAGCGGCGGACCACTGCGGGGCGAGGCCTCACGGCGATACGCCCTGGAGCGCATGACGTTTGAGTGCCTCCTGGCTCTGCGCATCAAGGAACGCAACCGGCCGGACAAAGAGTAAAGCCGGGAAGTGGTACCATCCACGAATGGCCGGCGCTCCCTGGGATTCGGCGCGCGCCAATAGCGGAGGCGCGCAGCGTCACCCCGCGATGGTCCGCGTGACGCACTGGATCACCGCCCTGTGCTTCTTCACCCTTCTGGTCAGCGGCGTTCAGATCGTGATCTCGCACCCGCGCTTTTATTGGGGTGAAACAGGCAACGTCCGCACACCAGCGCTGTTCCAGATTCCGATTCCCGCGTCCCGGGCCGCGGTGCAGACCGGTTACGGCTACGTGCTGCCGGACCAGAACGGATGGAGCCGGGCGCTCCACTTTCAGTCCGCCTGGGCGGTGGTGATCGCGGGCGTGCTCTATGGCGTGTTCGGAATGCGCACTGGTCACTTCCGCAGGCGCCTGCTGCCGGCGGCCGGCGACCTGGCTCCCTCATCGCTTGCACGCGCGGTCGCGAACCATGCGCGCTTCCGCCTGCGGGACGGGGATCCAAGCGCGTACAACGTCCTGCAGCGCCTGGCCTACCTGGGCGTGATCTTCGTCCTGTTCCCTTTCCTGATCTGGACCGGGCTGGCGATGTCTCCGGGGTTCACGGCAGCGTTTCCGGCCACCGTTACGACGCTGGGCGGACAACAGTCGGCCCGCACCCTGCACTTCTTCACATCGCTGGCCGTGGTGGCGTTCGCCGGCATCCACGTGGCGATGGTCGCCATCACGGGCTTTCAAGACCGCATGCGCGCGATGATCACGGGCCGCGCGAGCACGCAGGAGGAGCATCCATGAAACCGCACTCCCGCCGCCGATGGATCGCCGCCGCGGGCGGGTTCGCGGGCCTGGCCGCCGCTTCGAAGATCGCGGGCCGTTACGGGTTGATCCCGCCGGACAGCGGTGGACTGTATGGCCCAGGCGCGACGCTCACCTACGCCGCGCACAAGCTGCTGGCGGGCGGCGCCATGGCCCGCGAGTTTTCGCGCGACCAGATCTCCACGGCGCCGTTCGCGAACGGGCAACCTCTCGACACCGACGAATTCAAGCGGCACCAGGCAGCGAACTTCGAGACCTGGCGCTTGAGCGTGGATGGATTGGTTAGCCGCCCCGTGCACCTGACGCTCGGCGATTTGCGCGCCTTTCCCGCGCGGAGCCACATCACGCAACTGGTCTGCGAGGAGGGCTGGTCCTTCATCGCGGAGTGGACTGGCGCGGCTCTGGGCGACGTGTTGCGGCATGCCGGCCTGCTGCCGCAAGCCAAGTACATCGTGTACTCTTCGCTCGACCCGAATTGGTGGGACAGCGTGGATATCGACGAGGCCGGACACCCGCAGACGCTGCTCACCTACGGCATGAACGGCGGTGTTCTTCCGGTGGGGCACGGCGGACCGCTGCGGCTGCGCGTTCCGCGCCAGCTTGGCTACAAGAGCGTGAAGTACGTTACGCGCCTCACCGCGACGGACGACATCGCGAAGTTCGGCAAAGGCCTGGGCTCGGCGGCCCCGGAATTCGGCTACGCGTGGTACGCGGGCATCTGACGGGGATTACTGCCAGGCGACGGGGATCCATGTGGCGCGCCACTTTGCGTTGGCGCGCCCGCCCGCTTCGTAGAAGGGAACGAACACAATGGGCGCGCGGCCGATGGGCTTGAGCGCCAGCGCAGGGCCGTCCGCGCCCGCGGGCGCACGCGCTGGGGCCACCAACAACTCCGGGTTCCCGGACGGCAGGCGCACCGTCTCTTCGCGTTTGAAGCCGTCGATGAGCCCCGTGGCGTAGACCAGCGGTCCCCGCAGCAGCGCCATGTAGTCGCGGCGTACGATCTCCTGCTCGCCTTGTTTCTCAATGCGGCTCTTGCGCTCGATGCGCGGCTTCATGGGAAACGTCAGGCGGACCTCATCGCCCGCCTTCCATGCGCGCTCCAGGCGGAACCACTCGCCGGGCTTGGGTTCGCCGTCCGCCCGCGCGCCGTTCACGCTGACGGCCGCGCCCGCTGCCCACGCAGGGATGCGCAGGTGGAGGGGAACGGACGCGCCGGCCGGGCCGCTGACCGCGATGCGGACGTCACCGGCGGCGGGATAAGCGGTCTTGACGATGAGCTTCACATCGCCCGCCGGCGTGGCGATGGTGGCCGATCCCTCCGAATACACGTTGACGCTCACCCCGTTGTCACGGGCCGCAAAGAGCAGCGGCGCGAGTTCTTCGAGCGCAAGCGAGCCGCTCGACTTACAACAGGCCCAGTAGTACGTGTTGTTGCGCGTGCCGTTCGAGAACGAGAAGTAATACCAGTCCTCGCCGTTCGGGTCCTGTGCTCCGATCAGCGCATTGTAGGCGGTCTTCTCGATCTCCTCCGCGTATTTCGCATCGCCGGTGAGCCGCAGCAGTTCGCGGTTCAGGTGAATCCAGGACATCGTATTGCAGGTCTCCACCAAGCCGTCCGGAGCCCAGAAGTTCCTCGGGTTGAAGACCTCGTGATGAGCCGCGATGCCGCCCCAGGGGCCGCCGTCCGGCGTCAGGTGATGCTGGGCGGTTTCCTTCCAGGCGTGCTCGGCGGCGGCGCGGTAGTCGGGCTGGTTCTCGATCGCCGACATCTTCGCCAGGCCCACATAGGTCCAGAGAAGCTGGTAGATCTTGCCGTCGCCGATCTGCTGGAGGTCGTCGCCCTTCAGGCTGCGTGCGACGATGCGGAGGGCAGGACGCGTCTCCATGTTCTCCACTACCTTGCGCGCCAGTTCGAGGAAGCGGGCGTCGCCGGTGGCTTCGTAGAGATCCAGGGCAGGCTCGAGAAACACCGTTCCCGAGAGGCCCAGATGATTGCCCATGTCGGCCGTGGAGACGCCGCGCCGGACGATCACTTCGAAGCAAAGATCGCCTATGCGGCGCGCCGCGTCCACGTAGCGCGGCTCGGGAAAATAGCGGTTCACTTCGAGCAACCCGATGATGTTGTAGGCGTGCACCCAGAGGTCCCAGGTGCGCGCACCGGCGATCTTGGGGGACGTGATGCGGGACTCGGCGGTGGGCGCGTAGGTGCCGAGGTAGCCGCTGGGCTCCTGGCGCGAGACCAGGTAATCGGCCACACGCCGGACGTTGGCGAGCAACGCCTGGTCGCCCGAGCGACGGGCCGCGCGGGCCGCCGTGTAGAGCCACTTGCCGGCGTGTTCGCCGTTCCAATCGCCGGCGAAGTTCCGGTTCACAGCGTTTTCGGAGAAGATCGCGACCGGCTTGCTTTCCGGCCCCGTGATGAACGTGCTGAGGCGGCCGCGCTGGTTGGCGCCGATGGCGCGCCCGAGGAGTCCGCCGACGCTCACGTTGCCGGGCGGGGGCAGCCGCAGTGGCGGCGCGGCGGGGAGCAGGGCGGCGCAAGCCAGGAAAGCAGCGGCGGCGGAGCGCATCAGTTTCCTCCCAAGGTGGCCATGCCGATGAGCGCCAGCCCGGCGGCGTAGCCGGCGAACATGAGTGCGATGAAGGGCGTCGTCCCCTGCGGTGCGTCCTTGAATTCGCGCCAGATGAAGACGCCCCAGACGGCGGCGACCAGCGTCGCGCCCTGGCCGAGAGCGTAAGAGATCGCGGGTCCGGCCACGCCGGAGGCAAGTATGTTGAGGCTGAGCGCCAACATCCAGATCAAGCCTCCGAGGATGCCGAGCGAATGCAGCTTCGCGCGGCCCGCGAAGTAGTTCCCGTAGGTGAGTCCGGCGTTGCGCATGAAGATCGTGTTCACGGCGAAGTTACTCAGGACGAGGCCCAGCGCGAAGAACAGCAGAGCCGTGTAGGGGGTGAGCGCGCCGGGCGGGATCACGCCCTGGTTGAAGCCCGGCGCGATGGCCTGCGAAAGCTGCGGGTAGAAGAAGCCCATCAGGCAGCCGGCCACCACCGAGTAGGCGACGCCGCGGCCCCAACCCTCGCCCGCGCGGCGCGGCAGTTTGCGGTGCGCCAGGGCGGACATCACCATCGCCACGACCACCAGCAGCACGCCCGCGAAGAGCATGGGCGCGTTGCCCTTGGGGGCTTGCGCGTAGCTGGCCACCGTGCCGATCACCAGCGCCAGGCCCACGCCGACGGGAAACGCGACGGACATGCCCGCCAGATCGATGGCGACCACCAGCAGGATGTTTGAGACGTTGAAGATCGCCCCGCTGAACAGCGCCCGGCCGATGGGGCCCGTGTCCGCTGCGCCGAGATTCGCCATCGCGGCCTGCCCGGAGGTCCCGACGCTACCGAGCGTAAACATCGCGATCACGGCGAACAGCAGCACGCCGATCGCATAGTCCCAATAGTAGAGCGGGAAGGGCCACTTGTCCTGGCCGGCGAGTTTCTGGGTATTCGCCCAGGAGCCCCAACCGAGCATCGTCACCACGCAGAAGAGAATGGCGAGGCCGAGATCGTGAACGGTGAACATGGATGGCGGCTCTTTCTGCGGGTTTAGCGGAACACCACCAGGTCGTCGACGCCGATATCGGTGCCCGACGATCCCGGATACGGCTCGCCCAGCACCACCAGGCGCAGCGTATGCGGCCCGTTTTTCAGGCCGAAGGCGTGCCACACGCTCTCACCGCCCTTGGGGTTGTTCTCATCCGGATAGATGTCGACCACCCGATCGAGCTTGCCGTCCAGCCAGACTTCCGCTTTGCCGCCGCTCGGCAGGTAGGGGCCCACGATCACCGCACCGGTGCCTTCGAACGAGATCGAGGCCTCCGCGCCCTTCGCCGAGGCGACCTTCCGCACGATGCGGCGGCGCGCGTTGGGCTCCGCGGTCTTCCACTCCCCTTTGAAGGTCCACCGGGCGTTGTCGGCGGAGAGACGCTCGACGGGGGAACCGTAGTCGTCCCAGAGTTCGAGCTTCGCGGCTTTGGGCGCCTGGGTCTTCACGGTCAGCTTGTCGCCCTTCAGGCTGCCGCCGGTCTTCTGGACCAGCGCGATGGCGCGCTTCATGTTGCTATCGACGATGGTCTGGAAGGAGAAGTCGGTGTAGCGGAACTTCTCGCCGGCGATCGCCGGGATGCCGCCCTTCCAGTGGTCGTCGATCTTCTGGTAGCCCACCATCACGCCGAGAATGCCCGCCGCGCTGGACGGGTTGCAGTCGGAGTCCTGACCGCAGCGCGTGCTGATGCGAATGGTTTCGCCCATGTCGCCCTTGCCGTAGAGCAGCCCGATGGCGATGTACGCGCCGTTCAGTTTGGCGTCGATGTTGAAGGGGGCGTTGGCGCCCTCCGGGCAGGGTTCGCGCTTGTTCCACTTCTCCTCGACGCGAGTCCAGAGTTTGATCCAATCGGCGGTGTCCTTGGACCAGGCGAGCACGTCGGAGATCAGGAGTCCGTAGGGCGATTTCGCCGGAATGCAGGCCAGGCCGGCCTCCACCACGCGGCGCGGATCGGTCTCGAAGAACGCCGCGGAGTACATACAGCCGACGAACATGCCGCCGTAGATGCCGTCCCCGTAGTTCATCACGCGGCCGGCACGCCAGGCGATATCGTTGGCCGCCTGGGGAAGGCCGGGGGCCATCAGGCCGATGAAGTCGGCTTCGATCTGGAAGTCGATGTCGTTGGCGTGGATGTTGTACTTCGGCGTGCCCGCCAAAGCGGCTGGAACGCCGCGCTTCAGCGCGCGCCGCGCGGCCAGGTTGGCGTGCCACAGCGCGTACTTCGCGTCTTTGAACATGGCCCCGAAGTCGTCCGTGGTGGCATCCAGGCCTTTGTCGTCGAGCACCTTCGCGAAGGTCATGTCGACGTAGAGGTCGTCCTGGTTGAGCGCGTTGGTGATCTTATTGGGCGTCCAGTCGGGCAGTTCTTTTTCCGGAATGATCCGTTCGCGATAGCGGAACTCGGTCGGCGCGCCGTAGCTGACGCCGATCATCTGGCCGGCCCATCCGCCTTCGATCTTGTCACGCAGGGCGGCGACTGTGATCTCCTTGGTTCCGCCGGGAGCGGAGAGCGCGATCCAGGCGCCCAAGGCGAGAAGGGTGACGGTAAGCAGGAACGAGAAACGCCGCATAGCTGGCTCCTTGGTGGCAGGGTGATTCGGTGAAACGGTTCAGCGAAGTTCACGCTATCACTCCGGGCGAGAAATGTCAAAATGGGAATCCTCATGGCGACGATACGGGATGTGGCGCGGCGGGCGAAGGTTTCGGTGGGCACCGTGTCGAACGTTCTTTCCGAAGTCGCGACGGTGAATAGCGAGTTGCGCACACGTGTTCACGACGCGATGCGCGCGCTCGACTTCCATCCCAACCATATGGCCCGCAGCCTGAAGAGCCGCCGGACCTACACGTTGGGCATGGTCATCTCCGACATCACGAATCCCTTTTTTCCGCAGTTGGTGCGCGGCGCGGAGGAGGCGGCGCTGGGGCACGGCTACCTGCTGGTGACGTTCAATACCGACGACAAAGTGGAGCGTGAGCGGCGCGCGTTGTCGATTCTGCGGGCGCGGCGCATGGACGGGGTCCTGCTGGTGGTTTCGCCCGGCGACGGCGACATTTCCCACCTGAAGCAAACGGTGGAATCGGGAATTCCCGTCGTGTGCCTGGACCGCGTTGCGCCCGGCATCCCGCTGGACACGGTGCTGGTGGACAACGTGAAGGGAGCGCAGGTGGCGGTGCGGCACTTGATTCGCGAGGGGCACCGGCAGGTCGCCATCATGACCGGCGACCTGGCGCTCCAGAACGCCCGTGAGCGGCTGAGAGGCTACGAGGCCGCGCTGGAGGAATCCGGGATCAAGGCGGACCCGGGGATGGTGGTGGTGGGCGACTTTCGTGAGGAGTCGGCCTACCGTTTGGCGAAGGACATGCTGCTGTGGCGGCGGCGGCCGACGGCGCTGTTCGTGAGCAGTTGCGTGATGGCGCTCGGCGTTTTGCACGCCATGAACGAGCTCGGGCTTCGATGCCCGGAGGATGTGGCGCTGGCGAGCTTCGACGACCTTCCCGGCGGAGCGGCGTTTCGTCCGCAGGTGACATCGGTCGCGCAGCCCGCATTTGAGATCGGGTTCCGGGGCGCGGAGTTGCTGATCGACCGGATTGAGGGCCGGCTGACGAACAAACGTAAACAGACCGTGGTGCTCGAGCCGGAGCTGAAGATTCGCGAGTCCAGCACGGGACGTGCGGCGTTTCCCCACAGAAGCCCGGCGCGGGGCTAAAAAGACCGAAATCCGCCAAAACCCCTTGACGGGCAGATCCAATGGCACTATCATCCCACCAATAGGCCGGGCGGTGAACCGTTTCATCGGCGGGCCATGCATGACTGGGGTGTCCATGTTTACCACGATCCGCAGAGCCCTGTTCGCGTCTGCTTCCCTGCTGGCGCTGACTTCCTCCCTCGCCACCGCCCAATACACAAGCGGCATCGAAGGCACAGTGATTGACCAGAGCGGCGCGGCCGTTCCAAACGCCCAGGTGGTGGTTACGAACGAGGCCACCCAGGTGCGCCGCGAAGCGGCCAGCAATGAGAGCGGCTTCTTCCGCATCCGCGACCTGATCGCCGGAACCTACCGCGTCGAAGTGAAGATGACCGGGTTCCAGCCCTGGGCCCAGACATCGGTCACCATTGAGGGCAACCAGATCCGCACGGTGTACCCGCAGCTCTCAGTGGGCGAACAGAAGGCGGCGATCGAGGTGGCGGCCGAGGCCGGGGCGATCGAGACCGGCAAGAGTTCCGTGGCCCGATCGATCGAGCAACGCACGGTGGAGCAGGCGCCGATGCTCGGGCGGAATATCTACGGCGGAGTGGCGGCGCTGGCGCCGGGCATCACTGGCGCGGGCGCGCTGTTCGGCGGCGCCACAGGCTCGGGGTCAGTGAGCCAGGACAGCTACCAGACGGAGCCGGGGTTCCAGATCAACGCCGCCGGGCAGCGGCAGGAGACGAACGAGTACCAGATCGACGGCGCGAGCGTGAACGGCAATTCGCGCGACGGCATCGTCAACGTGACGCCGCAGCCGGATACGGTGGCCGAGGTGCGCATCGCGGCGGCAACGTTCTCCGCGGAGAAGGGGCGCAACAGCGGCGCCATGATCGAGGTGTACACCAAGTCGGGAACAAACCAGATACACGGCACGCTGTCGCACTTCCACACGAACAATGAACTGACCTCGCGGACGGTGTTCCAAACCGCGACGCCGCGCTCCATTCCGGTGTTCCGGCGGAACGAGTTCGGCGGCACGCTGGGCGGCCCGGTGGTAAAGGACCGCACGTTCCTGTTCGGCTCCTACTTCCGGCTGGCCTCTTCGGCCGGACAAACGGACGTGGTGCGCGCGGAGACGCCGCAATTCATGGATTGGCTGCGCCGGACGTATCCGAACAACATCTCGACGCAGATTCTCACCTCGGCGCCCATTGGCTCCGCGCCGGTTTCGAACTTTCAGACCGTGCGCGACATCCGCGCCCAGTCGTTCTTCCCGCTGCCGGCGAACATTCCCGAAGACATGCCGGTGATCGGGACCTCGTTCGTGAACCAGACCGTGAGCCGGCCGGCGCAGCAGTGGAATGTGCGCCTGGACCACAACTTCCGCGACTACAAGGACCGCATTTTCGCCAACTACTACAACTTCTGGTCCAAGGGCCAACAGACCAACCCGCGTCCTCTGCAACGAATCGTCACGCCGAACTTCGGGATGTACGGCAAGGTGAATTGGACGCGGTCGATCACGCCGGCGTTAATGAACGAAGCGTCGATGACGCTGGTGCGCGTGGACGGACAGACACCGCCTACCTCGCGGCGCGACTTCATGAACGTCAACATCACCGGCTTTCAAGGTTTCAGCCAGAACGACATCAGTTGGGTTCACGAGAATTGGAACTGGCATGAAACGCTCTCCTGGATGAAGGGCAATCACAACATGCGTTTCGGCGCCGACATCGATCGCCAGGCGGACCTGGACAACTTCACGGTGAGTTTCGCGCGCCCAAGCTTTACCTTCGCCAGCCTGCTCGATTTCGCTCAGGACCGTCCGATCACGCAAAGCGGCCCCACCGTCGACACCAAGACGGGCACGCTGGCGCAGAACCTCTACCCGCGCATTTACATGAGCTACGTCGGGGCGTTCGCGCAGGACGACTGGAAGGTCCGGAAGAACTTCACGATCAACATGGGCGTGCGGATCGATCACTTCGGCCGGTTGGCGCGTGCCGACCGCGGCGGCACACCGTACTCGTTCTTCAATCCCGGGGCGGGCGCGTCGTTCGCCGACCAGGTCGCGAGCGGGTTCATGCGCACCACGGGGGACGGGTTGGTCACCACCAAGCCGGTTTGGGGCATCACGCCGCGGTTCGGTTTCGGATGGGACGTCTTCAGCGACGGCAGCCTGGCCATTCGCGGCGGCTGGGGCATCTTCCTGAACCGCGTGGCGAACCTTTCGTACACCAGCGCCGGGCGCTCCAATCCGCCCGCGTTCGGCGCCGTGGCCAACGATGTCCGCCGCGGCGAGCCGCTGGCCTTCGTGTTGGGGAGCGCGGACGGCCGGTTCTTCCCACCGCCGCCGGGCACCGGTTTCGAGATCAACCAGGTGGGAGGGCTCAGGAACACGATCACCAATATCTCGGGCCTGAATCCGGAGTTGGACGCGCCGCGCGTGCAGGTATGGAACGTGGCGATCCAGAAGCGTCTGCCGGCGAAGTTCCTCGCGGAGTTCGATTATCTCGGCACGCGCGGCCGGCGGCTCTACCTGCAGACCGACGTAAACCGCGTGCAGGGGGATTTGACCGACGGCCGGCTCAACCGCCTGAACCCGTTCTTCGGCCAGATCATCTACGGCAACTCGAACGGGATCTCGGACGCCCACTACGCCAGCTTCATGCTGAGCCGGCGCTTCAGCCGCGGCGTGTCGGCGCGCGGTATCTACACGTTCGGCAAAGCCACCGACTACACGTCGAGCAACGACAACGGGGTGGGCGGCGGGCGCAACGTATTCAACGCGCAGAACCCGTTCGGGCAGCATGGGCTCGCGGACTATCACATCGGGCAGCGCTTGAGCCTGGACAGCGTGGTGGACCTGCCCTCGCCGTTCAAGTCCGGCCTGGGACGGAACCTGCTGGGGAACTGGCGGCTGGCGGGCATCGCGATCTTTCAGACCGGACGTCCGTTCACCGTGGTGAGCCAGGCGGCGTACCCGGCGGGCGACTTTAACGCGGATGGTTTCGCCTGGGACTCGCCCAACACGCCGGGCTTCGGGAACTCGATTCAAGCGCCGCGCGGCGAATGGATCAAGGGCGGGCTTCGCGCCGCCGACTTTCCGCGGCCCACGGCGGGCACGCAGGGCACGCTGGGGCGCAATACGTTCTTTGCGCCCGGGCTGGCGAACGTCAACATGAACATCGTCAAGGCGTTCGATGTGCCCTGGTTCGTCGGGGAGAAGGCGCACGTGGAACTGCGCGGCGAAGTGTTCAATCTCCTGAACCGCGTGAACCTGACGTCGCCGGTGGCGAATCTCGCCGACGGCAACTTCGGACGGAGCGTAGGCCAGACGTTGCCGCGAGCGGTTACGATGGGCCTGCGTGTTCAGTTTTAGACCGGGACTGATCCTCGCGCTGGGCGCGATCGTTGGTTCACTGCCGGGTGGGCAGGCGCTCGACCCGGGCGTGGCGCGGCCGTTGCGTGAAGGCCGTCACGCGGAGGCCTTGGCGCGGGCCGACGCACTGGTGGCCCGCGCGCCGAACGATCCCGCGCTCTGGACCGCACGCGGCTTCGCGCTGGCCGGCCTGGGCCGCACCGAGGAAAGCCTGAACAGTTTCGACCGGGCCCTGCGCGTTTCGCCCGGTTTCGCCGCCGCGTTGCGCGGTGGCGCGGACACGGCCTACCGCGCGCGTTCGCCGCGCGCGCCGGGTTTTCTCGACCGGTTGCTGAAGGCCGCGCCGGGCGATGCGACCGCGCACGCGATGGCGGCCGTGCTTGCTTTTGAGCGGGGCGAGTGCAGCGCGGCGTTGCCGCATTTCGGCGCGGCGCGCGCGATGGTGGAGCGCGATCCGCTAGCCGCCTCGCAATTCGCCCAATGCCTGGTGGACACCGGCCGCGCGACGGAGGCAGTGGCGGTGCTGCGGACGGCGCGCGATGCGAACCCGGCGAGCGCCGACGCGGCGTACAATCTCGGGGTGGCGCTGCGGGCCGCGGGCCGGCGCGACGAGGCGGCCGGTGTGCTGGCCGGACAAACGCTACCCGCGGCGATGAGCTTCCTGGGCGTGCTGCACGCCGAGGCGGGGGATCTGCAACGCGCCCTGCCGCTGCTGGAGCAGGATCCCGGCCGCGTTCCGGAGCGCATCGCG
>DALYJJ010000043.1:0-5130 GCA_031969915.1 Bryobacteraceae bacterium | reverse complement strand
TGAGTTCGGGGACCGAAGACGAGCGCCCGTACGTCGATTTCGGCGTGGTGGCGGCGCAGCACCGGAACTGGCGGCGTGCGGAAGAGATCGCGGCGTTGGGGCTCGCGAAAGCGGCGGGATCGGCCCGGTTGCACTCGCTGCGCGGCACGGCGCTGTTCCAATTGGGGAGAACCGAAGAGGCGCTGCGCGCCTTCGACGAAGCGGACCGGTTGGCGCCGCGCCTGAGCCTGGGCGCCGCGGGCCAGGGCGTTCTGCTCACCGATCAAAGCCGGCCCGAGGAAGCCGCCGCAGCGCTCCGCGCGGGCCTGGCGCGGCGGCCGGGCGATCCGGTGTTGTCGTATCTGCTGGCCGATGCGCTGCTGCGAGCGCGGCCCGAGGAGCGGGCGGAACCGCGGGAGTTGCTGGAGGCCGCGGTGAAGGCGAAGCCGGAGTTTGCCCGTGCGCACGCGCTGCTGGGCAAGCTCTATCGCGCCGGGGGGCGGCCGCAGGAGGCGATTCGGGCGTTGCGCCTGGCGCTCGCGCAGGACGGGCGCAATCGGCAGGCGCTCCAGCAACTGGTGATCGCACTGCGCGAGGCCGGGCGCGCCGAAGAGTCCGCCGAGGCCGCCGAGCGATTGCGGACCGAACTGGCCGCGCGCGCGCCGTAGCGTTGCCGCGGCAGCGGTGCGCGCCGCCTTCGTCCTGGCGCCGGCAAAGCTGCTACGATGGCGCTTCCACCTTCCAGACAGGCGGAGCACTATGGTTCTTTCCGACGTCGATATCAAGCGCTACATGGAGAAGGGCAAGATCCGGGTGAGCCCCGAATTGCCGCCCGAGCAGTATGGGAGTTGTTCGGTGGACTTCCGCCTGGGGCGGACGTTCAGCGTGTTCGAGCACAGCCGGTACGCCTACATCGACCTCCGCGAGAAGGTGCCGATTCAGGACCTGATGACGGAAGTGGTGGTGAAGCCCGGCGAGCCGTTCATCCTGCAGCCGCGCGAGTTTGTGCTGGCCATCACGGAGGAGTCGCTCGAGTTGGACGACGACGTGTTGGGACGACTCGAGGGCCGGTCGAGCCTGGGGCGCATCGGGATCATCGTGCACGGCACGGCGGGATTGTTCGATCCCGGCTGGCGGGGAAACGCAACGCTCGAACTGAGCAACCTCGGGCGGATGCCCGTGGCGTTGTACCCGGGCATGCGCATCTGTTCGTTCACCTTCGAACAACTCTCCTCGCCCGTCTCCGTTCCCTACTATAAGAAGCCAGGGAACAAGTACGCCGGACAGACCGGCCCGCTGGCGAGCAAGCTGGTCAGCGAAGTGCGAACAGAGACGAAGTAGCGGACCGCGCTTTCCGCCCCCCTCCTCAAACCCGAACTTGTAAAAGTCCGGTAAAGGTTTGCGCGCGGCGCAACGGCCTTTTGGCGGGGCACATCTACTGGTGTGTCGGAGGAGGAAACGATGAAACTCAAGACGCTCGCAACCGTGATTTTGGCCGGCGCTCTGGCCGCCGGCTCCGGGCTCGCCGCAGGCGCCCCGAAGAAATCGGAAAAGTCCCTGGCCCAGCGCGTTCGCCATGAACTGGTGACGCTGCCCTGGTATGGCGTGTTCGACAACCTGCAATACCGCATCGACGGCGGCACGGTGACCCTGTCCGGTCAGGTGATCCGCCCGACTCTCAAGTCGGACGCCGAGAATGTCGTGAAGCGGCTGGAAGGCGTGGATACCGTGAAGAACGAAATCGAGGTGCTGCCGTTGTCGCCCTTCGACGACGCCATCCGCCTGCGCGTGTTTCGTGCGGTGTACCGGCAGTTGCAGCCGCAGTACGCGATGGGCGCGGTGCCCTCGATTCACATCATCGTGAAGAACGGGAACGTCACGCTCACCGGCGCGGTGAGCCGCGAGATGGATCGCAGTCTCGCCTTCATCGCGGCGAACACGGTGTTCGGCGTGTTCTCGGTGACCAACGAATTGCGCATCGTCTGAACGATCTGTGCCGGGGGGGCGCACCGGGGGCGGTCCAGCGGGGCCGCCCCCCGGTGCTAGACTCCAGGCGTGAAGACCATCATTGAGCCCTTCCGGATCAAAAGCGTCGAACCCCTTCACCACGTCTCTCCCGCCCAGCGCGAACGATTTCTGGAAGCCGCCGGGTACAATCTCTTCCTTCTGAAAGCCGAAGACATTCTCATCGATCTGCTCACCGATTCCGGCACCAGCGCCATGTCCACCGAGCAGTGGGCGGCGATGATGCGTGGCGACGAGTCCTACGCCGGCGGCGAAAGTTTCTACCGGCTGCAGAAGACGGCTCAGGAGCTCACCGGATTCCGCAACATCATTCCCACCCATCAGGGCCGCGCCGCCGAGCGCATTCTCTTCAGCGTCCTCTGCAAGCCCGGGCACGTGGTTCCCAACAACACGCATTTCGACACCACCCGGGCGAATATCGAGTTCACCGGCGCCCGGGCCGTCGATCTGCCGCTGGCCGAGGCGCGGGACACACAGTCCGTATTGCCGTTCAAGGGCAACATGGACGTGGCGGCGCTTGAGAAGCTGATCGCCGAGACTGGCGCGGAGAAGATCCCGCTGGCGATGGTGACGGTGACCAACAACTCCGGCGGCGGCCAGCCGGTATCGCTGGGGAACATCGAGGCGGTGAGCGAAGTGGCGCGCCGCCACGGCATTCCTTTCTACCTGGACGCCTGCCGCTTCGCTGAAAACGCGTGGTTCATCAAGCAGCGCGAGGCCGCCTACGCAGATTGGACGCCGCGACAAATCGCACGCAAAATGTTTTCGCTCGCCGACGGCTGCACGTTCTCAGCGAAGAAAGACGCCTTCGCGAACATCGGCGGTCTGCTCTGCTCGAACGACGACCGCCTGGCCGAGAAAGAAACCAACCTCCTGATTCTCACCGAGGGCTTTCCGACATACGGAGGCCTGGCCGGGCGCGACCTGGAGGCCGTCGCCGTGGGCCTGGAGGAGATCCTGGACGAAGACTACCTGCGCTACCGCATCGCTTCGACGTCTTACCTGGGGCGTCACATCGCGGACCGCGGCGTGCCGATCGTGGAGCCTCCGGGCGGGCATGCGATCTACATCGACGCCGGGCGCATGCTGCCCCATATCCCGCGCGCGCAGTTCCCGGCGCAGTCGCTGGCCGTGGAGCTATACCGGCACGCGGGTATCCGATCCGTTGAGATCGGCACGGTCATGTTCGGCGACAACGCCCGCCATGAACTGCTGCGGCTCGCGATCCCGAGAAGGGTCTACACGCAAAGCCACATCGATTACGTGGTCGAGGCGATCCTTGAGGTGAGCGAACGGCGCGGGTCGCTGCGCGGCTTTGAGATCGTCTCCGCGCCCGCGTACCTGCGCCACTTCAGCGCGCGATTCCGGCCGCTCTAGGCGCGGCTACTTCCGCCGCCGTGCGAGCCCGGCGAGCCCGAGCCCCGCGGCGAACAGCAGCATGGTCGAAGGCTCCGGGACCACCGATTGCGCGTCGGTCTCCACAATCACGTTGTCGATGCCGAAGGATTCGTCCAATCCGCCCTGGGTGGACGGATACTGCCAGATGATCTGGAGCGTCGCGGCGGTGTGGGCGAACGTGAAGCTGGCCCGGCGGGCGGAGTCGCGGAAACCAGAGTTGTAACCGTAGTCCGGAACGGCGAACGCGGTAAACGCCGGTGTGATCAGCGTTCCCGGCCCACGCCCGAGGTCGTCCGGAGGGAAGTAGTTGCCGAACTCAGTTGAGCTGAACAGAGACAACGCGTCCGCTTGCACAGTGAAAAGATCGCCGATATCGATGGAATCCCAGAGCGCCAAATTAAACGTGAGGGTGACCAGCGAGTGCGGAGCGAGGCCGCCCAAGGTCAGCACGGTTGCCGAAGAACCATCGTTCCGCCAGTGATTCTGTCCGAAGCCGAAGGCGCTCAGCCCGCCCGCTGTTTGCACGCTGCCGCCGCCCGACCACTCGGCGCCGGCCCCCGATTCAAAGTTGGTGCTATAGACGACACCCCCGAACGCGCTCGTCACCGCCAGGGCGAATGCGCACAGGAAAAGGGCGAAAGCTCTCATCGAACCGAATCCTCCGTATCGGGACACTGTAGCAGCCTCACCGCGCGCAGCGCAACGGAATTGGTACCATTACTCGCCCTCCGACTCTTCTTTCCCCTTGACATCCTAATCGCATCGTACTAATTAATTAGTATGCGCCCCAAGAAGTCCGTTCTCACCGACCAGGAGCTGGAAATCATGAAGATCGTCTGGCGCCGCGGCGACGCCACGGTGCGGGACGTGTACGAAGAGCTGCTGGAACATCGCAAGATCGCCTACACCACGGTGATGACCATGATGGGCATTTTGGAGGAGAAAGGACACCTGGCGAAGACGCAGGGTGAGAAAGCCTACGTTTATGGGCCCACGCAGCCGCGGAAACGCGTGGTGGGGCACATGGTGGCGGACTTTCTGAACCGCGTCTTCGACGGCTCGGCGAAGCCGCTGCTGGTGCACCTGGTGGAAAGCGATCAGCTCGGCAAGGAGGAGATCGCGGAGATCCGCCGCCTGCTCGCCAGGAAGGAGCGTGCCCAATGACGCACGGGTATGGGCTGGGCAATCTGATGGCGCTGAGCGTTCAGATCGCGGTTCTGGTGGGTGTGGGACTTCTGTTGCCGCGGCTGCTGCGCCTGCGGACGCCGCTGGGATGGGGACAGCTATTGCTCGCCCTGGCGTTGTTTCTGCCCTTCCTCCAGCCGTGGCGCGCCGAGACCATCGAGGTGGCGGCCCCACAAACGCGGCCGGAGGCTTACGCGCCGGCGGAGCCAGGGCCGGCCGCCGCGGCGCCCGCTTCGATCCCTCTTGAAACTGCCGCCTTCGCCGTCCTGGCGGGCGGAGTGTTGCTGCGCGTGCTCTGGCTGCTGCTGGGCATGGCGCGGCTGCGGCGCTACCGGACGCGCTCGACGCCGCTCGCCCCGCTTCCGGCGGTGGAAACGGCGCGGCGGCTCACCGGCGCCACCGCCGATTTCCGGACGGCGGCGGGTCTGGGCGGCCCCGTGACGTTCGGGTTCCTGCGGCCGGTGGTGTTGACGCCGCCGAATTTCAGTGAGCTCGACGAGGCGGCGCAACTGGCCATCGCCTGCCACGAACTCCTGCACGTGC
>DALYJJ010000042.1:0-43733 GCA_031969915.1 Bryobacteraceae bacterium | reverse complement strand
GATCGGCATCCCGGCCGGCGCGGCCGGCGGCCTGCATCAGCAGCGCGAACAGCCGTTCGGGCGCCCGGAAGTCGCTGCTGAAGAGCGCCGCGTCGGCATTGACCGCCGCGACCAGCTCGCTCCGCGCCGGCCCGCCCATCCCGGCGCCCCGCGCCCGGCGCTGGAACAACCTCCTCCAGAACGTCGCGCTCCTCAAACAGGCCGGCGTCGCCATCGGCGCCGGTACCGATGCCGGCATGCCCGGTACCTATCATGGTTGGGCCAGCCTGCGCGAACTGAAACTCCTGGTCGCCGGCGGCCTCACGCCCTTGGAAGCCATCCGCGCCGCCACTCTGGAGAGCGCCCGCTTACTCGGCATGGATAAGGAGCGAGGGTCCATCGAGCCCGGGAAACTCGCCGACCTGGTCCTCGTCGAAGGGGCGCCGCACGCCGCCATCGACGACATCGACCGCGTTCGCCGCGTCTTCCTCGGCGGCCGCGAAATCGACCGCGCCGCGCTCGCCCAGTCCCTGTCCAGCGAAGAGATCGCTCCCCTGCCCGCCAGGAAGGCCGTCGAACTGATCGACGACTTCGAGCGCCCCGACGGCCGGACCGCCCTCGATACCCTCCCCGTCAACCTCACCGATTCCGGACACGAGCGCAGCCTCATGCAATTCACCCGCACCGGAAAAACGCTGCTCGCCGTCGGCCGTCTCCGCGAAGGCGCCCAGCCCCTCATCGGCGTCTCCCTCCCTCTCACCCCCGGCGCCATCGAGCCCGTCGACGCCTCCGAGTTCTCCGGCGTCCAACTCGACCTGCGCGGCGAGGGCCAGTTCCAACTCGTCGCCCAGGGCGTCACGCCGCTCCAGGCCAACGCCGAGTGGCGGACGCTCCGCGTCCCCTTGAAGGACGCCCGCCGGCTCCACGCCATCACGCTCCGCGCAACCGGAAAGCGCGGCGCCAAAATCTGGTTCGAATTGGATAACGTCCGCTTCTATCGATGAGCCGCGCGTCGCTGCTCCAGATGCTGGGAGCCCACCAACCCGCCACCGCCGAGGAAGCGGAAATGACCGCGCGCGTCATCGCCTTCGTCCAGGCCCACGAGGACTGCTTCGAGCGCTCCCTGCCCGCCGGCCACATCACCGGCTCGGCGTGGGTGCTCGACCACGGCCGCACGCACGTTCTGCTCACCCATCACCAGAAGCTCGACAAGTGGCTCCAACTCGGCGGCCACGCCGACGGCGACCCCGATACCCTCGCCGTCGCCCTCCGCGAAGCCCGCGAAGAGTCGGGACTCTCGGAAGTCCACCCCCTCACCGCCGGGATCTTCGATGTCGACGTCCACCTCATCCCCGCCCGGAAATCCGAACCCGAGCACTTCCACTACGACATCCGCCACCTGCTCCTCGCCGATCGCCGTCACCCCCTCCGCATCACCAGCGAATCGAAGGACCTCCGCTGGGTCCCCATCGCGGACGTGGCCCGCCTGACCCGGGAGGAATCCATGCTCCGCATGGTCCGCAAAACCACGCCCCTCCCTTGACGCGCCTACGGCGAGATCGCAGGAGAGTGCCCCGCTTGCGTGCGTGCTCGAATTCCCGCTGTGTCTGCCGCCGCCCTTCCGGCGTTGTGTACCACGCGGCTTCGGTATTCATGGACTCCAACTCATTCGCGCTCTACCGTTCCAGGTCCGAGCGGACGATGCGGACGCCGAAGACCTGCGGCGTCGGGCGGCCGTTGGCGGCATCGAAGCGCACGGTGATCTTGCTCTTGCCGGACACGGCATCGGCCGGAATCGCGTACTCCACGTCGAAGAAGCGGATCTTCTGCTCGGGACTCCGGCGCTGGCCGGTTTGCTCCCCGATCTTCCTGCCCTCCACCAGCACGTCGCAGGAGGCGGCGCCCCGATTGTCGTTGCTGTAGGTGACCATCAGCGTCAGCGGATGGGCGGAGTCGACGGGCAGATCGTAGGAGAACCACTTGGTCGCCGATCGGCCGTTCCGGTTCTCCACCTGCACCGGGGCGCTGCCTTCTCCCTGCTGGTTGGCGTCTCGTTCGGCCTGCATCTGGCCGGGTTGGGCGAAGGCGACGGTGGCCGCTTCCAGCTTCCTCTGTTTGGCTTCCATCGCGCGATACTCGGCCTCTCGTTTGGTCCATTCGGCCGGGGAATACAGGTCCCAGTAAATCGCGTAGCGCCGGCGATGAAGCCGGTAGAAGGGCATGAAGGTGATCTCTTCCTTCAGCCCGGCGCCGGTGGTCCGGAACACGCCCGGCTCGCCGGCCACCGGCTTCAGCCAATTCGACACCGCTTGTTCCGGGGCAACCAGCACCGGAGCTTCCGGTCCGGCGGCGCGGCCGCGGAGTTCGGGCCCGAGGTCGCCGGCCAGCACCAGCGGTCCCCACAGGACCGCGAAGCGATTCGGATTGTCGGCGAGCGCCTCTTTCCGCAGTGTCTTCGGGAGCGCCAGTTCCACCTTGTCTCCCGCTTTCCAGGTCCGGCGGATCTCCACGTAGGATCCCGGCAGAGCGGCCGTCTTGATGCTCTTGCCGTTCACCGCAACCCCGAAGCCGGCGCCCGCCCAATAGGGGCGGCGGAGCGCCAGCGTGAACCGCCGGCGCCCACGGGGTTTCACCAGGAGAGTGGCCGTGTCGCCGAGGGGAAGCGCGGTCGTTACCTCGAGCGTCACGCCCGCTGATTCCCAGTTCGCGGTGGAAGGGGTGTACAGGTTCACCCACAGCTTGTCCCCCGATTCGAAGTAGAGCCCGTCGGCGTGAAGAGCATGGCTCTCCATGGCCGATCCGACGCAGCAGGTGAATGACCGGTACTTGTCGTTGTATTCATGCTGCACGCCTCGGCCCACGGGCACCATGTAGCAGACCCGGCCGTCCTCCGGATCCTGCGAGGCCAGGATGTGGTTGAACAGTGCGCGTTCGTGATAGTCGGCGTTGCGGATATCGGTCTGCACGGAGAAGAGCGTCCGGGCCATTTTGATCATGTTGTAGACGTTGCACGTTTCGGCCGTGCGGCCGTCGATCATGTCCGACAGATGGTCCGGCTGCCCAAAGTACTCGTTGCGCGTGTTGCCGCCCGTGGCGAAAGAATGATGTGCGGCCACCTGGTTCCAGAAGAACTTCGCCGCCGTGCCTTGCAGTTCGTCTCCGGTGTAGAGGTAGAGCTTCAAGGCGCCGAATAGCTTCGGGATCTGCGTGTTGCCATGGATGCCGGGCAGAATGTCTTTCTTCTCCGCCAGGCGGTTGATGATGGCGGCGTGGTGGAACTTCGCGGCCAGCGCGAGCCACCGTGCGTCGCCCGTATCCGCGTACAGGTCGGCGCACACCTCGTTCATCGCCCCGAACTCGGTATTCAGCATGCGTTGGATCTGCTCATCGTTCAGCGGCGACAGGATGCGCTCCGCCCACGCCGCGAACTGGATCTCCACCTCCAGCGCCGTGCGGTTGCCCGTGTAACGGTAGGCATCGCGCAGCCCGGCGTAGATCTTGTGCTGGACATACCAGGGCGACCACATGCCGTTCAGGTCAAAGCCGCCCGAGCGGATGATGCCTTTGCTGAGTTGGTCGAAAAGCAGCTTGCCGTCGACTCGGTCCCGGTCCATCAGGGCGCCCAGATAGCCGTCCCCATGGGCGTCCTGGATCACCTTCAGTTCGTTGACGATCAGGTCCGCGCGCTCCTTGAAGCGTCGGTCGCCCGTGGCGGCCCAGGCGAGGCTGACACCGGAGAGGTAATGGCCCGCGATGTGCCCCGTAAGCTGGCGGCCATCACCGTCCCAGCCGCCGTAGCCTTGCGCCTTCGGCTCCAGTTTCGCGCTGCGCCGCAGATAGGCGAGCATGCGATCCGGCTCCAGCGTCAGAAGGTAAGCGAGCTCCGTATCCTGTGCGTGCTTGAGCGGCCCTCCCCTCAGACGGACGTGATGCAGCGGCAAAGGGCGCGCCTTCACTAGCCGGGCTTCGGAGGCCAGCGCCGCGTTCGGCGGCTGCTGCGCCAGAACCAGCGACGGCAGCAGCGACGCGGCGGTCGCAATCAGCACGGCAATCAGCAAGGCGGCACCTCCGGTCTCGATCGCAGTGGAGTCTGGCTTAGTGTAACGAAGGCCGCGCGCCTGCCGGCGCGTCCCGGAACCTCGAACGTTCCGATAAGATCGAAGCCGCATGCACCGGCATTCTCTTTGTCTTGCCCTCATCGCGGCGGCTCCCGGCCTGGCGGCCTTCGCGCAAACGGCCCCCGAGATCGACGGGGAATTGCGGCAGTGGCACAAGGTGACGTTCACGTTTCGCGGTCCGCTGGCCCGCGAAGACGGCACACCGAACCCGTTCCGCGATTACCGGTTCGATATGGCGTTCGAACACGCCGCCAGCGGCGAGCGCCGCGTTGTGCCCGGCTACTTCGCCGCCGACGGCAAGGCCGGCGAATCGTCCTCGGCCGCGGGCGACCGCTGGCGCGTTCACTTCTCTCCGAACCGCACCGGTGTGTGGCGTTGGCGAGCGAGCTTCCGCGCCGGAACGGACGTCGCGGTTTCTTCGGCGGAGGGAGATCCGGTCCGGCCGCTCGACGGCCTGGCGGGCGAGTTCACGATTCTCGAAACGAACAAAGCGGCTCCCGATTTCCGCGGCCGCGGCACGCTCGAATATGTGGGCCGGCGCTACCTTCGCTTCGCCGGCGACGGTTCGTATTTCCTGAAAGGCGGCGTGGACAGTCCCGAAACGCTGCTCGGATACGCGGACTTCGACGGGACCTATCGCGACCTGAGCACGAGCCACCGCCCGAAGGCCCTGGCCGGGGTGATCGATCTGCCGTCGCTCAAGGACGGACTGCACCGGTATGAGCCGCATGTCAAGGACTGGAGGCCCGGCGATCCCTCCTGGAAAGACGGCAAGGGTAAGGGTCTGATCGGCGGGCTGAACTACCTCGCTTCGCAGGGCGTGAACTCGGTCTACTTCCTGACCATGAACGTGAACGGCGACGGTCGCAACGTCTGGCCCTGGACCGGGCCCTGGACGCGCGACAGGTACGATTGCTCCAAGCTGGATCAGTGGGAGACGGTCTTCGCGCACATGACGCGCCTCGGGATGATGCTGCACGTGGTGCTTCAGGAGACCGAGAACGATGCGCTTCTGGATGGCGGGAACTTGGGCGTGGAGCGCCGCCTCTATGTGCGCGAGATGATCGCCCGCTTCTCGCACCACCCGGCGATCACCTGGAACCTGGGCGAGGAGAACGTGCAAACGGTGCCGCAACAGAAGGCCTTTGCCGCCCACCTGCGGCGCACCGATCCCTACCGCCACCACATCGTGATTCACAACGATCACTGGCATGCGAAGAACATCCGCGAAACGTTCCACCCGCTGATGGGCGACGCATCGTTCACCGGAACCGCATTGCAGGACTTCTATTGGAACGACGTGTATCCGCACGTGCGCAGCCTGGTGAATGAGAGCGCCGCGGCGGGGCAACCCTGGGTGGTGACCGCCGATGAACTCGGCGGCGCGAACTTCGGCACGCTGCCCGACGCCGAGGACCCGCGGCACGACATGCCGCGCCGCTTCGGCCTGTGGGCGTCGCTGATGGCCGGAGGCGCGGGCGTGGAGTGGTATTTCGGCTGGCAGAACAACAGCCCGCACAGCGACCTTTCCGCGGAGGATTGGAGGACCCGCGAAGCCATGTACCGCCAAACCCGCCTGGCGCTCGATTTCTTCCACGCGCATGTGCCCTTCGCGTCCCTGCGGCCGGCGGAAGAGCGGGTGATGGGACATGGCGTGTTCGCGCTTGCCGAGCCGGGAGAAACGTATCTGATCTACTTGCCCAACGGCGGAGCGACGCGGCTCGATCTCGGCGGGCGGCCGGGCCGGTTCGCCGTGCAGTGGTTCGACCCGCGCAACGGCGGCGCGTTGCGGAGCGGGCCGCTGACTCACGTCCGTGGCCCGGGCCTGGCCTGGACGGGCGATCCGCCTTCGGACCGCTACCAGGACTGGGCCGTGCTCATCCGGCGAGTGCCCGAGAGCGCGCCCTCGGCGATGCAGTTCCCTGAGAAGGAGTGGCGGCGGGCGAAGCCGGAGGAACTGGGCGTGGACCCGGCGTCCGTGCAGAAGGCCATGGACCTGTGGCGGGCGGCGCTCGGAGCCCAGGGCGTGGACCGTGCGGCCGTGGTGCGCCGCGGCGTCCTGATTCACGAAGGCAAGGGCGCGGCGATGGCTAACGAGACGGCGCCGCCGGTGGAGTGGTTCGACGAGGTTGCGGCGGCCATCGGGATCGCCGTTCCGCGTAGCCCGACAGCGCTGGAGTTGGCCCGGTTCGGCCACCTGCTGCTCAATGGCGGCGTCTGGAACGGGCGAAGAGTAGCGTCCGCGGATCGCGTCCGGGACGCAGCGGGAGCGGGCCGGTATCATGTCCTCGGACAGGGCTCGACCGCCTGCATCGTCGTGCCCGAGTGGGACTTGGTGCTGGTTCGCATGGGAACCGACGAGCCTCCCCTGGGCGGACGAGACGCGGTGATCGATTCAGTGTTGCGGAAACTGGGAGCGGGTGTGTATCCGATCGAGTAGGGGAAACCCTCAGCGCCCCGAAACCCACCATCCCGCCCAGACGCCGCCGAGACACAGCGCCACCGACGCCAACGCATAGGCGGCCGCTTTCCCTGGCTCGCCTTCCCGCAGGAGCGTCAGGACGTCCAGGCTGAAGGTGGAAAAGGTGGTGAAGCCGCCACACAGGCCGGGGGCGAGGAAGAGCCGGACCGGTTCCGGCAGCCCAGGCCGTCCCATCACGAAGCCGATGGCGAACGACCCCAGCACGTTCACGGCGAGCGTGGTCACGGGAAACGCCGGGTCGAAGCGCTGCGCGAGGAACAGATAGGAGAAGTATCGCGCCGCTCCGCCGGCCGCGCTGCCCAGGGCAACCCAAAGAAAAGGGGGCACCGGCTCATCGTAGCAGGCCACACCCCCTGTGCTATACTTTGAGGGTCTGTAGCCAGCGGAATTTCCTTCCCGGTACATTCACTCCCGGTCTGTCTGTTATGTGGGCCGGAACCAAGCAGGAAACACGACATGCCCAAGCTGAAGACACATAAGGGTGCGTCGAAGCGTTTCAAGAAGACGGGCACGGGCAAAATCAAGCGCAACCATGCGTTCGCCCGCCATATCCTGACTTCGAAGGAGCGCTCGCGCAAGCGGAAGCTGACCCAGAGCACCATCGTCGATCCGGCGGACGCCGCCAAAGTCGAACGAATGCTGCCGTATTAGAATTTGAGTTACCGGCGCGCGGACGGAGCGCGAGGCACGTGCCCGAGCCGCCGCCAACCGGGTTCCCTCCGGGAATCCGAAATCAAGGAGGTCAAACGTGCCCAGAGTCAAACGCGGTACACACCGCCGTCAATCGCGCAAGAAGGTCCTGGATCGCGCGAAAGGTTTCTTCCTCACCAAGAGTAAGCTGCACCGGGCCGCGCAGGAGGCCGTCGAGAAGGCCCTGCGGTATGCCTACGTCGGCCGGCGCCGCAAGAAGCGCGAGTTCCGCGCTCTCTGGATCGTGCGCATCAACGCCGCCTGCCGTGCGGCGGGCATCAGCTACAGCAAGTTCATGGGCGGCCTCAAGAAGGCGGGCATTGACCTGAACCGGAAGGTGCTCGCGGATGTCGCGCTCAAGAACGAAGCGGACTTCCAGTCGCTGGTGGCCAAGGCGAAGGCGGCCCTCTAATGCAGCCCGTTCGCGAGGAAGAGAGCGTCGATACCCTCAGCAGTCTCGAGGAACGCATTCTCCGCGCGGTCGAACTGGTGAGCCAGCTCCGGCAGCAGAACCACGCTTTGCAGGCGAAGCTCGACGACGCGCTGGCCGCCAAGGCCGAAGCGCTCTCCGCCAAAGCCGAAGCGCAGGCCCAGGCGGCCCGCCTGCAGCAGGACATGGACTCGCTTCGCTCGGAGCGCAAACAGGTCCGCACGCGGATCGAGAAACTGCTCGGACAGATGGACCTGCTGAGCGAGAGCTAATCCGGAACCACCATGGACCCCGGCGCTGCCGAAAAGAAGCCGGTTCGAGTCGTCATCTTCCACCAGCCGTACACCGTGCTGACGGCGGGCGATCCTCGCGAAACGGAGGAACTCGCCCAAACCGTCGACGATCTCATGAGCAGTATCGCGGGCAAAGCCGTGAACGCCGATGCCGCCCGCGTGGCCGTGCTGGCGTGCCTTCACATGGCGGACCGCCTGCGGAGCTTGGAACGCGAAATGAAGCGCATGAATGACGTGCTGGGGGCTGTGGTCCCGTAAGGCCTGCCGGCTGTCAGAACAGCCGTTCCTGCCGCCGTAGCGTTCCAAACGACCCCAGGTTCGCCACCGCGAAGGCAAACCGGAACTGGTTCTCGTTGCGCTCGCCAATGGCGAACCGGCGGTACTGCACGCTGAACGCACAGCAATCGGTGTTGTACGTCACCTGCGTATTGCCGAACTGAAATCGCGCCACCCGGTAATCGTAAACCCCGAAGAAACCCCCGTTCCAACCGCGTTTGCTCTCCTGGCCGAATCCCACCAGCCAGCGGAGTTGGTTCGCGGGCGGCGACAGCAGCACCCCGCTGCTTCCCCCGGTGCAGCGGTCCGTTTCGCCTTCGGGGTACCCGCCGGGCGGCGGCAGAGCGACGCAGTGCACCTGCGAGTGTCCGACCGAGACCAGGTAATTCTGCTGGATGCGGCCGTCCACGGTGATGCTCGAGTTGGTCAGCTTGCCGCGCAACGGATCATAGTCGGCGCGCCATTCCACGTTCATCGTGGGAATGGGCGTCATGCGCAGGCTGGAGACGATGGGCGAGTAACCGCGCGGCTGGTCCAGAAACGCGAAGGCCGTCAGGTCGATCTGCCCGGCGACTACGTTCCGCTGGTCGCGGCGGACGGCGCCGCCGAAATCGGGATCGAGGTAGCGCCGCTGCGCGACCGACCAGCTCAGCATCTCGTACACCTCTCCGCTTCGCTGCTTGATGTAGAACCGGTTGGTGAGCGAGTACTCCACCTGGGTCGTGTTCGCAACCACGTCGAGTTCGTCGAAACGGATGATGTCGTTGAATCGCTCCACGCCGCTGACATACCGGAACTCAGCGCGCGGTTCGATGACGTGTTTGAGCTTCGCGCCCAGCCACTTCGGCGGATCGAAGGTGCGCGTGAGGGACGGCGCGAGCATTTCCAGGTTGAATTCGCGGCTGGATCGGCGGATGTTCTCGCCGAAGAGGAGCCCTTCGCGGAACGAAGAGCCGTAGTGCGTCTCGCGCGCGGACACCGAGGGGATGAAATGAAAGTCCTTGAAGTGGAGCGTCGAGGTGAGGCGCGGCTCCACGTCCAGGCGTTCCACGAACTGGCGCGTTTGGAAGGTCTGTTGATTGCGGCGCACCATGCCTGCCGTCGCGCCGAAGCTGAACCACAAGGGCAGGCCGCGAGTCCAGACCTTGCGGTCGCGGCTCCGCCACTCGAACTGCGGCAGGCGGCGGATCACGATCTTGTCGCCGTCCGCGCTGCTCTGAATGTTCTCACTGCGCGCGAAGACCGCGTTGAAGCTGTATCCGTTCCAGTGCTTGCCGACGAAGCCGATCGAGTTCACCTCGGTGAAGATCGCTTCGCTAAAGGACTCGGTGAACTCCTGCCGGAATCGGAACGACGTGAGGTAGTTGACCACGCCGCGCGCCTGCCATCCCCGGCCGAGGTCCGCGCGGCCGTCGAAGCTGAAGATCAGACCGCTCGCCGGACGGTCCCGCGTGCCGTCTTCGCGCAGCCGGCCGCGGTCGTTCACGCCGTAAAGGAACGCGTTGAAATCCCACCCCTGACGCGGCTTGCCGCGGAGATCCACCGTGTGGGCGAAGCCGCGTTGTGTGAAGATCTGGCCACGGTACTGGGCGTCGTAGCTACGGTTGATGGCCCAATAGTAGCCGCCGCCCGCCATGAAGCCGCGGCGGGAACTGGTGCCGAACGTGGGCGTCAGGAAGCCGCTCTTGCGCGGCATCCGTTCGAGCGACTTGTAGAAAACCGGAGCGTAAAACAACGGCAGGCCCCGCAACCGGAACACGCTGTTGTAGGCCAGCGCTTTCTGGTCCGGGACGATCTCGAAACGCTTGCCGCGCAGGTACCACCACGGCTTGGGCAGCCGGCAATTGGTGATCAGGCCGTCGTACAGAATGTAGCGGCTCTCTTTTCGCTCGGCCCACTTGCCTTGAAACGAGAACGGGCTGCTGGTGGTGAGTATCCCTGGCCGGGCGTCGATCTTGGCGGGTGATTCGCCTCGTACTTCATAGAACTTGCCCGTCTCGGACTTCATGTTGTACTCCACTCGGGCCGCGTTGAGGCGCTCGCCGCCGACGTAGCTCCGGTATCGAACGTTGCCGCGAGCTTCGGCTTCCCCGGTTACCTCGTTGTAGTCGATCTCGTCGGCTTCCAGCAAAAGCTCGGTGGTCTCGATCGCCGCCGCGCCGCGCAGGTAACGCCACTGGCCCTTGGTCTCCTGGATCACTCCTTTGGCTAGCACCTCCCCTTCGGTGGGTGCGTCGGGACCGCTGCGCCGGGCGAACGCGCGTGGTTCGGGCGCGGCGGGGGTGGGAGCGCGTGCCGGCAGCGGCTGGAGACGAGGGAGCACCTGCCCCACCAAACTTGCGGTGGTAAGTAAGGAAACGAGGACCGTGACCATCCCGCCGGCGAGGAAGCCCGCCGATAAACGGCTAGCGGCATGGAACCAGCAGAGACGGGGCCAATACTTAAAGTAGTACACGAAAAGTTCGTGACATTTGCAAGCAATTATGTTACCTAGATTAGGGAGCTGCCTTACCTGAGCCGGAGGTGCCAACCTCCGACGCTAGCATGGTGGATCCAGCCGGGCAACCGGCGTCAGGTACGAAGACCGGGTGACGAGGAATGGTCTGCAGACACTGCAACGCCAGGAATAGTACGGATGAGCACCGCTGCACGCGGTGCGGGCGCCGGCTGCACGCCGGGACGGCGCGGCCCGCTCCGGATACCTACCCGGTACTCCGGGAAGCGACGGCGCCGGCGGTGGCCACCGCTTTGGCGGATCGCGCGCCTGCCGTTGAGGCCCCGCCAATGGTGCGCCCTCGCCTCGTCGCGCCTTCGGAACGGCCTCCGGTCACCGGGCCGCGCGTTCCCCTGCAGGCCGACTTGTTCGGGCCGCGGGAGGTCGTGAATCCTCCCGGTCAGAAGGCGGAGCGGCGGGCGGCGAGCCGCACCCAGCGCAAACCGGACGCCTCCTTACAGCAGACCCTCGACTTTCTGCCGGCCCCCGCGCCGGCTCCGGCGGCGAAGCCGCTCCAGACGAAGGTGGAAGCGGTCATCTTCTGCGGCGAGCCGGTGGCGCCGGCGCTGCTCCGTGTGACGGCGGCGGCGATTGACGCCGCTATCGTAGTTCTCGCGTTCGCGCTGTTCCTCGCGGCGATCCACTTCGGCGGCGGCGAGTGGCTGCCGGCGGACCGGTTCACGCTCCTCAGCTATGCGGGCGCGGTGGGGCTGATCGGCATCTTCTACAAGTTCCTGTTCGCCACCAGCAACGTCGATACGCCGGGCACGCGCTGGACCCAGATGCGCGTGGTCCACTTCGACGGACAGGCGCCCACGCGCGAACAGCGCCTGCGGCGGCTGGCGGGGGGCGTGCTGAGCGTGGCGGCGTGCGGCTTGGGGCTGCTCTGGGCGCTGGTCGATGAGGAGGGCCTCACCTGGCACGACCACATCGCCAAGACCTTCCCGACGGCCGTTCCGCCGAAGCGTCGCTAGGTTCGACGGGCGTGGTCCGGTTTCCTCTATCCTGGGGATACGCACGCTCATGAACATCCAATTCGACGACACCAATTTGTTTGCCCGGATGGTGGGAGAGGCGCATGGCCTGACGCCCGCTGAGGTGGACGCCGCCTTGCCGGCGGCCCAGTCTGCCTTGGCGGGGTTCCGCAAACTCAGCGAGGATGGGGTCTACGGCTTTCCACACCTGCCCTTTCAAGAGGAGGCGATCCGCCAGGTCCAGGCCTTTGCCAAGCAGGTGCGGGGCGGGTTCGACACCGTCTGCCTGGTGGGCATCGGAGGCAGCGCGTTAGGCGCTTGGGCGCTCGACTGTGCGCTCCGCGGTCCGCATCCGGTTCAGGGCGAGTTCTCAAACAAGAACCCGCGGCTGGTGATTCTCGATAACGTCGATCCTTCCTTCATCGGCGCTGCGCTCGACTCGATGAAGCCGAAGAAGACGATCGTCGTCGTGATCGCCAAGTCGGGGGCCACCGCCGAGACCATGGCCGGGTTCCTGATCGTGCGGGACTGGATGATCAACGCACTGGGACGCAAGGCCGCTGCGCGGATCGTCGCCGTGACCAGCGAAGACCAGGGCGACCTGAAGACACTCGCCACGAATGAGAAGTACACAACGTTTCACATCCCGAAGAACGTGGGCGGGCGATTCAGCGTGCTCTCACCCGTGGGCCTGGTGCCCGCGGCGTTGACCAATGTGAACATCGCGAAACTGTGCGCCGGAGCGGCGGCCATGACGGAGCTTTGCTGGAAGGCGGACCTCGGCCAGAACCTTGCCCTTCGCGCCGCGCTTCTGCACTGGCTGGTCTGGATGAAGAAGAAGAAGACGATCCAGGTCGCGTTTCCCTACTCGAACCGGCTCTGGGGCGCCGCGTTCTGGTTCCGGCAACTGTGGGCGGAGTCGTTGGGCAAGGCCAAGAACAGGAAGGGCAAAGTCGTTCATGTGGGCCAGACACCGGTAGCGGCGTTGGGGACCACGGACCAGCATTCGCAAGTGCAGCTTTACATGGAGGGTCCGAACGACAAGGTCTTCTCGTTCTGGGCGGTGGGGCATCAGAAGAGCCAGGGGCGGATTCCGAAGAGCAAGCTGGGGTTGGACTCCTTCGGCTACCTGGAGGGTAAGTCGCTCGCCGCGCTGCTCGATGCCGAGCGGCGTTCCACCGCCGCGGCGCTGACCGCGGCCCAGCGGCCCAATTGCACATTCACACTCGACCGCGTGGACGAAGAACACGTGGGTGCGTTCTTACAGTTGATGGAGTTTGAGACCGCCTTTGCCGGCGAACTGCTCAACATCAACGCCTTCGACCAGGAAGGCGTTGAGTTGGGCAAGAAGTTCACCTACGGCCTGATGGGCCGCAAAGGCTTCGAATCGTTCAAGGCGGACTTTGACGCCTACGAGAAGAAACGCGCGGGCGGCGCCTAGTTCAGTTAGTTCGCCGCCAGTTTGCGCACCATCTCGATATCGATGGTGATGGAGACCTCGTCGCCCACGGCCACGCCGCCCGCGTCGAGCGCGCGGTTCCAGGTCACGCCGAAGTCCTTGCGGTTAATCTTGGCGCTGGCGGAAGCGCCGCTCCGCGCGGTGCCGCGAGCCACCAGTTCGGGACTCGGACCTTCCACGTCGAAAGTCACTTCTTTGGTAACACCCTTCATCGTGAGGTCACCGGTCATTTGCAGCTTCCCCGCACCCATCGGCTTCACTGCCTTCGACACGAAGGTCATGGCCGGGAACTTGGCGACGTCGAAGAAGTCGGCGCTGCGCAGGTGTTCGTCACGCTTGGCGTCCTGGGTGTTTACGGAGGCCACTTCGATGGTTGCGTTCACCTTCGACAGGGTCAGGTTCTTCGGATCGAACTCCACCGTGCCCGACATCTTGCCGAACTGCCCGCGGACATTCGAAACCATCATGTGGCGGACCGCGAAATGTGCGCCCGAATGGGACGAATCGATGGTCCAGGAATTGACTTGAGCGAAAGCGGGCGCCACCAAAGAGCACGCCGCCGCGGCGACAAAAAGCTTCATGCTGAGATTACCCCTCTGATTTGTTTGGCGATTCATAAGCCGCCAACGTTACCTGTCATTTGATGCATGTCGCCACGCCCCTGATTCTGGACTGCTGTATACTCTGGTGCAGAGATGTGTCTGGCCATCCCCGGCAAGGTGGTGCGAATCGACGGCGTCGACCCGACGCTGCGCAGCGCCCAGGTGGATTTCTCCGGCGTCAGAAAAGAGGTCAGCCTGGCCTTTACGCCGGAAGCCGTGGAGGGCAATTACGTCCTGGTGCACGTCGGGTTTGCGATCAGCGTGATGGACGAAGCCGAAGCTGAACGCACGCTCGAAGAACTCCGCAAACTCGGCGAAGCCGAACCCTTCTGAAAACCGGGGACGGACGAGACGTTCCCTGGTTTTTCCGTCGCCTTACGCGCGAAAGGCCATGCCGGCGAAGCTCACCACGCTCTGCTCATCGATGTTCCACTGTTCGTAACGGCGGAGTTGGCCGCGCGCTTCGGGCACCGCCTTCAGAAACGAATAGAAAGGGGCGCTGCCACACCACTTCAACTCATCGTGGTTCTCCCGCACCTGGGCCCAGAAGCCGGCCGCGTCGCCCGAACTGATACTCGCGATGCGCGCCTGGTCGCGCTCGGCCACCCCGGCCATCGGCCCTTCGCCGGCGATCATCGCCTCACTGTCGCCGTACCGCCTCCCCATGTGCGCCATATCCACACCCAGAACCCAGAGTAGTTTCCTGCCTTCGCGGGCGTTGATCTCGCCCAGCGCTTCCAGGAACCGGCGCACCGCTTCGTCGTCCTCCGGCCTGCCGCCCTGGTAAATGCTCCGCCCGAAAGAGCCGCACAGGATCGGCACCACCCGCACGCCCGCTCCGAAAAGATGCTGCAGAAACACCACCTGAAATTCGATGGAATGTTCAAAGGAGTGACAGTAATCCTCCATCGCGACGGCGCCCGGCGCGTTCGCCTCCAGTTCGTTCACCAGCGCGAGATCCGTCCTGGTCGCGCCGTACGGTGTAACGAAGCTCTTGCGCGTGAGGCCGAAGCGGCCGGGCTCGCCGTAATGCGAGGTGCCGAGAACGATGAACGTGCGATCCGCGTACTCCGGCCGGAGCGCGCCGAATGCCGCGCGATACGACTGCCAGCCGCCCTCCGGACTGACGTGCGGCGCCGCGATGCCGATCAGCGAATCGCACTCGTCGGCGGTCTCGCCCTCCATCCACGCGCCGAGCAGCTTTCGCAACTCCGGCGCTTCGTCCGGATACGCGGAGCCCGCGTGCACACTCTCGCGCGTGGGGGCTGCAGCGAACTCGGCGTGACGCGCGTCCACCATGCGCTCGAACACTTCATTGTGGACGAAGCCCGCCTTGTCCAGAGTCTCGACGAGGTGCTTCACAATGTCGCCCACATCGAGCGTGCCGGTCATCCGCACCAGCATCTCGCGCATGTCGAGTTCGGTCGATTGCCCGTCGAAAAGTTGCAAACAGGCGGTGAGCCCAGGGGGCACGATGAGAGTCGTATCGGAATACCGGTAGGGGTCGCGAATCAGCAATCCGGGCCGGTCGGGCACGGGGGACGGCATGAAGTCCAGGTCCATGCGCAGGCGCGGGAGGGGATACGACATACGTTCATGATAGCCGCCGGTCGCGCGATACAATAGGTTCCCGGCGGAATTATGGCGGAATTACAGGGTCAATCGTTCTTGATAACGGGCGCGAGCGGCGGTCTCGGGCCCACCGTGAGCAGCGCGTTTCTCAAGGCGGGCGCCACGGTATTCGCCGTCGCCCGCAGTTGGAGCGGTGAGCATCCCAGCGGATTCGTGCCCATCGCCGCCGACCTCACCCAGTCCGCGGAGTCCGAACGCGCCGTCGCCCAGGCGCTCGCCAAAGCGGGGCGTCTGCGAGGCGTTGTCCACCTGATGGGTGGATACGCGGGCGGAGATCCCGTGGCGGCTACCGAGGTCGAGACGTGGCGCCGGATGATGGACATGAACCTGAACTCGGCGTTCTACCTGTTTCACGCCGCTCTGCCGCACTTGCAGGAGCAGGGCGGACGCGTGCTCGCGGTAGGCTCGCGAGCGGGGCTGGAGCCGGCGGCCGGGCTCGCCGCCTACCATGTTTCGAAGGCCGGACTGCATGCGCTGATCCGCACCATCGCCCTCGAAGGCAAGGCCGCCGGTGTCACCGCGAACGCCGTCCTGCCGGGGACCATCGACACTCCGGCCAACCGTGCGGCGATGCCCAAGGCGGACACGTCGCAATGGATTCGCCCGGAAGCGATCGCCGCGCTCCTGCTCTGGCTGGCCTCCGACGTTGCCGGCGATATCACCGGCTCGTTGATTTCACTTTGACCCCGGCGCAAGCTGGATTCGTGGAGCATCGATGAAACTCCCCCAACTGACTGACCAGGAACTCGCCTCCGCCCTCGCCGGACTGCCCGGCTGGAGCGTGGCCGGCGGCAAGCTGCATCGCGAGTACCGGTTCCCGGACTTCGTACACGCCTTCGGATTCATGGCCACCGCGGCCATCGCCATCGAGGCGATGAACCACCACCCGGAGTGGTTTAACGTATATAACCGCGTCGTCATCGACCTGACGACGCACGACTCCGGCGGCATCACCAAGAACGACACCGACCTCGCAGCCAGGCTCGAAACGCTGGCCCGGAAACTGTCATGAAGCGGGTCCTGGCCGCATTCGCGGCCGCCGCCACGATGGCCGCGCAGGCTCCCATCGACGCCGTCATTCAGGAGGCGATCGAGAAGAAGGAGATCCCTGGCGCGGTCCTGCTCGTCCGCTCGAACGGAAAAACTCTGCATTCCCGCGCCTACGGACAGCGCGCCCTGGTCCCAACCGCGGAGCGCATGACCGAGGACACGGTGTTCGACGCCGCTTCGCTCACCAAGGTCGTCGCGACCACCTCCGCGGTGATGAAACTCTTCGAGGCGGGACGAATCCGGCTCAATGACAAGGTGACCGAATACCTGCCGGAGTTCCAGGGCGGCACGAGCGATATCACAATTCGCCAGTTGCTGACCCATTTCTCAGGGCTGCGGCCATTCTTCGAACTGGAGCCCGAGGCGGGCTACGCCGCCGGTTTGAAAAAAGCGCTCACCGAAAAGCCCACCGCCGAACCGGGCGCGCGCTTCCTTTATAGCGACATTAACTTCATCCTGCTCGGCGAGATTGTCCAGCGTTTGACCAAACAAACTCTGGCCGCCTACGTGGAGCGCGAGGTGTTTGCGCCCCTGGGAATGAAGGACACCCGGTTCCGCCCGCCCGCGGCATGGCGCGCGCGCATCGCGCCCACCGAAGTCGTGAACGGCCAGCCGGTCCGAGGCGTGGTGCACGATGAACGAAGCCGTTACATGGGCGGCATCACCGGTCACGCCGGTCTGTTCACAACGGCCGCGGACCTGGGCCGCTTTGCGGAGATGATGCTCGGCCTGGGCTCGCGCGAGGGCGTGCGGGTGTTTCAAAGCGCCACCGTTCAGAAATTCACAACCCCCCAGACGCCTCCGGACCAGCCGGTTCTGCGCGGGCTCGGCTGGGATATCGATTCGCCCTACTCCAGCAACCGCGGCGAATTGTTCGCCCTCGGTTCTTACGGCCACACCGGATTTACGGGCACCTCCCTGTGGATCGATCCGTCATCGCAGACCTACGTCATCCTGCTCGCCAACAGTGTGCATCCGAAACGCGGCATCTCCATCGTTTCCTTGCGCGGCAAGGCCGCCACCGTCGCCGCGCTGGACGCCGGCGTTCGCACCCAGAACGTCTTGATCACGGGGTACAACGAGGCGATGGCGGGCGTCCGGCGCACGGTGTCCCGCAACGCGTCCACGCAGACCGGGGCCGACGTGCTGGCGCAGCGGAAGTTCGAGCCGCTCAACGGAAAGCGGGTCGGCGTGATCACCAATCACACCGGCCTCCTCCGGGACGGGCGCCGCACCATCGACGCCATGCGGGCGGCGGGCGTGAACGTGACCGCCCTGTTTTCCCCGGAGCACGGCATTGCCGGCCTCGATGACAAGGAAGACATCGGGCACGGCCGCGACCCCTCCACCGGGCTGCCCGTGTTCAGTCTCTACGAAGGAAAAAACCGCCGGCCGAGCGAGGATATGCTCCGCAATGCCGACCTTCTGGTGTTCGACATTCAGGATATTGGCACGCGCTTTTATACCTATGTCTGCACCATGAAAAACACAATGGAAGAGGCCGCAAAGGCGGGCCTTCCCTTGATCGTCCTCGACCGGCCGAATCCGCTCACCGGCGTGCGCGTGGAAGGGCCCCGCCTGGAGCCGGGGGCCGAGTCTTTCGTCGGCTGCGTGACGGGCATGCCGTTGCGGCATGGCATGACGGTAGGCGAAGTGGCGTTGATGATCAACGCTTCCTTGAAGCCGGCGGCGCGGCTCGAAGTGATCAAGATGGCGGATTGGCAGCGGGGCGATTGGCTCGACGCCACGAACCTGAGTTGGGTGAACCCTTCGCCCAACATGCGAAGCCTGACCGCGGCGCTGCTCTATCCCGGTGTCGCCATGCTCGAATACTCCAAGAACTATTCGGTCGGCCGCGGCACGGACGCTCCGTTCGAACAGGTGGGCGCGGACTGGATCAGAGGGCCCGAACTCGCGGCTTATCTCAACCGCAGGATGATTCCGGGCGTGCGGGTGTATCCCGTCGTCTTCACTCCCTCCGCGTCCCATTTCGCCGGTCAGCGCGTCGAGGGTGTACGATTCGTCATCACCGATCGTGAGTCCTTCGACAGCGTACGCCTCGGAGTGGAGACCGCTTCGGCTCTTCATAAGCTCTATCCGGGCGCAATCGACTTCGAGGTCAATCTTCGGTTGATCGGGAGCAGGAAGTTGATCGAAGAGATCCGGAAAGGGACCGATCCAAGGCGGATCGTGGAAGATCTGGAGGGGGACGTGGCCGGCTTCCTGGCGGAGCGCCGGCCGTATCTGTTGTATTAAGACGGCTCAGCGGGGCGGGCGTGCGGCAACCCCGCCCCGAAAGCTAAGGGGTTGCGGACTTCCCAGCGGCGGCCGTTTTGTTCTTGCTCCCCGGCGGGCGGCCGCGTTTCTTCACTTCCACCATCCAGGCCGGCGGCCGACCCCGCCGCTTGCCACGCCCGCGCGCCAGGCGCTCCAGGCTGAGAATGGCCTCTTCAATCTGCTCGCGCTCTTGGCGCAATTCTGTGAGCATTTTCATTACGTCCATGCGTTGCTCCCAACTTGCCGGCCGCCCACGCCCTTCAGCGCTAGTTCTGAAAGCGGAACAGAATGGCGGCTTGCAGTTCTTACACATATGTTTTTACTGCATCTGATGTGCGTTTTCAAGTGGCTTGTTCTGATTTCAGAACAAAACGGCGCAACTGCTCCCTCGCCGTCCCGATCCCGGAATTATCTGAGATCGCTCCCCGTGTTCCCAGAATACTGCTTTCGCCAATACAAATAAAACGGGAATCCCGCGAAAATGAGCACCAGCCCGAGCAGCGACTCGCGCGGGGATTTCACCAGCGTGGAGACCAGCAGCAGGAGCGCAACCAGCACGAAGAGTACCGGTACCACGGGGTAGCCGATCGTCTTGTACGGCCGCGCCAGGTCCGGGCGCTTCCGCCGGAGCACGATCACCGAAGCGGTGGCCATGCCGTAGAGGATCCAACTGGCGAAAATCACCAGGTTGAACAGGTCGTCGTAGCGTCCGCTCAGAACGAGCAGGGCGGACCAAACGCTCAGTAGCAAAATTGACACGCCGGGGGTCTGGTAGGCCGGGTGTACACGGGCCACAGCGCGGAAAAAGAGGCCGTCGCGCGCCATGGCGTAGGGCACCCGCGAACCGGAAAGCAGCGAGCCGTTGAGCGCGGCGAAGATCGAAACCATCGCGAAAATGCTGACCGCGTCCGCGCCCGCCACGCCGTAAATACGGCGCATCATCTCGGCCGGAACACGATCGCTCGCCGCCACGTCGGCGGCGGACAGCACCCAGAAATAGGCGGCGTTGGCGAGCAGGTAGATCACCATCACCAGCGCTGTCCCCGCAATCAACGCCCGTGGCAGGTTGCGTTGCGGGTTGCGGATCTCAGAGGAGACCATGCTCACGTTGTTCCAGCCGTCGTACGCCCACAGCGCGGCCACCAGGGCGGCGAAGAACCCCGCCCAGCCGCCGCCGGCGGGAATCATGGTATGGAAGTTCGCGCTCGCCCCCTGGCTGGCGCTGAGCCCCACCAGAATGACGCCGAAAATGAGACCCACTTTCAGCACCGTGACCACGAGTTGGAGCGTGCCGCCCACGCGCACACCGAAGTAGTTGGCAACTCCGAGAAAGAGGATCACGCCCATCGCCAGCAATTGGCCGGTGCGGATTTCGAGCGGATTGCCGCCGGGACCGATGGGCAGCGGGATCGTGGTCAGGACAGCGTCGAGCTCCGGCCGGAAATTGGCCAGGTACAGAAAAAAGCCCGTAGCCAGCGTGGCCACCGATCCGCTCTTGGCCACCCACATCTGAGTCCATCCGTACACGAAACCGAAGAACGGACCGTAGGCTTCGCGCAAATAAACGTATTCGCCGCCCGCCTCGGGCAGGGCGGCGGCCAGCTCAGCGTAGGTCAACGCGCCGGCCAGGGAGAGCAGGCCGCCCGCGATCCAGACCAGGAAGACCATCTCCGGCGTTCCCACTTCCCGGATCATCGTCCGGGGGACCAGCAGGATGCCGCTTCCGATCACGGTGCCCACCACGATGGCGCTGGCGCTCCAGATCCCCAGCGCGCGTCTTAACTCGGTCATTTTGAAAGTGTCTCTTTCTGGCGCGGCATCCACAGGGACGCCAGGTATCCGGTGGCGAAGGTGACACTGGAGCCGATGAGGACGTACCAGGTCCAGGCGATCGGCGTGCCGAAGCGGATGTAGAGCATGAGCACGAAGCCCGCGCTCATCCCCACCATCGCCGCCCCCTCGCTGACACGCTGTGTGAGCAGTCCCAACAAAAAGATCCCCAGCAGGCCGCCGTAAAGGATCGACGCGATGGAGAGCCCGGCCTCCAGAACCGAACCCCACTCCCGCGCCAGCAGTCCAATGCCGAACAGGACCACGCCCCAGCCGATGGTGATGTACCGCGCCAGCTTCAAATAGTAGGCCTCGGAATCCTGGCGGCCGGACTGCTGGCGGATCGGCTTCAGGAAGTCCATCACCGTGGTGGACGCCAGCGAATTCAGGGCCGCGCTCAGGTTCGACATGGCGGCGGCCAGGATCGCCGCGATCACCAGACCGGCGACGCCCGGCGGCAACTGGTTCCAGATGAACTGCGGGTAGATGCGGTCCGCCGGCTGCGGCGGCGCGAGGCCGGTGTCACGGTAATAGACGAAGAGAATGATGCCGATGAAAAGGAACAGCGAGAACTGGAAGAGGATCACAAACCAACTGCTGAGCAGCGCCAGCCGGCCCTCGCGCTGGTTCTTCGCCGAGAGCAGCCGCTGCACCATCAATTGTTCCGTGCCGTGGCTCGCGGTGGTCAGGAACGCTCCGCCCAGCACGCCCGCCCAGAAGCTGTAGGTGCGGGTGAAGAACTCGCCCGTCAGTTCGAAACGGAAATCGAAGACCTGGAACTTGCCCAGGCCTCCCGCCACTTCCGCCACGTGCGGCCAACCTCCGGGAATCAGGTTCAGGATCACGAAGAAGCTGACGATGGCGCCGGCGATATAGAGGAACATCTGCACCACGTCCGTCCAAATCACCGCCGTCATGCCGCCCTCGAACGTGTAGAACAGGGTGAGGCAAACAATTAACAAAATCGACGCCACCTCGCCGGTCCCCAGGATGATCGCGATGACGATCGAGATCGCAAAGACGCGCACCCCCTCGGCGAGGGCTCGCAGCACCAGGAAAGTACCCGCCGTGAGCTTGCGGATCCGGGGTCCGAAGCGCACCTGCATGAGTTCGTAGGCGGTGTACATCTCGCCCCGGAAATAATGCGGCAGGAAGACCACGGAGATGAAGAGACGTGCGAAGAGGTAGCCCAGCACAACCTGCAGAAAACCCAGATTCCCGTTAAAGGCGAGAGCCGGCGTCCCAATCACGGTGAGCGTGCTGGTTTCGGCGGAGACGATGGAAAAGGAGATCGCCCACCAGGGGGTGTTGCGTCCGCCGAGGAAGTAGTCGCGAAGGCTCTTCTGGGAATGGCGGAAGCGCGCGCCGAACCAGGTGATTCCGACCAGATAGAGGAGAATCACGCCAAGGTCGAAATAGCGCATGAAGTAGGCGCATTCTAGCACAAGCGGGCGGCGCGCCCTTCAGCGTACGATTTGGGGAACAAGGCGGCCCCCACGCGCATCTAAAGCAGCATAGAATCTGGAGGAGCGGCCAATTGGCTGGCCGCCTGCGGGACCCCGGCGGGGCGTCCGGAATGGACGGTTGGCAGGCAGTACCAGGAGCGGAATCCGATGGTTGCGGCGTTGCGAGCGATTTGGCTATACTCCGCATTGCAATCTCTTAAGGACGCCGTCCCCGTTGGAAGCGGAGCGCCCGACATCGCAAGGTGCAGTAGGAGGCAAGCAACTTGAAATCATCACGGCTCTTTATCGCGTTCGCGCTGACTACGGCGATGTCTATGACGTCGTGGGCACAGGCGCCTCAGAAGAACTATAAGGACCGCGCCGAGTACGACCTGTTCTCGTCCATATTGAAGGAGCAGAACGCGACCCAGAAGCTCGCGCTCCTTGATCAGTGGAAACAGAAGTACTCCGAAACTGAGTTCCAGGACGACCGCTTGCGCCTGTACCTCGACACCTACCGCGCGCTCAACCAGGGCGCAAAGGTGCTGGAGACGGCCAAGGCGATGGTCGCCCGCGACCCCAAGGATGGCACCGGGCTGCTCTGGATCAACATCATGACGCCCGCGCTCGGCGATACCTCCGCTGACGCCTTGAACACCGGCGAGCAAGGCGCCAGGAGCCTGATCCAGAACATCGACGCAATCTTCGGGGCGGACAAGAAACCCCAGGGCGTCACCGACGACCAGTGGTCGAAGGAAAAGAACAACGTCAGGGCCATCGCTCATACCACTCTCGGCTGGGTGAATTGGCAAAGAAAGAGCCTGGAGGAAGCGGAAAAGGCCTTCGTCGAAGTCCTCGGCATCACGCCTACGAACGGCCAGGTTTCCTATTGGCTCGGCACCGCGATCGTGCAGCAGAAGAAACCCGAGAAGCAGGCTTCGGCGCTCTATCATTTCGCTCGCGCCGCCGCTTATGATGGCCCGGGCGCGCTCGATCCGAACACCCGCAAGCAAGTGATGGCCTACCTCGAGAAGGCCTACTCCAACTTCCATGGCGATAAGAGCGGCCTCGACGAGATCGTGACGCGCGCCAAGACCGAACCTCTGCCGCCCGCCGATTTCAAGATCATGTCGGCCGTCGAAATCGCCATCATCAAGGAAGAGGAGTTCAAAAAGTCGAATCCACAGCTAGCCATGTGGATGGGCGTGAAGAAGGAACTCGCCGGTCCAAACGGACCGTCCTATTTCGAGGGCAGCATCAAGGGCGCCGGCCTGCCCAAGTTCAAGGGCAAGGTGATCTCGATGAAGCCCGCGGCCCGTCCCAAAGAAGTGGTGGTCGGCATCGCCGACGCGGCCACTCCGGAAGTCACCCTGGTGTTTGAGAACCCGCTCGGTTCCAAGGCCGACCCGGGCACAGAGATCGAATTCGAAGGCGTTCCCACCGCCTTCAGCGCCGATCCCTTCATGCTCACCATGGAAGTGGAGCGCGAGAAACTGAGCGGCTGGCCGGCTGCCGCCGCCCCCGCTCCGGCGAGCAAGAAGAAGGGCGGCGGCAAGAAGAAGTAGTTCGCGCGGCCTTATTGCAGGAATCGAACGAGGGGGGCGTCCTGGACGGCGCCTCCCTTTTTCTATTGGTGGACGACCAGTCCGTGCGCCCGCTCGTCCGCCGTCGGCGCGTCCACTAGAACCGGCGTCCCGTCGAAGGCCACCGGCGCGTTGCCGCGCAGCCGCTTCCAGCAATAGAACGCGTTCATCGTGAAGCACATCAGGAACGCGCCCAGCCGGAGCCTCCCCAGGGACCGGAGGACCCGTAGAAACGTGTACTTCAACGAGAACGCCTCACGCCAGAGGGCGCGATGTGCTTCCAGCAACTGCTCCGGCGACATGTGGCGGGGCTGGAAGGCGACGTTGTACCCGTTGTAGAACTCCCAGCCCCGGCCCGCCAGGATCCGCCCCTCCTCCGCCAGGCGGCGGTAGGCGGGCGTGCCCGGATAGGGCGTCAGAACGCTTAGGAAGGGCACATCGACGCCCGCGTCAAACAGTTGCCTGGCCATCGCAGCGATACTCTCGGGCGTGTCGCCGTCGAAGCCGGCAATGAAACCCGCCATCACACAAATGCCCCGATCGTGCAGCTTACGGATGCGCTCCCGGTAGGTGGCTGCCTTGTTCTGCGGCTTGTGGGCATCCCGCAGGGACTCCGCCCCGAACGATTCGATGCCGAAGAAAACTCCGATGCAGCCGGAAGCTCGCATCAGGCCGAGCAGCGGGCCATCTTCGGCGATGTCCATGCTCGCCTGCGTCAGCCACCATTTCTTCAGCGGGACCATCGCGGCCAGCAGTTCGCGAATGTAGGAACGCTTGGCCGTCAGATTGTCGTCCCAGAACCAGACCACCTTGCGCTGCCACCAATGCGCGAAGCGGTTGTAGCGGATGTCCGCCACCACATCCGCCACCGGGCGGGTGCGGAATCCAGGGTTCTGCGCGGGTACGCTGCAGAAGGCGCAGGTGAAGGGGCAACCGCGCGTAGCCTGAACCACCCGCTGCACGAAGAAGGACTTGGGCAGCAGGTCGTATCGCGGCGTGGGTAGTCCCGCCAGAGGTCCGGCCGCACCGCTGTAGCGGCTCTGGAGCCGGCCCGCCGCCGCGTCCGCCAGGAGCTGGCTCCACACCGGCTCGGCTTCGCCGATCACCACGCTGTCGAAATGCTCCCCCGCTTCGCCGGCGTTGAAGGTGACGTGCGGGCCTCCCGCCACCACCAGCTTCCCGCGCCGCCGGAACTCACGGGCAAGGCGATAGGCTTCCGGAGCGAAACCGGTGAAGAAGGTGAGCGCAACCAGATCGGCGTCAGTGTCGAAGTCCACCGGCTCCACCTGCTGATGCACGACGCGCACCCGGTAGCCGGGCGGGGTGAGGGCAGCCAGGTGAATCCCGGTGATGGGCGGGACGAAGTTGGCTTCGTGCCCGCTGCGGTATCGCGCCCGGTAGACGACCACGATCTCGACGGAGAACGGCGCGCCCGTGGGGCGGCGGGCGGCGGCAGGCTCGAAACGGCTGGGGATGGGGAGTGCCATGTTTCTTCATGTACTTTACAACACAAAGTACTTCTCGTCAATCGAAAACCGAGGCAGTGGAAAAGAAACGGCCCGGACCCTGTGTGGGGCCCGGGCCGCTGAGCGAGCGATGGTCTCGCGGTTCCGGCTCAGAAGCGGATGCGCGCGCCCAACTGAACGTTCCGTGGGAAGTTCAACTGGGCAACGGGCAGGATGCCGAAGTCCGCCGCGGACGGGTTGCCGGACGGCGGATCGGCGCGCAAAGGCGTATTGAAGGCGTTGAACGCCTCGGCGCGGAACTCCACCTGCCAACGCTCATTGACCTGGAACTTCTTCGAGATCATGATGTCGATCTGTGGAGCGCTCTGGCCGCGCAGCCAGTCGAAGCGGTTCGGTTCGAGCGTGCGGTACTCGAACGGCCGCAACTGGCGCCAGCATTCGTTGAAGCGGGAGCGGTCGTTAAAGAACCAGCGGTTCTCAGTTTGGGCGCCCTGGGTGGGATCGCCGCAACGGAACTCCCAGTCGCGCCAGGATCCGAGCGGCGTGCCGGACTGATAGATCAGATTCATGTTCGCAGTCCAGCCGCCCAGGGCGAGTTGGCCGATCTTCGGCATGTCGGCGAGGTACGAGCGGCCCTTGCCGAAGGGGAGGTCCCAGATGCCGGCAAAGGTCAGATTGTGGCGTCGGTCATCGCCGGTGACCTGGGTGACGAAGGGGCGCCAGGTGTAGGAGAAGTCATCCATCCACTGACGTTCCAACTGTTTTGACCAGGTGTAGGCGCCGACCCAGGTGAGAGCCCCCATCCGCGACCGCTCGCCCAGCATCCGCTTTTCAAAACGCACCTGCAGGCCGTGGTACCACACGCGGCCCCAAGGCGCGATATTGTTCACGAGGCTGGTGAAGTGCGGGAACGGCCGCAAGAGCTGCTCGCGCGACACATCGGCGGAAGCGCCCAGGCCCACGTTGGTCGGGAAGATGCCGAAGAACGGATTGGGCACGCGCGCCGAGTAGAAGTTGGGGTCGGACTGCGCCGCGTCGAAGGCCTCCTTCGGCATGGCATTGAGCTGGGGAGCGCGATTCTCCTTGTTGGTGAGGCTGCCGACGTAGCTGGCTTCGAGCACCAGGTTGCCGGGCAGTTCGCGCTCCAGGGTGTAGGACCACTGGAAGGTGCGCGGGATCGGACGCCGTGGCGGATCGTAGGACACACCCTGGCCGAGGTTGGTCGCGATGCCCAGCGTGCTGCCCAGCGGGCGGACGACGCCACCTGGCCACGGATTCTCAAGCGAATACGCGCCTGCAAGGCCGGGCCCCACCACGTTGCCCGCCGCGTCGGTCGTCGAGGACGGGAACTGGCCGGCCGTGGTCGAGCCGATGAACGGCGTCGAGAGGCTGAAGCCTGTGGTCAGATTGTTCTGCGTGGCGGTCCGGTGGAAGATGCCGAAGCCGCCGCGCATCACGGTCTTCGACGCGAAGTTGTACGCGAACCCTATGCGCGGCTGGATGTTGCTCAGATCCGCGTTGTAGGAGCGGCGTGGCTGGCCGCCCACGCCGGCGAAGGTCATTCCGCCGACCAGGCCGCCCTGCGGCGGCGTGGGAATGTTCGCGCCACCCGTGCGGAGCTGATTCCAGCGGCCGACCACCGCGCCGCTCAGCGGCTGCACGCTGGCAAAGTCCCAATCGCGGTTGATGCGGTCGTGGATTTCGATGAGGCCGTACTGGATGTCGTAGCGGAGGCCGAGGTTCAGGGTCAGGCGATTGCTGATCTTCCAGTCGTCCTGGAAGAAGACGCCCCAGTAGGGTTCACGGCGGAAGAACGTGTCGTTGAAGTTGATCGTGCCGCCGGCCTGGTAGCCGAGCAGCAGCGAAGCCACGGAGTTTCCGTCGAGCGCTCCCTGTCCGATGGCCGAATACTCGCGCGTCCAGTCGCCGTTGAAGTCCATCTGGCCGCTGGATCGGCCCGAAGAGAAGTTGTGGCGCAGGAGCATCGCGAACTCGGCGCCGTACTTCAGGCTGTGACGGCCGCGCGTTTCGGCGATGTTGCCCTGGAAGTTGAGCTGCTGGCGCGAGCTTTGGTTGATGTATTGGTTCCCGAAGATCTCCCGGAAACCGCCCAGCGTCACACGGGGCATCAGGCGGGTGGGGAACGTGTCCACTTGCGGGATGTTCCGGATGCCGACCTTGTCCCAGGTGAAATCGGGATCGGAGACGTCCGGGAAGTTCTCGACGAAGCGGTTATAGCTGGCTTGCGCGTGGAAGAGGCGCGTGGGCGACAACGTCTTGTCGTAGGAGAGCACGTAGTTCTGGTCCTGGCGCACGGTGCCCGGCATGTTGCCGGTCTGCGCCGGCGGCTGGAAGCCGGTGCCGTCCCGGAACTCGCTGCCATCCTGGAAGGTGAACAGGAAGTTGATGCGGTCGTTGTCGGTGAGCACCTTGTCGTAGCGCGCCATGGGCTGCTCATAACGGTACTGGCCGAGGTTGTCCGGCCGCGTGAAGTTGTTCACCAGGGATTGCGCCTGGAAGTTGGGGCCCGGCCAGTAGCCCAGGATCGCCCGCCCAATCGGGCTGATGCGCGACGCGGGGATGCGGTTGCCGGGGAATGGCTGGCGCCGGAAGACTCCGCCCGCCCGGCAGTTTAGCGCGGCAATGGTGCAGGGCTGCGAAGTCATCGGATCGTAGATGCGAATCACGCCCGTCTGCCCCTGTGGCACGAAGGTGCTGAAGTCGCCTTGCCGAACTTCCAGGGGCGGTACGCTCACGTTCGAGGGGAACGGCACCCGCTCGCGCCAGCCTTCGAAGGAGAAGAACACGAAGTCCCTGTTCTTGCGAATCGGGCCGCCCACCGTGCCGCCGAACTGATGCTGGTTGCGGAAGCCGCGCCGCACGCCGAGCGCGTTGTTCTGCCGCGTGTTCGCATCCAGGATACGATTGCGCCAGAAATTGAACATCGTGCCGTGCCAGTCGTTCGTTCCGGACTTGAGTGTGGTGGACACGTGGCCGCCGCCGGAGCGCCCGTATTGCGAATCGTAGGTGTTCACCATCACCTTCATCTCCTGCACCGCCTCGACGTTGGGCGCGAGGTTGAAGGTGCCGTTGGTGGAGATGGGCGCGCCGTTCAGCAGGAACTGGTTGCTGCCCGTGCGGCCGCCGTTCATCGTGAAGGAGCCGTTGACGTCCCAGGCACGCGTGCCCGAGAAGCCCGACGAGCCAAACTGCCGCTGGGTGAACATGACGCCCGGAGACAGCCGCATCAGCATATAGGATTGCCGCCCGTTGAGCGGAATCTCCTGCATCTTGATCGGATCGAACACCAGGCCGCGCGAGGCGGTGGCGGTCTGGATCAACTCCTGTTCGCCGACCACGGTGATCTCCTGGGTCACCGCACCCACTTCCATTCCGATGTTGAGGTTTAGCTTGTCCGCCGTGAGCAGGACGATGCCCGTCCGCCGAACGGCCTGGAAGCCTTCGGCGGTGACGGTGACGACGTAGCGGCCAGGGTCGAGGCCGACAATCGCATAAATGCCCTGGTCGTTCGATTTGGTTTCGCGGCTGACTCCTGTGTCTTCCCTCGTCGCCTTGATGACCGCGTTTGGAATCGGCGATTTGCTGGGATCGGCCACAGTGCCTAGAATCGTTGCCCGGTACTCTTGCCCGTACGAGACTCCCACGGCAAGCGCAAACAGGGCTGCAGTGCGCAGTGATCGAGTCATGTTGAACTCCCCCAAAATAAAGGACCCCGTTACTGAGTCCTCGAACCATGTAGCCGGTGTGAAACCGGATACTTGACAACAAATCTGGTCGAGCATATCCGAGGGAGCTTTCGGATGCAAGGGGGTAGAGGATCTTATTGTCGATGAATTGTCTTAACAGGCGGCTGGGCGCTTTAAGGCGTCGCCGCGCGGCCGTTTGGGAGCGGCGCGCAGGGCCTTCAACCAGATGAGCAGACAGAGCAGGTGACTGACCACGGCGGCGTAGTAGGCAAGCGCCGCCATGTTGTAGCTGAGGATGGTTAACGAGGTGGCGATGGCGTGCCCCGCCGACTGTAGGCCGATTCCCCCGGAGAGCATCAGTACGGTCCGGTCGAACTCGCCGCCACCGATCATCTTCATCCAAAGGACCAGATTCGCGACGGCCACCCAGAAGCCGAGGTTCCGCGTCACGTTGGCCATCAGCATCCCGAACGCGTGGCTCGCCGCCAATTCGTACAGGATGCTCCCCGCGGTCACCAGTATCGCGCCGCCGATCACCAGCCTCACGGTCGGCGCCTTGCTGGGCCGTTTGTCGAGCGCCCGCTGGACGAAGGACAGGACCAGGGCGGTGAGCAGAATCGTTACGCAGGTTTCGAGGACCCAGTAGTAGCGCGACATTCCCGCGCTCCACGCGCCGCGCTCAAAGTACAGACTGTTGGAAACCACGGTGGCGGCGAACATGCCCACCAGGTAGACCGCAAGGGTCGGGAACTCGCGCCAGCGGCCCCGCACTAACACGGACAGCACTCCGAGTTGGAGTGCTGTCGATAGTGCTGCGAGCGTGAGTACAATCTCTTCCGGCATTCTAGCGTTCCGCCACTCTCAAGCTACTCATCGCCGGAACCGGCTCAAAAGTATAGAGTAGGGCGAAATGTTTGCCGGACTACTGCCGCCGACTTCCCGCCTATTCGTTTGGGTTCGGGGGCGGAACCGGGATCAGCGACTGCTCGTGCGGATTCGCGGGCGGCACCGGAATCAGCGACTGCTCATGCGGATTCGCGGGTGGCACCGGAATCAGCGACTGCTCGTGCGGGTTAGCCGGCGGCACGGGGATCAAAAAGAGTTCGTGCGGATTCGCCGGCGGTACCGGGATCAGGCCTTGTTCGTGCGGGTTGGCAGGAGGAACTGGAATCAAAGAGGATGAGCCGCCGTAGAGTGAACCTGCGGATGCGACCAACATCACGAAGGCCAGAACCACTGTCAATCTGAGCATATTCAACGGTTTGGACATTTCGTCTCTCTTGTTCTCGCTTGTGTAGACTCCTAGCGCCTAGTACTAAAGAGGGCAAAGCGCTAAGACGAACACCCTAAGGGTAAAGGAGCCCCGACTCCGCAATTGTTAGGATTAATCCTTATCCTCGTATCTATTTGATAATAAGCCGTTTGTCGCGCCTCGAACAGCCGCCGCAGCCGCCCTTCGCAACGTGACCGAGCGCCCGCAACCTTAGTCGACCGGACGCCGGCGGGCCCCCGATCCTCTCCGGACCCTAACGGCACCCTTCCCTGGGCGCGCGAAGCCCGGAGGAACTCGCCCCAGAAGAACCCCCGGCTGTGTCAACATGGTAGTTACCCTCGCATCAAGTCAGGAGAACTTCCCATTCGCAACGAAGGTATTCGCAACATCGCCATCATTGCGCACGTTGACCACGGCAAGACCACGCTGGTGGACGCGATGCTGCACCAGAGCGGCATTTTCCGCTCGAATGAAAGCGTGGCCGAACGGGTCATGGATTCCAATGAGCTCGAGCGCGAGCGCGGCATCACGATCCTCGCCAAGACCACCGGCGTGTGGTACGGAGGCGTGAAGATCAACATCGTCGACACGCCGGGGCACAGCGACTTCGGCGGCGAAGTCGAGCGGGCGCTGAAGATCGTGGACGGCGTGATGCTGCTGGTGGACGCGAGCGAAGGGCCGCTGCCCCAGACTCGCTACGTGCTCACCAAGGCGCTCGAAGCGAAGCTGCCGCCGATCCTGGTGGTGAACAAAATCGACCGGCCGGACGCGCGCATCGCCGAGGTGCTCAACGAAGTCTACGATCTGTTCATCGATCTCGACGCAACGGAAGACCAGCTCGATTTTCCCGTGATTTACACCAACGCGAAAGCGGGCCTGGCAAAGCGCGAACTGGAGGACGAAGCGCGCGATCTGCGTCCGCTCTTCGAGACGATCCTCCACCGCATTCCGGCGCCGGGGGGCGACCCGGACGCCGTGCTGCAGATGCTGGTGGCGAACCTCGACTACAGCGACTATCTCGGACGGCTCGCCATCGGGCGCGTTTTCAACGGACAACTCCGGCACGGCGACGAAGTCTCCATCTGCAAGCTCGATGGTTCGGTTCAGAAGACCAAGATCACCAAGCTCTACACCTTTGAGGGGCTGAAGCGGGTGGATGAAACGCACGCCAAGCCGGGCGACATCCTGGCCATCGCGGGCGTTGAAGGCATCAACATCGGGGAGACCGTCTCGCATATCGAAACGCCCGATCCGCTGCCCAAGATTCAGATCGACGAACCGACGATCGCGATGACCTTCACGGTAAACACCAGCCCGTTCGCCGGACGGGAAGGAACCTACGTCACTTCGCGCAATCTGCGCGACCGGCTGGACCGCGAGTTGCTCACCAACGTGTCCATCAAAGTGCAGGAGACGGCGCCGGACACGTTCAAGGTCATGGGCCGGGGCGAACTGCAACTGGCCATCCTCATCGAGATGATGCGGCGCGAAGGGTACGAACTGGCGGTGGGCAAGCCGGAGATCATCACCAAGCAGATTGACGGCGCGCTGCATGAACCCCTGGAACTGCTGGTGATCGATGTGCCTGAACAGTACGTGGGAGTGGTGATCGAGAAGCTCGGCACGCGCAAGGGCAAGATGTCGAAGATGGTGAACCACGGCTCCGGGCGCGTGCGCGTGGAGTTCCTGGTGCCCTCGCGCGGGCTCATCGGGCTGCGCAGCGAGATGCTCACCGACACCAAGGGCACGGCGATCATGAACTCGCTGTTCCACGGCTGGATCGAATGGCAGGGCGACATCGAAACGCGTCCCACCGGCGTACTCATCGCGGACCGGCCCGGCAAAGCCACCGGCTACGCGATGTTCAACCTCCAGGAGCGCGGCGAGATGTTCATCACGCCCGCCACCGAGGTGTACGAAGGCATGGTGGTGGGCGAAAACTCGCGTGACGCCGACCTGACGGTGAACATCGTCAAGGAGAAAAAGCTCACCAACATGCGCGCCTCCACGTCCGACGAGGCGATCCGCCTGGTGCCGCCGCGGCTGTTGAACCTGGAGCAGGCGATCGAGTTCATCCGGGACGACGAACTGGTGGAGATCACACCCCAGTCGATCCGCCTGCGCAAGAAGATCCTAAAAGCCAACCAGCGCTGAAAACCCGAGCGCCGAAAACCGGGGACGGACGAGACGTTCCCCTTATAGAACTGCGACAAACTATAAGGGGAACGTCTCGTCCGTCCCCGGTTTTTATTCCCAGCGGAGGGCGCGGAGGGGGTCGACGCGGGAGGCTCGGCGGGCGGGGACGTAACAGGCCAGCAAGCTGACCGCGAGGAGCGCCACCGGAACCGCCACAAAGGTCAGCGCGCTCGGGCTGCCCAAGCCGGCCAAACCGATGGCTACCGCCTTGGCAGTGAAGTAGCTCAGCACGCCCCCGAACGCCATGCCCACACCCGCCAGGAGCAAGCCCTGCCGCAGCACCATCCGCAGCACGTTCCCCGAGGTAGCCCCGATCGCCATGCGCGTCCCAATCTCCTTCGTCCGCCGCGACACCGAATACGTCATCAGCCCGTAGAGCCCCAGCAGCGCGAGCGTGAGGCCAATCAGCCCCAGCGCCGACACCAGTTGCAGCACGATGCGGTTGCTCGCAATCGCCCGCTTCTCATAAAAGCCGGCCAGCGTCCGCAGATTGAAAACGGGCAGATTCGCGTCCAACGTCCGCACGATTTCGCGCACCGGTGCCCCCAACGCGGCCGGGTCGCCCGCGGACTCCACCACCAGCGACATCGACATCCGCGGCCGCTGGTCGTAGGCGGTGTAGAGAAACGGCGTCGCCGGCTCGGCCAGGTACAGATACCGGCCGGTCTTCGCCACGCCCACCACTTCGAACCAGGGCCCCGTGGCTCCACCCAGCCGCAGCCGCCGGCCCACGGCGTTCTGCCCCGGCCAGTAGCGATCGGCGAAGGCCTGGTTCACTACCGCCACCGGGTTGCCGTCTTTGCGGTCCTGCTCCCCGATGCCTCGTCCCGCCGCCATCGCGATGCCCAGAGTGTCGAAGTACTGCCCGTCGACCACGTTCGCAAACACGGTTTCGAACGTGCGGTCTTTCGGGAACGCATAGCCCTCGGGGATCACCTGCTCCACGTGGGCGTTCGGTGAGAGCGGGATCGCCCGCCCCAGCGTCGCCCGCCGCACGCCGGGCAGTTCCCGAACCCGGTCCACCAGGTTGCGGTAGAACTCGCGCGACTTCTCCGGTGTGTACCGGACCACCGACGGATCGAAGTCCGCCACCAGGCGGTGATCGATCTGGAACCCCGGATCGAGCACAAGCGACTTCCGGAAACCGTCGAGCAGCATGCCGGCCGCCACCAGCAGCACCAGCGACAACGCCACCTGGCCCGCCACCAGGACATGCCGTCCCACCATCCGCGAGCGCCGCTGAGCGCCGTCGCCGTCCTTCAGCGCACTCACCAATTCCGTCCGCGAGGCCTGCATCGCCGGCGCCAGCCCGCAGACCAGCGCGCTCAGCACCGCCGCGCCCAGGCTCACCAGCAGGACCCGCTCATCGAGCTGAAACAACAGCCCGATCGGGAGATCGGTCGGAATCTCAAACGTTTGCAGGAATCGGATGCCGAGCCAGCCGAAACCCAGGCCCACCGCCGCTCCCAGTAGCGAAAGCAGCAGGCTCTCCGTGAAGAGCTGCCGCACCAGCCGGGCGCGGCCCACCCCGATGGCCAGACGAACCGCAATCTCCCTGGTGCGCGCCCTCGCCCGCGCCAGTTGCAGGTTCGCGACATTGGCGCACGCGATGAGCAGCACCAGCGCCGCCAGGACGCTCAGCGCCACCACCAGCACGGCGTCCGGCGGCGATTGCCGCACTCGACTCTCCAGTTCCGTCACCACCGCCAGCGTGCGATCGGAGTTCGTCTCCGGATACGCGCGCGACAGATTCGCCGCGATGGTTTCCAACTCGCTTTGCGCTTCCTTCTGCGTGACCCCCGGCCGCAGGCGCCCCTTCACCTGAAGCCAAGCCTCCTTGCGCTCTTCCAGGAGGTTCTTGGAACCGCCTTCGATCGCTTGAATCATCGACACCGGCACGAAGAGCGCCGGTGTGAAGAACGAATCGAGCCCGCGGAAACCGGGCGGCGTCACGCCGATCACCGTCATCTCGAGCCCGTTGATCCGGATGCTGCGCCCGACGACGCCCGCGTCGCCTCCCAGGTGGTCCTGCCAGAAGGAGTGCGACAGCACCGCCACCGGGTCCTTGCCGGGCGTTTCGCCCTCGCCGGGCCGGAACGTCCGTCCCAGCAAGGGCTTCACGCCAAGCACCTCGAAGAAGTTGCCGGAGACCGCAAACCCGAAGCGGATTTGCGGCACCGAGCGCGCGTCGCTGGCCACGCCATAGGAGCGGAACTGATACGCCAGCAGCCCGTCGAAAGACCGCGCCGCCTCACGGAGGTCGCGATACTGGGGGAAGGAGTGCGACTCGTAAGGGTTACTGGGAGTCGCGGCGGAGACGTTCATCAGCCGGCCGGGGTCCGCCACCGGCAGCGGCCGCAGGAGCAGGGCGTCCGCGACGCTGAATATCGCGCTATTGGCGCCGATGCCCAGGCCCAGCGAGAGCATCGCGATCAGAACGAAACCGGGGTTGCGGCGAAACTGCCGGAAGGCGTGAAGAACATCCTGCCTCATGTCCTGTACATACGCCGGCCCGGCGCGTTTGTTCCGCAGGAATCGGGTCACGCCGGCACGACTCAGGGCTCGCTATACTGTACATTTCAGTACTGTAATAGTACCCCTAGGGCTCGACAGCGCCAACCGGTCTGGTATACTAACCCCCATGTGAGTACGCATTCCCCTGTCCGATCTGGAGCAGGGCTTTCGCTCACCCGAGCCGCCTAGAGCCGGGATAGCGCACCCAGCAGGTTCACGAGTCGTCTTCGGGCATTTCGCCCCTTTAGCCTAAACCGAGCGATTTCGTTCCGGTGCTAAGCTATGTCATTTTTCTGGAGGAAAACCACGTGAAGAAACTTGTCTCTCAAAGCCTCGTCGTGGTCGCCGGGCTGATGGCCGTACCAGGTAACGCCGACCCCCAACAGACCCAGTCCGGCACGTATCAGCAGGACCCCCGCCTTCACAGAATCCGCACCTTTTTCAGCGAACGCCGATCCCCCGCCCATCGCTACGCCGCCGATTTCGTACGGGCCGCCGACCGCAACAACCTGGACTGGCGCCTGCTCCCAAGTATCTCCTTCCTTGAGTCGGGCGGCGGTAAAGCTTACAAGAATAACAACATTTTCGGTTGGGATAACTGCGAGCGCCGGTTCCGCTCGGTTCCCCACGGAATTCACACCGTAGCCGACCGGCTGGCGAACTCAGACCTCTACAAAGACAAAGACTTAGACGCAGTCCTGCGGACGTACAACCCGAGGAAGCTCTACCGCGCGAAGGTCAAGGCGGTGATGGCGGAGATCGGCCCGTCGCAGTTGGCGCTGTTCCCGATCGGACCGACGCTCAACTAGCGCTGGGGATCAGTCCCCGCTCATCAGGCTGATGCCGGCGAATGCACCCACAAATACAATGACGGACACGGCCGCCATAATGAGGTAACGCACAAGGCGTTCCTTCCTGGTCGACTGCACGTCTTCGTCGTGTTTGATCGTCTCGTCGAGACTGTCGAACATGGTCTACCTCCCCTGAGTTCACCCGGGCGGCTGGCTCCGGCCGCCCGATATCAAACCTGGGCCGGAGAACCGGCTCAGGGATATGAGACCGTTCCGTAATAATGCTGCCCCTATTCTACGGCGGGGTTTTACGAATGGGAAGGGGGAACTTCAGCGTCCCGCCAACCGCGGGCGCTTCAGGCGGGTTGTTGCTGGGTCAGGCAGTGCAGCGTTCCCAGGCCCAAAACAAGATCCACGGCGTGAATGCCGCAGACTTCGCGGTCCGGAAACAGCTTCGCCAGCGTCCGAAGAGCCTCGCGGTCCGCCGGGTCGTTGAACGTCGGCACCAGGACCAGTGAGTTCGCCACATAGAAGTTGGCATAGCTGGCCGGGAGGCGCTGGCCATCGAAGAAAAGCGGCCGCGGCATGGGCAGCTCCACCACCTTCAAATCCTGGCGCCGCCGGAGGAGTTCCAGGTTCTCACGCAGGGGAAGGTAGTTCGCTTCGAGTGGGTTGTCCTCCACCACGATGACCGCCGTGGAAGGCCCGGTGAAGCGCGCCAGGTCGTCGATGTGGCCATGGGTATCGTCGCCCGCGATTCCATTCTTGAGCCAGATGGTATCCGTTACGCCCAGCCATTCTCGAAAGAGCGCTTCATAGCGCTCGCGGGTGAAGCCCGGATTGCGTACCTGCACGTCGCTCAGCAGCCACTCCTCTGTGGTCAGCAACAGGCCGCCGCCGTTGACCTCAATGCCGCCGCCTTCCAGCACGAAGCCCGGCGCAAGGCGCTCGACGCCGAGGTGCGCCGCGACGAGCGCGGGAACGGCGTTATCGCGAGCGTAGTTCGAGTACTTGGCCCAGGCGTTGAACTCCCAATCGCAGGCCGCCACCGCGCCCGCATCGTTCTTCACGAAGGTGGGACAGAAATCGCGCGTCCAGCTCCGGTCGGTCGCGCATTCCACAAACTCCACCGCGCTCATCACCGCGCCGGACTTGACGAGCACGCGGCGGGCGGCGGGAATGCGCTCCGGTTCGATCAGAATCCGCACCATTTCCACCTGCGAGAGCTTGCGGACAATCTCGCCGTAAACCCACGGCACGGGTGCGAACTTGCCGGGCCAGTCCGTGGTTTCGTGCGGCCAGGCGAGCCAGGTGGCCGAGTGCGGCTCCCACTCGGCGGGCATGCGCCAGGACATCAGGCCAGCCACCTCTGAGTAATCTGGCCGTAGGCGTCGATACGGCGGTCGCGGAGAAAGGGCCAGCCGCGGCGCACCTCTTCCATGCGGCGGGGATCGATCCCGGCCGTCAGGATCTCCTCGCGGTCCGCCGAGGCTTGCGCGATCACCTGGCCGAAGGGGTCCGCGACGAAGCTGTTGCCCCAGAACTCCAACTGCGATTCGGGCGGGCCTTCGAAACCGATGCGATTCACGGCGCACACGTACACGCCGTTGGCGATGGCGTGCGCGCGCTGGATGGTGCGCCAGGCGTCCAACTGCGCGGCGCCGTATTGTTCTTTCTCGGAAGGATGCCATCCGATGGCGGTGGGATAAAACAAAACGTTCGCTCCTTGTAGCGCGGTGAGCCGCGCACCTTCCGGATACCATTGATCCCAGCACACGAGAACCCCAATTGGGCCAAATGGCGTTTCGAAGCGGCGAAAGCCCAGGTCCCCGGGGGTGAAATAGAACTTCTCGAAGTAGAGCGGATCGTCGGGAATGTGCATCTTGCGGTACAGGCCCTGAATCTCGCCGTCCGCCCCCAGGATCGCCGCCGTGTTGTGATACAGCCCCACCGCCCGGCGTTCGAACAGCGACGCCACGATCACAATCTTCAGTTCCCGCGCGATGCGCGCCAGCGTCTCCGTGGAAGGGCCGGGGATCGGCTCGGCCAGTGCGAACAGCTCGGCGTTCTCCTCCCGGCAGAAATACTGCGAGCGGAACAGCTCCTGCAGACAGACCACCTGCGCGCCCATCGCAGCGGCCTCCCGCACGCGCCACACCGCCTTCTCCAGGTTTTCGCTAGGATCGATGGAACACGACATCTGGATCAAGCCAACTTGAAACGGACGGTCCTGGAGCGAAGCCATAATGAGATTGTTCCACATGAATCGCCGAACCTTCGCCTTCTCCCTCGCGGTCTGGAGTCTTGCCGCCGCCACGCTCACCGCCGCCGTTCCACTTCCGAAGGAACACTTCGGATTTACGCCCGGCGACGATTTTCGTCTCGCGAATCATACCGAGATCACAGGCTATTTCGAAAAGCTGGCGAAGGCGAGCGATCGCATCCGGCTCATACGGTTCGGCACTTCGGCCAACGGGCGGCCGATGATCGCCGCCTTCCTCTCCGACGCGGCGAACCTGAAGCAGCTCGATCGGTACAGGGAGATCAGCCAGCGGCTGGCGCTCGGGCGCGCGACGCCCGAGGAGGCCAGGAAGCTCGCCTCCGAGGGGAAAGCGATCGTGTGGATCGACTCCGGCCTCCACGCCACCGAAACGGCGCCCGCGCAACACGCGCCGGAACTCGCCTACCGGATGGTGACCGCCGAGGACGCCGAAACGGCGCGCATCCGCCGGAACGTGATTCTGATCCAGATCCCGGTGATCAACCCGGACGGGCTGGACATGGTGGTGGAGTGGTACCGCAAGAACGCGGGAACGCCCTATGAACTGGCCCCGCTGCCCTGGCTGTACCAGAAGTACGCCGGCCACGACAACAACCGCGACTGGTTCATGCTGAACCTGGAAGAGACCAAACACGTCACGAAACTTTTGTTTCAGGATTGGTTCCCGCACATCGTTTACAACCAGCACCAGAGCCCCGCGTTTCCCGCCCGCATCTTCGTGCCGCCCTACGCCGAACCGCTGAACCCCCACATCCCCGCGCCCGTGATGGAAGGCATCAACCTGATCGGCTCGGCGATGAAGGAACGCTTTGCACGGGAAAACAAGCCCGGCATCCTCTCCTACTTCGGCTTCGACGCATGGTGGAACGGCGGGCTGCGATCGGTGCCCGCGTTCCACAACATGCACGGCATTCTCACCGAGACCGCCATCGGGCGCGGCTACGGCACACCCGGCAAGTACGAGGTCTCGCGCTTTCCGGAGCGCTTCGGCAACGGCATTCCCACCAAGGAGCCGACCGTCTTCTACCAGCGGCCCTGGATGGGCGGGCGATGGGGCACGCGCGAGGCCATCGAATACATGCTCACCGCGGATTTCGCCATCCTCGACCTCGCCTCCGAGCGCCCGGAGCACTTCCTGTATAAGGCCTGGGAGATCGCGCAGACCAACATCAGGACCGCGAAACCGTTTGCCTATGTGGCGCCCGCCGAGCAGTGGGACAAGTCGAGCGCCCTCGAAATGCTCCGCCGGCTGCACGCCGCGGGCATCGAGGTGAAACGCGCGCGCGCGCCGTTCAAGGCCAACGGCATCGAGTATGCCGAGGGCAGCTACGTGATGCTCGCGGGCCAGGCCTTCCGGCCCTACCTGGTGGACCTGATGGAGCCGCAGAAGTACCCGGAACTGCGGGCCGGAACCACCGGGCCCACCAAGCGGCCCTACGACGTGGCCGGCTGGACGCTGCCTTTACAGATGGGCGTGAAAGTCGATCGCATTGAAGACCCCTTCTCCGCCAACCTGGAGGCGGTGAGCGCGTTTCCGGCTTCTTCCGGCGCCGACCTCCGGGAGAACGGCGCCTACCTGACGCTCCGCGATCTGCTCGACAAAGGCACGCGCGTGCGCTGGTCGGCCGAAGGGCGCATTCTCACCGAGCGGGACGCGGAGTTCGGGAAAGCGGCCTGGGAGATCGAATCGCCCCGAGTCGCACTCTATGAGCCGCACACCGCGAACATGGACGCCGGCTGGACCCAGTGGCTGTTGGACCACTATCGCGTGCCCCACAAGCTGCTCAAGAACGATGAGATCCGCAAAGGCGCGCTGCGCTCGCGCTACGACGTCATTCTGCTGGCTTCCCAGAGCGCGAACTCCATCCTCCACGGCACGCGCGAGGGCGAACGGCTGAGCGGTCGCGGCAGCGCTGAGGCCGAGCCCCTCACCATTCTCCAGCGGCCGGAGTTCACCGGCGGCATCAGCGCGGCCGGCGCCAGCGCGCTGGAAGACTTCGTGCGCGATGGCGGCACGCTGGTCGCCTTCGACGCCGCAAGCGAACTCCCCATTCAGTACTTCGGCCTGCCCGTGCGCGCGTCGCTCCCCTGGCGGGGCGGCGAAGGTGGCGGGCGCGAAGAGGAGTCCTCGGGCGGCGGCTACTATTGCCCTGGCTCGCTGCTGCGCATCAACGTGGAGGCGGGTCATCCGCTCGCAACGGGAATGCCCAAAGACGCGATCGCGATGTCCACCGGCGGGCAGGCCTTTGAGATCACCCTGCTGCCGGACTTCAACAAAGGCGCCCGTGAAACCCGGAGCGTGGCCCGGTACGCCTCCAAGGACCTGCTCGCGAGCGGGTGGCTCTCCGGCGAACGGGCGGTCCTGGGCCGCAGTCTCCTGGTGGAGGCGCGCCACGGCCTGGGCAAGGTGGTGCTGTTCGGTTTCCGCCCGCAGTTCCGCGGGCAGAGCTTCGGCACCTTCAAGTTTGTGCTCAACGCGGTGTACTTGAGCGCGGCCCGGAAGCTGTAACGCCGCGGGCGGGTGCGCGCCTCAGGCGGGTTCGCGATACTCGAGCACCACGCAGGTGATGTCGTCGGCTTGCTCGGTATCTTCGGTGAACTCCTGCAGCGCCGCCATCAACGCCTGGTGCGTGGCGACGCAACCGCTGCCCGCATTGCGCCGCAGGACATCGCGAATGCGGCGCGTTTCGAAATACTCGCCGTTCACGTTCTGCGCTTCGGAGACGCCGTCGGTGAAGATGGCCACCTGGTCGCCGGGCATCAGTTGGTGCTGTTCCACTTCGAACGACGCGAAGTCGAGCAGCCCGGCTGGCGTGCCGGTGGGGCCCAGCGGCTTCAGTACGCCGTCCCGCGTCACCAGGATGGGCGCGCAGTGGCCCGCGTTACACCAGCGCAACAGGCCGTTCCGGTCAAGCGAGCAATAGAAAATGGTGGCGTACTTCTCGCCGCCCGTCCGCTCGTTCAGAAAGTGATTCACCCGGGCCATGGTGTCTTCCATCGCAAGCGGCCCTTCCGTCGCGAACAGAAAGGCGCCCTGGAGCAGGGAAGCCAGCAGGGCGGAACTCACCCCTTTTCCGGACACATCGGCGACCACGACGGTCCAGACGTCCTCGGCCACCCGGCGCAGATCGTAATAGTCGCCGCCCACCTGGTGCGAAGGAATCGTGCACGCGGCGATGCGAAACCACCCGGTAACCGGCAGGTTGCGGGGCAGCAGGCCGATCTGGATCTCGCGCGCGATCGTGAGTTCCTCTTCCAGGCGCCGCCGCCGCCGCTCCTGTTCGAGCAGCCGCGCATTCTCCAGAATGGTGGACGCTTCGAGCGCGAGAGTCTGCAGAAGCTCGCGGTTGCCCGCCGACAGGTCCGCCGAGCCCACCCGGGAATCCATGTAGAGCAGGCCCACGGTTTCATTGGCGCTCGCGCCGCCGGTGTCGTCGCCGAGCGCCGTGCGCAACCGGACCAGCGGGACACAGACCACGCTCCGCAACTCCAGGAACGCCACGCTTCGATCGGTCTCCATCTCCCCCGAGTTGGGGTCGAAGTTCATCGAGAGCAGTTCGCGGCGCCGGTCGAGGGCCCGCTGGATGAGGCTTCGCGGGACGCGCAGTTCGGAGGAGGGCAGCGCCGCGCCGTGGCGGTCCCGGGCCACGCGCACTTCCAGTCCCTGGCCGCCGCGGAGCAGCAGGAACCCGCGCTCCGTTCCGGTCACCGTCAGCGCCGCATCCACCACCGCGGCGAGCACGTCGTCGGTGGAGAGCGAGGTCTCGAGCGCCCGGGCGACCTCCACCACGGCTTTCAATTTCGCGAGGTTCGCGCCGCCCGGCTTCGCGGGCGCCTCGAATTGATCGAGCAGGCGCGTCAGGTCGCTCTCCTCCTGCGTGAAGATCAACTGATAGGAGTTGGAGACGCCAAATTCGATGCGGTCACCCGGAATCAGGCGCCTCCGCTCGACGCGCTCGTCGTTTACGTGCACGCCGTGCGTGGAGCCGAGATCCTCGACGACGTAGCCGCCGTCTTCGCCTACGATGCGCGCATGGGTCCGCGAGACCCGGTTATCGCGCAGCACCAGGCTGTTGTCCGCCTGGCGCCCGATGAGAAACGGCAGCGGCTCCAGCACCACGCGCGACCGGTTGCCGGCGGGATTGACTACGACGAGAGCAGCGGCCTTGTGCGACGGAGCCGGTGCGGGCACGGGGGAACTCATCCGCGGCGGAGCCGGTGTTTCACCGATTCCTCCGCCGGAGCGGCGACGGCGGTGGCGGCCTTCACTTCCTGCGATCGCAGCGCCTGGCAATGCGCGCAGTAGCCGCCGATTTCGGTCCGCGCGATCAGGATCTGAAAACCAAAGTGCGATTCCACCTGGCGGCGCAGCCGGCTCAGGGGCTCGCCGAAGAACTCCTCCACGCGCCCGCAGCGCAAGCAGATGATGTGCGCGTGCTCCTGCTTCATGCGGGTCTCATAGTAGTGCTGGTCGCCCTGATGATGCATCAGGTCCAGTTCGTCCACTAGTCCGCCTTCCTTCAGCATCTTCAGCGTGCGGTAGACGGTGACGCGGTTCAGCTTCGGGTCGACTTCCTTGGCCATCTGGTAGAGGCGTTCCGCGTCGAGGTGTTGCCCGGACTTGTTGAGTAGATCGAGGAGGATCTGGCGTTGGCGGGTGAGGCGGATGCCGCGCTCGCGCAATGGATTTTTCGTGCCCTCGGCGACGGTGGCCATAACGAAGCTCGCGACCTTCCTTAGACTGTAGCACGTACCCTTCGCGAAGCCGCGTACCGTCATAATGGCCATGATGACGGGCGCGGGGCCGGACGTGGCGCGGGGCGGCGGACGCTCCGAACTGCTCGCCCGGCTGCGTGAAAGGATTCTCGGCTTCGCGGCATCCCGGTGTGGGAGGGATATCGCCGAAGACCTCGCGCAGGAGGTTCTGCTGGTGCTCGAACAGAAGTACGGGCACGTCGGGACGCTGGAGGAACTGGTCCCTCTTTCGTTTGAGATCCTGCGGTTCAAGATGACCGCGTGGCGCCGGAAAACCATCCGGCGCGGCGAGCACACGGCGGCGCCGGTGGATGAGGTGCCCATCGCCTCCTCTGGTCCCGACCCAGAGGAAGCGGCCGCGCGCGAGGAGAACCTGGCGCGGTTGAGCGAAGCCGTGGCGCGGCTTGGCGAGCGCTGCCGGGAACTGCTGCGCCTGAAACTCGAGGGGCTTTCCTTCGAGGAGATCCGGCAGGCCATGGGCGCTTCGGCGATCAACACCGTGTACACGTGGGATCATCGGTGCCGGAAGGAGTTGTTGGAGCGCTTGGGCGGAAGGTGGGTGCGATGACCGAACGCGATCGGTGGCTGGCAGGGTACGCGACGGGCACGCTCACGGAGGAGGAGCGGCGGGCCCTGCTTGCGGCCGCGATGGAAGATCAGGAACTGTTCAACGCACTCGGGGATGAGGACGCACTGCGCGACTTGCTGGGTCAGCCGGGTGCGAAGACGCGACTGACGGCGGCCCTGGACGGGCCTTCGCCGCGGCCTTCGGGGTGGAAGTCGTGGGTCTGGCCGGCGGCCGCGGTGACGGCGGCGGTAATTGGGTTCGCTGTGATCCTGGTGAATCGGGATCCAGTGCGGGACCTGGCGAGTGCCCCGTCCGCGGCTCGGCCATCGGAAATGGCGTCCGCCCGCACGACGCAAGCGCCGCCGCCGGCTGCGCCCGGCACGTCGTCCCCCGCTGAGACTCGCGAACGGCGCAAAGTCGAACCGAAGGCCCCGCCGCCGCCCGTCGCCGCGCTGGAGACGCCGCCGCCCGTGATGGCGTTGAGCGACACCGCCGCGCAGGAAAAGCCCAAGAGCGAGGAGCCGCTCAAGGAGACCGTGCGCGTGGAAGCGCGAAGGGCCGATGAACG
>DALYJJ010000041.1:0-43799 GCA_031969915.1 Bryobacteraceae bacterium | reverse complement strand
TGCAGATGCACGCCACCGAAGCGATCGACATCGGCAAGGAAAGCGAGGCCACGCGCCGGCTCTACGGCCTGGACGACAAACCCACCGAGTACTTCGGACGGCAGGCGCTGATGGCGCGCCGCCTGGTGGAGCGCGGCGTGCGGTTCGTCCAACTCTACTCCGGCGGCGGCAACTTCGAGCCGAGCTGGGATGCGCACTTCGACCTGAAGGGCAACCACGGCCAGCACGCCTCGGAGATCGACAAGCCGATCGCCGGACTGATCAAGGACCTCAAGAGCCGCGGCCTCTTCGACAGCACGCTGATTGTCTTCCACAGCGAGTTCGGCCGCATGCCGATCTCACAGCGCATGGACGGCCGCGACCATAACCCCGACGGCTTCTTCGTCTGGCTGGCGGGCGCGGGCGTAAAGGGCGGCACGATCATCGGCGCCACCGACCAGTACGGCTACCGCGCCGTGGAGAACAAGAAGTCCGTGTACGACCTCCACGCCACGATCCTGCACCTGCTGGGCATGGACCACGAGAGGCTGACCTACTATTTCAACGGCCGCGACATGCGCCTGACCGACGTGCACGGAAACCTGATCAGGGAAGTGCTGGCGTAGCAAGGCAGCGGCGCGTAGACTGTCAGTAGGAAACCCCATGTTGCCGCCCAGCCCGTACATCGAAACCCGGAATGGCGGACACTACGTGGCCGGCTCGAGAATCGGCATCGACGTCGTCACGTTCGCGTTCCGCCGCGGCGGTACCGCTGAGGATATCTTCCGCGCCTTTCCGTCCATCGGGTCATTGGCCAAGGTGTACGGAGTGCTCACCTATATCCTCGAGCACCCGAATGAGATCGAATCCTATCTGGAGGAAGAGGCGGCCTTCTTTCAGAAGCTTCAGGAGAGCCATCCGCTGTCCGCGGAGATGCTCGCCGCCTTCGAGAAGGCACGAGAGGACAAAGCGCGGGATCCAGTTTGAGAATTCGCTTTCAGGCTGACGCCAACCTCGATCCCGCTATATGGCGAGGACTGTTGCGCCGTGAGCCGTCGATCGATTTCGCGGGCCACGGAGGCGTCGTGCCCGACGGGATGCCCGACTCCGATGTGCTGGCGCTCGCCGCAGCCGCCGGAAGAGTGCTCGTGACGGCGGACACACACACGATACCCGTTGAGTTCAGGAGGTTCATCGCCACTCACGATTCACCGGGGGTCGTACTGGTCCCGTCGTCGCGGGCACTTGCCGCGATCATCGAAGGGCTGCTGCTCCTCTGGAGTTCCGTGACACCCGAGCAGATCAGGAGCCTGGTCGTCTGGCTCCCTCGCGTCACGGACCGTTCGTAGCAAACTACTCCACGCCGAACTTGTAGATCGTCGTCGAGCGCATCTGCTCGCCCGGCTTCAGGACCACCGTCGGAAAGCTCGGCTTGTTCGGCGAGTCCGGGAAGTGCTGGGTTTCGAGGCAGAATCCGTAGCGCTGCTTGTACACCTTGCCGCCCTTCCCCGTCAGCGTGCCGTCGAGGAAGTTGCCGGTGTAGAACTGAATGCCCGGCTGGTCGGTGTAGACCTCGAGCGTTCGTCCGCTCGTGGGTTCGGTCACCTTCGCGGCCATGGTTAGTCCGGACGGGGCCTTGTTCAGCACGAAGTTGTGGTCGTAGCCCTTGCCGTACTTGATCTGCGCGTCGGCGGCGTCGATGCGATGCCCGATGGCGTGCGGCTTGGTGAAATCGAACGGCGTGTTCGCGACGGGCTTCAGCTCTCCGGTCGTGATCAGCGTTTCGTCCACCGGGGTCATCTGGCTCGCGTTAATCGTGATGTTGTGCTTCAGGATGTCGCCGTTCCCGGCGCCGGCCAGGTTGAAGTACGAGTGATTCGTCAGGTTCACCACCGTGTCCTGGCCGGTCGTGGCCAGGTAGTCGATGCGCAACTCGTTCTGGTCCGTCAGCGAGTAGGTCACGGTGACCGTCAAGGCGCCTGGATACCCTTCCTCGCCGTCTTTGCTGACGTAGGTCAGCTCCAGCGCGGGCGCGCCGTCCTTCACCGTCTCCTTGGCCTGCCACACTTTCTTGTCGAAGCCCTCGACGCCGCCGTGCAAATGGTTCGGCCCGTTGTTGGCGGCGAGTTTGTACTCCTTGCCGTTGAGCATGAACTTCGCCTTGCCGATGCGATTGCCGTAGCGGCCGATCAACGCGCCGAAGTAAGGGTGGCCCTTCAGGTAGCCGTCGATCGAGTCGAAGCCCAGGACAATGTCCGCCGCGTTGCCCTGCTTGTCCGGCGTCTTCAGGGATGTAATGATGCCGCCGTAGTTGGTGATGGTCGCCGTGATGCCGTTCTTGTTCGAAAGCGTGTAGAGGTCGACGGGCGTTCCGTCGCCCGTCTTGCCGAAGGCTTGCTTCTGCACTTTGGGGATCTCCGTGGTGGTTGCCGGCTTGGTTTCCGTGGGTTTCGTGCCTCCACCGCAGCCGGCGGCGAGCGTCGCGAGGATGAGAGCAGCGATCGTCTTGAGCTTCATGGCTTCACCTGTCCATAGTAGGCCGCGCCGCCGTGCTTGCGCAGGAAATGTTTGTCCAGCAGAGTCTGGGGGATCGGCTTGGCCGCCGGATTGACGCTCACCGTCTGGAGCGCCAGCACCGCCACCTCTTCGAGCAGCACCGCGTTGTGCGCCGCATCGTGCGCCGTCTTGCCCCAGGCGAACGGAGCGTGGCCGGCCACCAGCACTCCGGGCATCTGCAGCGGCTCGATACCCGCGAACCGGCGCACAATGGCGTGGCCCGTGTTCTCTTCGTACTTGGTGCGGATCTCTTCGTCCGTCAGCGGCGCGGTCACAGGCACCGGGCCGTAAAAGTAGTCGGCGTGCGTCGTCCCGAAGCAGGGAATCTCGCGCTGCGCCTGCGCCCAGCAGGTAGCCGCGCGCGAATGCGTATGGACCACGCCGCCGATTTCCGAAAACGCCCGGTAGAGCACCAGGTGCGTCGCCAGGTCCGAGGACGGCCGCAGCGCGCCTTCCACCGGCCTGCCGTCCAGGTCCACAATCACCATGTCCGCCGGTTTCAGTTCGTCATAGGAAACGCCGCTCGGCTTGATCACCACCAGGCCGCGCTCGCGGTCCATCCCGCTGGCGTTGCCGAACGTGAAGAGCACCAGCCCGCGGCGCACCACTTCCAGGTTCGCTTCCAGCACTTCTTCGCGAAGCTTCTCGAGCATCCTAATGTCCCCTCGCAATCCGCCGCAGCGACGGAAGGACATCGCCCGCCCCGAATGCCGCCGCGCCCGCCTGCCCGAGGCCGAAATACAGTTTGCGGTAAAGTCCGAACAGTTCCTGGTAGACGGCAGCGGCCGCGGGTTCGGGCTCAATCACGCGATAGCTCGGACAGAGCTTGTCCTGCGCCTCCTCGATCGTCTGGAACGCTCCCGCCGCGAGAAACGCGAAGATCGCCGAGCCCAGGCTCGTGACTTCGCTTTCCGGCACCAGCACAGGCTTGTTCAGCACGTTGGCGTACACACGGTTCAGCATTTCGTTCTTCTGCGGAATGCCGCCGCCGTTGATCACCCGCCGGATCGGAACGCCATGCTCTTCCATGCGCTCCAGGATGATCCGCGTGTGGAACGCCGTGCCCTCGATGGCCGCGAACAGCTCGTCCTGCGCGGTATGCGTCAGGTTCCATCCCAGCGTCACGCCGCCCAGCTCCGGATTCACCAGCACCGTACGGTCGCCGTTGTCCCAGGTCAGGCGAAGCAGTCCGGTCTGGCCCGCGCGGTAGTGTTCCAGCCCCTGCGAGAGCGCGGCAACCGTCGTGCCCGCTCGCCGCGCGATCGCTTCGAAGATATCGCCGGTGGCGGAGAGCCCCGCCTCCACACCCGCCATCGCGGGATGAATCGAACCCGGCACCACGCCGCACACGCCCGGCACCAATTGCGTTTCTTTGGCGATCGCCATGATGCAGGTGGACGTGCCGACCACGTTCACCACGTCACCCTCGCGTACGCCCGCGCCGATCGCGTCCCAGTGCGCGTCGAACGCACCGGTGGGGATCGGAATGCCCGCCTTCAATCCCAGCTTCGCCGCCCACTCCGGGGTCAGCCGCCCGGCGATGTGGTCGGAGGTGGCGTAGCGCCCGCTCAGTTTCTCACGCACTCCACCGAGCAGAGGATCGAGGCCGCTCAGGAACTCCTCCGGGGGAAACCCACCGAGTCCCGCGTTCCACATCCACTTGTGGCCCATCGCGCACACGCTGCGCGGCGCCTGCGCGGGGTCGTCGATGCCGCACAACACGGCCGTCACCATGTCGCAATGCTCCAGCGCCGTGGCCATCTTCGTGCGCTGTTCCGGGTTATTGCGCAGCCAGTGCAGCAACTTCGAAAACCCCCACTCGGAGGAGTACACGCCGCCGCACCAGTCGATCGCCGCGAGCTTCCGCGTATGCGCCGCTTCGGTAATCTGCGACGCCTCGCGCCACGCCCGGTGGTCGCACCACAGATAGTAATCGTCGAGCGGCTGGAGCTTCGCATCCACCGGAATCACGCTCGACCCGGTGGTGTCGATGGCCAGCGCCTCCACGGCGGCGCCCCCGACGCCCGCGCTGCCGAGCGCCTTCTTCATGGCCTCCGCGAGCGCGCTCATGTGATCCGCGTGGCTCTGCGTGGCGAAGTCCGGATCTTCTTTCTTCCGGTGGAGCGGATAGTCGGCCACCCCCGACCCGAGGCGCCCCTTCGCGCTGTCCACGATGGAAACTCGCACGCTCAGCGTGCCGAAGTCGACGCCTGCAACGACGGACATCGATGCCTCCTATTTACTTGTGCCAGTAGACGTCCCAGTCGAGGTACTTCGTGGTCGCTTCGAAAACCGCTTTCGCGTTATGCGAGAGATTCGCCGCCACGTGATGCTCGAAGCCGTTCTCGCAGATGAAGTGCAGCAGGTTCTGCATGTCCTGAATGTGCACCACGCCCGCGCCGCCGAACGTCGTCAGCGGGTCGCTGGTAAACTCGCCCTCCCCCACGTAGCCGCGGATCTCGCCGGTCACGTCGTCGGTGGAGAACCGCGCGTAGGTCATCGGGCCCGCCTTCACTTTTCCCACGCAGGTGCCGAAGGTGTTCAGCTTGCCCACCGTGCCGGCGATAATCTCCTGGTAGTCCATGCGCACGTCTTCGAAGAAGTGCTTCGGGAGGTTGCTGCAGTGGAAGCAGACCGCCTTGTCGGGGTCCTCGCCGTAGTTGTTGTTCCAGTCCAGCAGCGCGCTCGGCGTCTCGGAAGCCAGACGCAGGGCGTGCATGCCCACCACGCCCGCGATGTCCACCTCGCAGGCGCTCGACATCAGGTTGTTGCTCATCTGGCTCATCACCGTGCAGGGCACCACGCCGAAGAACTCCTCGAGCGCGGTCCAGCACTGGATGGCGCTGATCGCCAGATCGTTGGCCTGCATCCACTCGTCGATCACCGCGCCGAGCTTCGACATCTTGATCAAAGCCGTATCCGGCACTCCGTCGGTCGTGACGTAAGCCTTGATCGAATCGAGCTTCGCGATCACCTTCGGGTCGTCGTCCGCCAGCCGGCCCACCCGTCCGAGCACATCGAACAGGTCGATGGTCTCCACCGTGATCCCGTTCGATTGCAGGATCTTTTCCGAGTAACGGACCGTGTTGAACGCCGCCGGGCGCGCCCCGATGGCGCCGATTCGCAAGCCGCGCAGGCCGTTCGCCACCCGGCACACCGCTGAGAAATAGGCCAGGTCCTTCGCGAAGGCATCCGACCGGGGCGCCTCCGTATGCAGCGTGGTGAGCGTGTACGGGATGCGGTACTGCTGCAGATTGTTGCAGACCGACATCTTGCCGCAGAACGAATCGCGGCGGTCCGCGATGGTCATCTTACCCGCGTTGTCCGGCGTGGCCTGGATCAGCACCGGTACGTTGAGCTGCGCCATGTGCAGCGTCTCCGCCACGGCGCGCTCGTCGCCGAAGTTCGGCAGCGTGACGATCACTCCGTCGATCGTTCCCCGCATCTTGGCGAACATCTCCGCGCACGTCTTCGCCTCCGCCCGCGTCTCCACGGCGCCGTACTTGGTCTGCTCCGCCGTCGGGCAGACCACGTTGATGCCCGCCTCCGTCAGAACGTCCATCATCTCCACCCGGCCGCTCTTGGCCAAGTGATCCGGAAAGAACCCCCGATTGCCTACGATGAGGCCGAATGTCATTGTCTTTTTGGCTGTGCCTGCCATGGTTTTTTGCCTCAATGCCTACCAGAACATGATGTTCAGTACGAAGAAGATAACTGTCACGCATGCGCCCCAGAAGATCGGGCGATGCAAAAGGCTGACGTGCGCTTCAGAGGGAACTTCCGTGCAGCCGTAAACCAGGCCCGTGAGCTTCGATTCGGGCAGCGGCTTGGTCAAATAACTGACGATCACGGTGACCAGCACGCACACCAGCCAGGACCACAACGCGCGGTACATGTTCTCCGCCATGTCCTTGGCGTTGGAGGAGAGCGCGATGATGGAGATCGCCGAACTGTCTATTTTGACCCAAGCCCACATCGCAATGGAAGAGACCGTGCCCGCCAACAGGCCCCAGAATCCGCCGGCCGGCGTGGCGCGCTTCCAAAGCATCCCCAGGATCACCGTCCCGAACAGCGGAGCGATGAAGAAACTGAAGAGCGCCTGGACGTAGTCCATGATGCTCAGAAACTGCATCACCAGGTAAGCGGTGCCGATGCTCACAAACACGCCCAGCGTCGTGCTCCACCGGCCCATGCTCACATAGTGCGCGTCGGTGGCGTCCTTCTTCATGAACGCCTTGTAAATGTCGTAGGTCCACACCGTGGCGAACGCGCTCACGTTGCCCGCCATGCCGGACATAAAACCGGCGATCAGCGCCGTGATCCCCAGGCCCAGCAACCCGGGTCCGCAGTAACGCGCCAGCATCAGGGGAAGCACTTCGTTGTAACTGTGGCCCCCGGTGGCCACGGCCTCGGCCTCGCCTACCAGTTTGACGTCCAGCAGCGCCAGTCCCAGCAGACCGGGCAGGATGACGATGAACGGCACCAGCATCTTGAAGAACGCACCGATGATCGGCGCCATCTTCGCTGAGCGGAGGTCCTTGGCCGCCAGAACGCGCTGGACCACCAGGAAATCCGTGGTCCAGTACCCGAACGAAATCACCCAGCCCAGCCCCAGCACGATGCCGGTCCAGTGAATGCCCATCGGGTTGTCTTTGAACGATCCAAGCGTGCTCCACAGGCTGGTGTAGCTTCCCGCGGTGGCGCCCAGGTTGGTAAGAATCTTCTGCTGCAAGCCCGACCAGCCGCCGGCTTCCACCAGGCCGAGGATGGGAATCAGCGCGGCCCCGAACCAGATCAGCATGAACTGCAGGACCTCGTTAAAGATGGCCGACCGCAACCCTCCCAGCGCCACGTACGCCGCCACCGTCAGCGACGACACCCAAATGCTGAAGTTGATGTCCCAGCCCAGCACCACCTTCATCACCAGCGCCATCGAATACATATTGATGCCGCTCATCAACACCGTCATGAACGCGAAGGAGACGGCCGAGAGCGCGCGGCTCGGCTCGCCGAAGCGAAGCTGCAGATAGCCGGGGACCGAGTGCGTCTTGGAGATGTAATAGAACGGCATCATCACCAGGCCGAGAAACAGCATCGCGGGAATGGCGCCGATCCAATACCAATGCGCGGCCAGGATTCCGTATTGATACGAGGCCGCCGCCCAACCCATCAGTTCGAGCGAACCGAGATTCGCGGCCACAAAGCTCAGGCCCGCCAGCCACGCGGTCATCTCGCGCCCCGCCAGGAAGAAGTCGTCCCCGGTCTCCGACTGGCCTTTCAAATAGAAGCCAATTGCAAGACAGGCGAGGAAGTAGATCACGATGATCGCCGTGTCGACCGTACTCAGCGAAATCAGGCGCGTAGGCGTAGCCAAGGCCAGCAGAGGAAGGGGCATGGGTCCTCTTTCTGAAAGCGATTACAAGGGTTCAGCATATCGGCGGTGCCTGGGTGTGTCAAGTTTCCCACTGCAATCCGTGCTTCCGGAAGAAGGCGCGGTCCCACGGCGCGCCCAGCCCTGGCTTCTCCGGCGCCTGGACATACCCGCTCCGGTCCACCGGCCACGGCGCCGCGAAGCCCACCTGAAAGCCTTCGGGGTTCCAGAATCCGGGGTCGTACATGTATTCCAGGTACCCGCTGTTCGGCGCCGCGCATTGCATGTGGAGGTTCACCAGCATACCGACGCCGCTCTTGCCGTGATGCGGCCCGAAAGGGACGCCGAATGCCTCCGCCGCCGCGGCGATCTTCCGAATCACGGAGACCGGCCCCCCGATCATCGGGTCCGGCTGGAGATAGCTGAATGCGCCCTTCCGCAGCATCGTGGCAAAGTCCGCCAGCCCCACGTTCCCTTCACCGCCCGCCAGGTGCATGGTCTTCAGCGACGCCCGCACGCGCGCCAGGTCCTCGTAGGCGAACCGGTGGAGAGGTTCTTCCAGCCAGAAGAGCCCCATGTCCTCCAACGCACGCGCCGTCCGCAGCGCGCGGCCGGCGTCCCACACCGGCGGCGGGTCGCCCGCGCGCTTCCCCGCCTGGTTGGCGTCCACCATCACGTCCATCGTGCCGCGTACGGCGTCCATGACTTTGCGAGGCAGCGCAAGGTCCGCTTCCTCGGTCATCGCGTGCAGACGCAGCTTGATCGCCGGGAACCCAAGTTCGCGGAACCGTAACGCGTCCTCGGCGCGCTGCTCGGCGGTCTTGCTGAAATGAACCGTGGCCGCGTACGGACGAACGCGATTCGTGCTCGCTCCCCACAGGCGGTAGAGCGGCTGCCCGAGCGCTTTGCCAATGATGTCCCACAGCGCCACCTCCAGGAAGAACAGGCGCACCGGCGCTTTTTGCTTTTGAAAGAACTCGCGGTTGTGGACTTCGATCGCGAACGGGTCCTTGCCGATAAAGTACGCCTCGGCACGGCTCTGCACTTCGCGGCCGATCCCCGGAGGCAGTTGATAGTCTCCGTCGACGGTGGTGCCCACCAGGCCCTGGTTTGTGAAAATCTGGACGAACACGTAATCTCGCGTGTCCTGCGGCGTCATCCGGGGGTCCCAGGGCAGAACCAGACCTTTGCCGGTAACGACGCTCCGCACCTCCGTGGTCCGGATTCCCGTGATCCGCAGCGGCGCGGCGCCCTTACCGGGAGCGGGCACGGCGGGAAGCAGGGCGGCGGCGGCCAGCGGCAGCGGGAATCGTCGGCGAGTCATGTCGGGCTTAGGTGTATCACCGATTGCAAAGCGAGGCAATCCGGAACGATATAATCGAACCGGCCATATGAACCTGGAAGCAGTCGCGAGGCGGGCTGGCGTTTCAACAGCCACGGTTTCGCGCGTTCTAAATAATGTCGACGTGGTGAAAACCGTCACCCGGGATCGGGTGATGAAAGCCATCGCCGATCTGAACTATCACCCAAACCTCCACGCGCGCAGCCTGGCCGGAGGCAAGAGCCGGACGCTGGGGATGATCCTCTCCAACATGGAGAATTCATTCTTCTTCGACATCTATCGGACGCTCGAAGCGGAAGCCAATTTCCGCGGCTATGACGTGTTGGTGATCAACACCCACTACCGCCCCGAGCACCTGGCGCGCGGCGTGCGGCTGATGCTCGGCCGCCGCGTGGCCGGCCTCGCCGTCGTGGTGTCGGAGATGGATGAGGAACTGATCGGCGAGATCGAGCGCAGCCGCATTCCCACCGTCTTCTACGACGTGGGCACCCCCGGACCTCATATCTCGAACATCCGGGTCAACTATCGCAGCGGCATCGAGCGTGCCGTCGGCTACCTCTACGGCCTGGGCCACCGCCGGTACGGCTTCGTCGGCCACCACTCCGCCTTGGGCCCCACCAGCGAGCGCGAGCGCGCCTTCGTGGAGACCCTGGCCCACTACGGTTCGGCGGCGCAGTACCGTTCAGCAGCCGACGAGGACCGCTTGGACGGTGGCCGTAACGCCGCGCGCAAGCTCCTGGATGGCAGCTACATGCCGACGGCGATCATCTGCGTCAACGACCTGATGGCAGTGGGCGTTTTGCGCGAACTCCGGGATCGCGGGTTGCGCGTCCCCGAGGACGTATCGGTAACCGGTTTCGATAACGTGAAGCTCTCCGAGTACTGCTCGCCGGCCTTGACCACTCTCCATATCCCGAGGGACCGGATCGGGAGCCTGGCGGCGGAACTCCTGGTGCCGGCCCAGTCCAAGACCGCACTCGCCCACGCCGAGGTGGTCATCGATCCGGAACTGGTGATCCGCGAATCGACGGGTCCCGCGCCCGCCTAGCGCGCGCAGGGCGGCTGGTCAGACTACCCGAACTGCGAACGGAACTCCTCGAACCGGCGCTCCAGGGTTGCGAGCGATTCCCGCAGCCCGGCCACCTCCGCTTCGAGCGCCGCCAGCCGGTCCGCCTTCGAGCCGGAGGAAGAGGCGGCTTCCATCGCGGCGGCGGCCGGCGCCACGGGTCCGCCCAGCAAGTGCGCCCAGCGCGCTTCCCGCATGCCCGGCTCCCGGGCCAGCAGCACAACGCGCGGCGGCTCCGTCTCCGACAGCTTGCGCAGGACGGATTCCACCTCCTCGAGATCGCTGAAGTCGTGCAACCGCTCCGCGCGGCTTCGCAGTTCGCCGGGCGTTTGCGGCCCGCGCAGCATCAGTTCGCAGAGCAGGGCCAATTCCCGCCGCCCCAGGTTCAGAGCCTCGGTCAGCCGCTGTCCGTGTTTCGGCACCCGGTGACCGGCGCCGGACAGCTCAAAGGCCAGGCCTTTTCGCCGAAGCCGCTCCAGCGCGCCAGCCACATCGTCTTCGGAGAAACCGGTCACCGGCTCGCGGTTTGTCTTCTGATTGCATGCGTTTAACAGGGCGTTTACGGTCAAGGGGTAGTACTCCGGCGTGGCGACGTCTTTTTCGATCAGCGCGCCAAGCACTCGGAGTTCGATCGGGTCGAGCAGGAGTTCCACAAGCTCAGCCTATCAGGAGAAAAAGAGTTGAGAACTTCACAAATTCGTAATGTCGATCCCGGATTCAGCCGATAGTTTCGGTGCATGGTCTCGTGCACGATCGCTCCCACCGAAGATTGCCTGCTGTCGATCGTTGGCGAAGTCCGCCAAGTGGGTAACTGCGTGGTGTGCAGCCAAATCGTGCGATGGCTGAAGGCCGGCCATCGTTGGGTGCTGCTCCGGGAAGGAGCGGCGGGCGATCTCTCCGCGGCCCTCCTGTCCGGCGCCAGCGAATACCCCTCGGAAGAGCAGGCCGCCGGGTCCCTGATCTTCATGCGCCTGACGCCGGAGACGCTCAACGATGTGCGCTCCTGCATCAACCTCGCCGTCCAGAACCTGGAGCGCGTCACGATCGACGGTTGCGACCTCGAGTTCTCCTCCGTGGCGCGGACGCCGGCCGTCCACTAACTGCCGCGGCTCGGAGAGTTCCCGGGTACGATAGTGGCCATGTCTTTGACCGTCCTTCGGACCGCGCTCTGCTTTGCTGCCACGCTACTGCTCGCCGCTGCTCCGCCCCTCGACCCCGGGAAGGCCGGCATGGACCCGGCTCGCCTGGAGCGCCTGGCGCAGCGGATGAAGGCCTATGCGGAACAGGGCGTCGTGGCCGGAACGGTGACCCTGGTCGCACGGCGCGGCGCCGTCGCCGGCTACGACGCCTCCGGTTGGCAGGACATCGAAGCCAGGAAGCCGATGCGGCCCGACTCGATCTTCCAGGTGATGTCGATGACCAAGCCGGTCACGGCGGTGGCGATCCAACTCCTGGTCGAAGAGGGCAAGGTGCGCATCGGCGACCCGGTGGAGAAGTACCTGCCCGAGTTCCGGGGCCAGTGGGTGGTGGAGGCGAAAACTCCCCTCACGATGAACCTCAGGAAGCCCGCGCGCGCCATCACCGTTCGCGATCTGCTCACCCATACCTCCTGTATGACCGGGCCTGGGCCGGCCTTGTCCGATCTCTACACGAAGATGAACCGGACACTCTCCGAGGCCGTGGGCCTCTTCGCGCAACGAATGCGAGCCCGGCTCGCGCTGGCTCTACTCGAACACCGGCATCGCCACGCTCGGGCGAATCGTCGAAGTCGCTTCCGGCCAGCCGTTCGAGACGTTCGTCGCGCAGCGCATCTTCGCACCGCTGGGCATGCAGGACAGCTTCTTCTTCCCCGACCGCGCAACCCCCGCGCAGCGGGAGCGCATTGCCGCCGTCTACCGCCACAAGGACGGCGCCTTGGTGAAAGCGGGCGACGAGATCCTGGGCGGCAACGCGCTGCAGTACCGCAAGGGCGCACGGTACTCCGCGCCCGAATTCGGCCTGTACACAACGGCGTCCGACCTGCTTGCCCTCTACGAAACCATGCGCACCGGCGGAATGCACGCCGGGAAGCGGTTCCTTTCGCGGGCCTCGGTGGAACTGATGACCACGAATCACACCGGCGATCTGCCGAAGGCCGGGTGGTGGGAGGGCAGTCCCGGCTTCGGGCTCGGCTGGGAGGTGGTGAAGGACAGTTCCGGAACGCTGTCACTGCTCTCCACCGGCACATTCCACCACGGAGGAGCCTTCGGAACTCACGGCTGGATCGACCCGAAGAAAGACCTGGTGGGCGTCTTCCTCGTGCAGCAGGCCGACGGCCGCGCGGATGAGGTGAAGAAGGCCTTCATGGCGATGTGCGCGGCCTCGATCGTCGATTAGTCTGCCGCCGGACTCGCGCGAACCTCCGAAGACCGGGCAACGTTGCGGTGGCGGGCGATCCGGGATATGCTGATCGCGCCATGTTTCGCTCCCTGTCTGGCTTCACGGCCGAGTACGAAGGCCTCACCCTGGTGGTGGTTTCCGAGATGGACGAGTGGAAAGTGATGGCCCACGGACCGGGCGTCGTGATCCACGGAGGGCGCCAGTTCAGCGAAGAAAAGGCCAAGCAGCACGCCTTGGAATTGGCCAACGCCTATTTGGTGGAAGAGAAGCAGGCCGCGCCCGGCGGCACGCCGGCCTGGACACCCACGTCCGGACACAACTGGCTCATCTGGCGGCGCTGACCGGACTCCCGGCCGGCCGCGCTCAGTTCGGCGTGAAGACGGCCAGGTATTGCCGGCCGGGCAGGAATTCCTTGCTCGAAAGCGACCGGAAACCGTTCGCCTCCACTTCCTTGATCAGGTCCGCCTCGTCGATGCGCACATGCTCCACGGCGTTGTTGCCGGGCATCGCGCCGGGCCGCTTGTAGATTTCGACGATCGCCAGCCGCCCGCCTTTCTTCAGCGCCTTGCGGAAACCGGCGAGCATCTCCGCCGGGTAGTCGAAGTGATGGTACGCGTCCAGCACCAGAATCAGGTCGCAGCAGCCTGCCGGGAGTTTCGCGTCCTTCTCGGTCCCCAGGATGTACTCGAGGTTCGCGAGCCCCTCCTTCGCCGCGCGCTCCTTCGCCGCGGCCAGGTAGTCCGGGAAGATGTCTTCGGCCAACACCTTGCCCTTGGCGCCGACAGCGCGGCTCAGGTAGGGCAGCAGGTACCCGACGCCGGTGCCCACGTCGGCGACGCTCATCCCCGCCGCGATCTTCAGTTCGTTCACCAGTTCCGGCAGCCGGTCGCGAGCGTCCCGGTGCGGGTCCGCGAGGCGGGTGGCGATGCTTGCCCGCGACTCGGGCGTGCGGTAGCCGCGATTCGCGTCCGCAGCCACTTGCGCGAAGGCTGGAAGGGCCAGCAACAAAACGATCGCAAACTGTTTCACAATCCGGTCTCCATGGGAAGCGCCAGCGGCGGTTCGGTCAGAAAATCGAGGGCCGCCATCTCGGCGAGCGCGCCGCGCAGGCTGGACTCCTGGGTCGGCTCGACGGTGATGACGAAGGGCAGGTTGTCCTTGTCGTCGCCCGGCAGTTGGAGCACCGCGTCGAGCGAGATGGAGCGCGCGGCCAGGATGCCGGCCAGCGCGGCGATGATCCCCGGCCGGTCCTTCACCCGGAAGCGCAGGTAGAAGGGGCGGGTCTGGCGGTCCACCGGAATCGGCTTGTACTCGCCCAGCCGCTCGTGGGCGAACGGCGAAACGCGCTCCGGGCTCCCGCTGCGGATCTCGCGGGCCACCCGCATCAGGTCGCTCACCACCGCCACGCCGGTGGGTAGCGAACCGGCCCCGCGGCCATAGTAGAACGTGTCCTGGCCGTAATGGCCTCGCACCCATACGGCGTTGTAGCTGCCCTGCACGCTGGCCAGGATCGCCGCGCGCGGAATCAGCGCCGGCCGCACGGAAAGGAACAATCCGTCCGCGGTCTGGCGCGCGGCGCACAGCAGGCGGATGGTGTGTTTTAGCTGGTGCGCGTAGTCGAAGTCCACCGGCGAAACGCGCCGGATGCCTTCGGTGAAGATATCGGATGGCGTGATGCGCTCCCCGAACGCGAGCGCGGCAAGCAGCGAGAGCTTGGAGCGCGCATCGTAGCCGTCGATATCGGCCGAGGGATCGGCTTCCGCATAGCCCAGCCGCTGCGCTTCGGCGAGTACGGCCTCGAAGGCGGTCTTGTTGTTCTCGATCTCCGTGAGAATGTAGTTGCAGGTTCCGTTCAGGATGCCGTAGAAGGCGGTGACCCGGTCTCCCGAAATGCCCTCCCGCAGCACGGCGTGAATCGGGATGCCGCCGCACACGGAGGCTTCCATGGCCAGGTTGATCCCGGCCTGGATGGAGCGGTCCCACAGCTCCGCGCCGCTCTGGGCGAGCAACTCCTTGTTTGCCGTCACCACGCTCTTGCCGTGGCCGATCGCGCGCTCGATGATCTCCCTCGCCACACTGGTTCCACCCACCAACTCCGCCACCACATCCACGTCGGGGCGCGCGACGACTTCCCGCCAATCCGTGGTTTTGTAAACCTCGCCTAACTCCGCGGGCAGCGTCTTCGTCATCACCGAAGGGCTGCACACAGCAGTCACCTTGAGCGGGAAGCCCAGCTTCAAAGCGATCTGAGCGGCGTTCTCGGAGAGGATTGTAAGCGCGCCCAGGCCGACATTGCCCAGGCCCACGATACCGACGTGAATCGCGCCTCCCGGAGGCGCGGGGGAAGCTGACATAAGTGGATATGATAGCAACAGGACTCCCATGAAACTCCGGATCTGTCTTGTGTTCGCCGTCCTGCTGGTGGCCGTCCTGGCCACCGCGCAGATACCCAGGCAGCGGAATCCGAATGAACCGGAGGACGTCCGCCTGCCCAGCGGCAAGCGCCAAACCGAAGAGATCCTCAAGGTGGAACACGAGAAGAATCTCGAGGACGCCGCGGAACTCGTGAAGCTGGCCGAAGACCTCAAGGCGGAACTCGAGAAGAACGACCGCTACGTGCTTTCGCTCGGCGCCATCAAGAAGACTGACGAGATCGAGAAGATCGCCAAACGGATCCGCTCCCGCCTCCGCCGGTTCTGACGCTCCGCCTCCCGCGAGCACGGCGTTACCGGATTTGTGACAATGTGTGTTCTGCGGGTCAGGGGTGTTTGACCTCGCCGAAGACTGGAGCTGACTCCATGGACCTGCGAGTGCTGGCGTTCGTACTGGCCGGAGGCAAAGGGACGCGCCTCTATCCGTTGACAAAGGAGCGGGCCAAGCCCGCGGTGCCGTTCGGCGGACGGTACCGGATCATCGATTTCGTCCTCAGTAACCTGGTGAACTCGGGGATCTATTCGATCTACGTTCTCATCCAGTTCAAGAGCCAGTCGCTGCTCCAGCACTTGAGCGACGGCTGGGATTTCGGCGGCATGCTGAAGAGTAACTTCATCATCCCCGTGCCCGCGCAGATGCGTTCGGAAGGCGAGACCTGGTACCGCGGGACCGCGGACGCGATTTTCCAGAACATCAACCTCATCGAACAGGCTGACCCGCACCTGGTGGTCATCTTCGGCGCCGATCACATCTACCGCATGAACCTGCGCCAGATGATCGACTTTCACAGCCAAAGGCGGGCCGATGTCTCCATCGCCGCCATTCCCGTGGAGAAGAAATTCGCCAAGGAATTCGGCGTCATCGAGACCGCGCCCGACGGGCGTGTGATCGGTTTCCACGAAAAGAACGCCCGCGCTCCCACCATGCCCAGCGACCCGGAGCGGGTCTACGCCTCCATGGGCAACTACATTTTCTCCACCAGCCTTCTGGTGAAGGAACTGTACGAAGACGCGGCGGACGAAAACAGTTCTCACGACTTCGGGCGCGACATCCTGCCCAAGATCCTCAAGCGCTCCGAGATGTTCGCCTACGATTTTCAAACCAACCGCATTCCGGGCGATCCCGCGCACCAGGCCTCCTACTGGCGCGACGTCGGGACGCTCGACGCCTACTACGAAGCCAGCATGGATCTGCGCTCCGTGGAGCCGGAGCTGAACCTCTACAACCGGAACTGGCCGCTCCGGACCGCCGGGTATCAGGATCCGCCGGCGAAGTTCACCTTCGACGAAGAAGGGCGCCGCGGCCAGGCGATCGATTCCATCGTGTCCGGGGGATCGATCATCTCGGGTGGTTTCGTGAAAAACTCGATCGTCGGCCGCAACGTGCGCGTCCACACCGGCGCCGTCGTCGAGGATTGCATCCTCTTCGACAACGTCGACGTCGGCCGGTACGCGAAAGTGAAACGGGCGATCCTCGATAAGAACGTCCGCGTGCCGGAGCACGCCGTGATCGGCTACGACCACGAGCGGGACGGCAAGCAGCATCATGTAACGTCAAGCGGCATCGTGGTAGTGGAAGGCCACCGTTCGCTGGTCGATGTCTCTACCTTGACGGTGTAGCGCTCCGCGCCGGACGCAGCCAGGTGATCGCCAACGCCGCCGAGATCACCACCAGCGGGCCGATGACGTTGTACCAGAGAAACGAAATCTTCGTCGTGTACCAGGCGGCGAAGATCGCCGCTTCGCCCAACAGGACGCCGTAGAACGCCCCCGCGGCGGTCACCCGCGGGAACAGGAACGCCAGCGCGAACACCCCCAGCAGCCCGCCGTAGAACAGCGACCCCAACATGTTCACCGCTTCGATCAAAGAGCCGAGATTCTTCCCGTACTGCGCCGTTACCACCGCGTAGAGGCCCCAGAAGGCCGTCGCGATCTGGCTCACCCGGAGATAGTGGCGATCACTGGCGTCCTTGCGGAAATGCCGCTGGTAGACGTCGATGACCGAGACCGTGGCGAGCGAGTTGATCTCGGCCGAGATCGTCGACATCGCCGCGGCGAAGATCGCCGCCAGCACCAGTCCCACGATCCCCGCCGGCAGGTACCGCGTAACGAAAGTCAGGAAGATGTAGTTCGTGTCGTTATAGGCTTTGTTGCCGGTGAGCGCCGCCGCTTCCCGCCGGGCGGCGTCGAAGTCCTTCTGCGCGGCGCGGAGCGGTTCGTGAGACGCCGCGTTGCGCGCGACCTCCGATGCGGCCGCGCGCCGGCGTTCAAACGCTTCGTTGTAACGCTGCTCGACGCCGGCGAAATCGGCACGCGCCGAGACCCGCTTCAAGTCCGCCGGCTCGAACAGGATCGGCGGCCGCTCATAGATGTAGAAGACAAAAACCACCGCGCCGGTGAGCAGAATCAGGAACTGCATCGGGATCTTCGCCACGGCGTTGAACAACAGGCTGATGCGGCTCTGCGCGATGGATCGCCCGGTGAGATAGCGCTGCACCTGCGATTGGTCGCACCCGAAGTAAGCAAGCGCGAGGAACATCCCGCCGATCAGCCCGCTCCAGACGTTGTAACGGTCGTCTGGGTTGAAACTCCAGACCACCGGGTTCAATCGGCCTGCCGCGCCGGCGATGTTCAGCGCGTCAAGCGGCGAGACACCGGGCGGCATCAACCAGAAGGCCGTGGCCAGCGCCGCAACCAGGCCCGCCATCATCACGATCATCTGCTGGAAGTCGGTCCAGGTCACCGCCTTGATGCCGCCGTAGACCGTGTAGCTCACCACCAGCACGCCCATCAGAAAGGTGGTGAGCTGGTCCGGCCAGCCAAGGATCACCGTCAGCACGACCGCCGGCGCGTAGAGCGCAATGCCCACCGCCAGGCCGCGCTGAATCAGGAAAATCACGCTCACCAGGGCGCGTACGCGCGCATCGAAGCGCCGCTCCAGGTACTCGTAGGCCGTGTAGACGCCCGAGCCATGAAAAATCGGCACAGCGATCGCCGAGATAAGAATCATCGCCAGCGGGAGCCCGAAGTAGAATTGCACGAAGCGCATTCCGTCGGCATACGCTTGCCCGGTGGTGGAGATGAACGTGATCGCGCTCGCCTGCGTGGCCATGATGGACAGCGCCATCGCGTACCAGGGCATGGTCTTTCCCGCCAGCAGGTACGCGTTGGTCGTGTTGCTGCCTCGCCCGCGCCACAGTCCGTAGGCCACGATGAAGGTCAATGAACCGGCCAGGACGATCCAGTCGAGCGGTCTCATCGGTTGAAGCTCACCGTGAACCAGTGAAAGAGACCGATCACCGCGGCGAGATAGATCGCCACGGCAAGATAGAGCCTGCGCCAGGACGAGAACACGGGCGGACGCTCTTCGTTATCGTGTGGCGGCATGACCGGCACTGAGCAAGTTAGCAAAGATCCGGTAGGCGCCGGGGACGCCGGCGGGAAGCTGGCGAAACCACGCGTACGAAGTGAAGATGTAGACGCCCTTTCCGTAGCGCGCGTAGAGCACGCCGCCGGGCAGCGGTTCTTCGCCTGGGTCACTCGAGGAAAGCAGGACCTGGTAGCGCGGGTCCCACGTGGAGGGAAAGTACAGTCCGCGCTCCTGGACCCAGCCTTCGAAGTCGGCCGCGGTGATGCGGTTGGGCCCGGTGAGGAGCGGATGCGAAGGCGCCGTGATGGTCACCGGCGCGTCTTCCACGGAAATGCGCTTTGAGCCGATTGTGATCGGATAGGGCGCCACCGTGTCGCCTGCGCCGAAACCGGTCTCCAGGCGGCTGTATTGCACAACAAGAGTGCCGCCGGATTCCACGTACTCGAGCAGCCGCGCGCGGTTGGCCGCGATGTCGGAGCGTGTGCTTTGGGCACGCACGCCGAGCACGATCGCGTCGAAGGACGCGAGGTCCGCGCCCGGAAGCGTTTCGCGGGTCAACGCGGTGACCGTGAGCCCCAGTTGCCGCAGGCTTTCCGGCACCTCGTCGCCCGCCCCGACGATGTAGCCGACCCGCCGCGCCGTGCACACGATGCTCGCGCGCACCAGCGGCAGCGACGCGGGCCGGAAAATCGACTGCCGCGGAATGTGCGCGTAGTCGAGAGGAAGCTCCGAACTTGCGATCTCCCGGCCGCCCGTCACCGCCACCGCGCGCGCCGCTCCGGAGCGTGCCTCCGGCGAGGGGATCGCCCGGAAGGAGAACACGCGCGTCTCACCCGCGGGCGCCTGATATTGATGCGACGCCGGCTCCGCCCGCCAGCCGGCGGGGAGATCCAGCCGCAGCGTGCCCTCCCGCTTCACTCCATGGGCAGCCAGCGCGACGGCGATCGGCCGCGGCTTGCCATCCGGAAACACCGCCGGCGCCGCGGGCAGATGGAGAGTCACCGGCGGAACCACCTCGAGCGGGCGCACCAGTTCTCCCCGCGCCAGGTCGACCCAGCGGTACTGCACGGGACGCACAAAGGTGAGGCGCCGGGATTCGATTTCCACTTCGAAGGCAACTTCGTACGGCGCGGGTGCGACGGGCAGGCCGCGCACCTCCGGCCCCGGTTGCGAGTACACGTCGCCGCTGCGCGCCTCGCGCAGCCAGTACGGCTGCGTCGGCGGCGCGTCTTCGGGAAGCGCTGCCATCGCGAGGGTCCGTGTCACCGGCTCGTTGTACCGTAGCGCGTCGGGCCGCATGTCCGGCGGCTGCCCGGTCAGACGGGCGGAGAGCAGACGCATCGCCGCGCGCGAACGGCTCAGCGCGGTCGCCGTCACTTTCAGCGCCACGCCCGGACTCACACGCGCCGTCTCCGAACTCGCATCCAGCCACAGCCCGCAGGCAAGCGCGATCGCCTCATCCAACTCCGCCCGCTGGTCCGCGGCGTCCGGATGCGACAACCCGGCCAAAGCGTCGCGCGCGTCGAGCAAGGTCCCGGCGATCCCCTCCGGCCGCCTTGGCTCGAAGGCCGCCGCGGCTCCGGCCAGCAGCTTCGACACCCGCTCGGCCCCAGGCACGCGCTTCCACGTGGTGTCGATGTCTTCGAACAAGTCGCGCGTGGCGCGCTCCCCGTCCAGGTGCGCGAACGACAGCTCCTGCCGCCCTTTGGCCTGCGGCAATCCAAACGCCTGGCTGGAATGCGCGCTGTGGCTGATCGCGGCGATCTCGGCGTACGAGTACCCGAGCAGCGGATCGTACGCGCCCGAGTCGACGTCGATGCGCTCCTTCATCTTGCGGATCGCTTCGCGATGCTCCGGACGCCAGTTCGGCAGCACCCGTACCATGCGCTTGGCTTTCCAGGGCCGCGTGTGCGCCAGTTGCTCGGGGAATCGCGCCGCGTCCGCGGCCGCCGCGAAGGCTTCGCGCGCCAGCAGGTGCGAGGCCTGATGATGCCCGTGGCCATCCGCCGGCGTCCCGGAAAACACCAACACAATCACGTCCGGCCGGAACCGCCGGATCACCCAGACCACGTCGGAGAGAATCGCTTCCCGCCCCCACCGCGCAAAGGCCTCCTCCGGCGTCTTGGTGTAGCCGAAATCGATCGCGCGCGTGAAGAACTGTTCCCCGCCGTCGATCCTCCGCGCGGCCAGCAGTTCGTGCGTGCGGATCACGCCCAGCGCCGCGCCCTGTTCGGGCCCGAGAAGATTCTGCCCGCCTTCGCCGCGCGTGAGCGACAGATACCCGGCGCGGTATCCGCGGGCCCGCGCAAAATAGGCCAGCACTTCGGTGTTCTCGTCGTCGGGGTGCGCCGCGATCATCAGGACGCGGCCAAGCGTGTTCAGGCGGTCGAGGGCAAGCTGGAGGCGGGGCGCGCCCGCCAGCTCGGGTTGAGCTTGCAACGCGCCCGCGTAGAGGAGGGCCAACCAGAAGACGTAGACGGCGCTGGGCCGGCTAATCGTCGTCGCCATGAATGTGCTGGGCGAGGTAGTTGTCGTAACCGGCTTCGGCGATGATGTGCAACTGCGCTTCCAGGTAGTCGACGTGATGCTCCTCGTCCACCAGGATCTTCTCGAAGAGTTCGCGGGAGCCGTGGTCGCCGGCGTCAATCGCCGCCTTGATCGCGCGGTTCAGACGCGGCACCGCTTCCAGCTCCAGCGCCAGGTCGTTCTCGATCTGCTGCTTCACGTTCATGCCGATGCGCAGCGGGAACAACTCGCTGAGATTCGGGCTTCCTTCCAGGTACAGCATCCGCTCGATTAGTTTCTCGGCGTGCTGCATCTCCTCGATCGACTCCTTCTTCGTGAAGGTCGCGAGCCGCTTGTAGCCCCAGTTCTCCATCATCTCCGCGTGCAGAAAGTATTGGTTGATGGCGGTCAGTTCGGCTTTCAAAACCTCCTGCAGGTAGCCGAGGACGGTATCGTTTCCGCGCATGGTTTGGTCTCCTTCTCCGGACGCGCGGGCAAGTAAAACCCAATCGCACCCGAATCGAGAATTGTAGCAAGGCGCGAAGACAGCGAATCGGGCATGGGACGTCTGCGGAACGTACACCGGCCCCGGGGTCTTACAATAGCGGTGATGGCTGGCTACGCTTCCGTGACCACAAAAGTACTGATCGTGGACGACGAAGAGAACCAGCGCACCGGCTTGGCGAGCATGATCTCCTCCTGGGGCTTCGCCGCCGAGACCGCCGCCGACGGCGTCGAAGCGCTCGAGAAAATCGCCGAGTCCGCGCCGCACGTGATTATCACCGATCTGATGATGCCGCGATTGGACGGCTTCGAACTGCTCCGGCGGCTCGGGACCCAGGGCAGCATGCCGCCCGCCATCGTCCTTACCGCCTTCGGCAATATCGAAACCGCCGTGGCCACGATGCACGACCTGGGGGCCTATTGGTTCCTGGAGAAACCGATTCAGCCCAACGCGCTGCGCGTGCTGCTGGAGCGCGCCGCCTCCCATGGACGCCTGGCCGAAGAAGCCGAACGGCTCCAACGGCAACTGAGCTACCAGGGCGTACTCGGGAACCTGGTGGGGCAATCGGCCGTGATGCAACAGGTCTTCTCCCTGGTGCGCCAGGTGGCGCCCAGCAAGGCCGCGGTCCTCATCACCGGGGAGAGCGGCACCGGAAAAGAACTGGTGGCCCGCGGGATTCACGAGCACAGTCCACGGCGCAACGGGCCCTTCGTCGCCATCAATTGCGCCGCCATGCCGGAGACGCTCATGGAGAGCGAGTTGTTCGGCCATGAAAAGGGCGCGTTCACCGGCGCCGTGGAGCGCCGCGCCGGCTGCTTCGAGCTGGCGCAGAACGGTACGCTGCTGCTCGACGAGATCGGCGACATGCCCATCGGAACCCAGGCCAAGCTGCTCCGCGTGCTCGAGGACTCGCGCGTGCGCCGCCTCGGGGGCCGGTCCGAGCTCACCGTGGACGTGCGCGTGATCGCCTCCACCAACAAGGCGATGGACGAAGCCCTGCGCAAAGGCGACCTCCGCGAGGATCTCTACTACCGCCTCAATGTCTTCCACATCCTCCTGCCTCCGCTGCGGGACCGGCTCGACGACCTGCCCGTTCTCACCGAGGCCCTGATCTCCGACATCAATCGGAAGCATACGTGCAAGGTAACTGGGGCGGATCCTTCTGTGATGGAGCTGTTCCGGCGGTATCACTGGCCCGGCAACGTGCGTGAGCTGCGTAACGCCATCGAGAGGGCTGTAATTCTTGCCGGGGAGGGGCTCATTCAACCGGCACATTTGCCATTCGACTTCGGCAACAGCGCCGCGGGCGCGGCCCGCCAGGGGCTCCCGGACCTGGACGGTATGCGCCTCAAAGTGGGCGCCACGGTGGAGGAGGCGGAGAAGCAGTTGATCCTGCTGACGCTCAAGCACACGAAGAACAACAAGACCAGGGCGGCCGAAATCCTTGGAATCAGCTTGAAGACGCTGTTCAACAAGCTCAAGGAGTACGGCTCGGCGGAGAATGCGGAGGCTTCCTCCCCGCAATAGGCGGCACGTCGCTCGCATGCCCAATACGCTTTGGCAAGGCCTCTCGCTCCGGACGCGGCTGGTAGTCGCGATGGTGCTGCTGGTGGGCTCGGTGGTCTTCCTCGCCTCCGCCTTCAATTTCCGCGACCGCGCCCAGCGGACGCTGGACGAAGCGTACGAGCGGGCGCTGGCGAACGCGACAAATATTAACAGTTTTGTTTTGGAGCGCGTGGCGGAGGATACCCGCAGTTCGCCCAGTCCGCCCCGCACGCCGGAGGAGGCGCGGGTCTTCTGGGCGGCCGCCATTCGCGAAGATACCGCGGTCCGGCACCTGAGCCGCAACGTGCTCGTCAACTCCCCCTACGTGATTGAGATCGCGATCACCGACAGCGAGGGACGGATCCTGAGCGCGCCGGACGCGGTGCGGATCGGCCAGACGGTGACGGCGCAGAAAGAGTTCGCCGAGTGGCAGACCAGCGCCCTGCCCGCGCGCCTCTGGGAGATCCTCTGGGAGAACCACGAGTACGAGATCGCCAAGCCGCTGGGGATCCCCGACCAGAAGCCGTTCTTCTATACGCGGCTGGTGGTCTCCACGGTGATGCTGCGAACCGCCCTGGCGCCGGAGTTGTGGGGCATGCTGCGCGCCTCGGCGCTGATGCTGCTGCTCGCCGTCGTGCTGGCCGCGGCGGTGTCCAGCCTTCTTCTCCAGCCGCTGGAGAGCATCCACCGGACGATCGACCGGATCAGCAAGGGGGAATCGCCCGAGGAGCCGCGGGCCGGAGCGGTGCCCGAAGCCCGCGAGATCGCGGCCTTGCAGCACAAGCTGGTTCTGCTCGGCAAGCAGGTGCACCTGGCGCGCGAGGACGTATTGCAGTGGCGCAGCAACGTCGGTCAGATGCTCGAGCGCCTGGAAGAAGCAGTGCTCCTCTACGACGCGGGCGAGAAACTGGTCATGGCCGGCCTGCCCGCCGAACGCCTCCTGGGGCGCAGCGCCAGCGCACTCATCGGATCGTCCCTCGAAGACCTGTTTCCGGCCGGCTCGGCGGTGATGGACGAGGTGCGCCTCGCCGCCGGACAACGGCGGGCCATGCGCGACTACCCCTGGGAGTTCCGCCGCGACGGCCAACCGCCCCGGCGCCTGATGGTCAACGTGGAGCCCCTGGAGCGCGAGGGCGCCGGCATCGGCACCCTGGTCACGCTCCGCGACGTCGAAACTCGCAACCAGTTGGAGGCCCAGCTCGACGTCTCCACGCGCCTGGCCGCGCTCAGCCGGCTCACCGGGGGCGTGGCCCACGAAATGAAGAACCCGCTCAACGCGATCGCGCTTCATCTCGAAGTCCTGCGCGTGCAGTTAGCCGCCATGCCGCCCACGGTGCGCGGTGAACTCGACGTGATCTCGGCCGAGGTGAACCGCCTGGACCGCGTGGTGAAGACCTTTCTCGACTTCACGCGTCCCGTCGCGCTCCACCTCCAGCCCATCGAAATCGAGCCCCTGGTCCGCGAATCGGTGCGCGCCCTGGAGGACCAGGCCCGCCGGCGCGGCATCGACCTGGTGGTCCGGCCGGTGCGGCGCGAAGCGCGCGCGCTGGGCGACGTCACGATGCTGAAGCAGGCGTTGATGCACGTTCTGGTGAATGCGATCGAAGCGATGCCCGACGGAGGATCGGTGGAAGTGGAACTCGCGGGAGGAGAGTCGGACTTGGTGGTCAGCGTGGCGGACGAAGGCGAAGGAATCCGCCCGGAGGCCCGCGACAAGATCTTCAATTTGTTTTACACCACGAAGAAGACGGGAGGCGGAATCGGATTGGCCATGGCCTTCCAGGTCCTGCAATTGCACCATGGAACCATCGAGTGCGAGCCCCGCGCCGCCCGCGGGACGGTGTTTTACCTGCGCATGCCGGCCTTGAAGACGATGCCCGCCGCCGTGGGGGTGCGCAATGGCGGATAGGCGCGCCACTCTGGCGGCCGCGCTGCTCGCGCTTTCCGCCACCGGCTGCTTCTGGCGCAAAGAACGCCCCGTCCCCAAGCCGTTCCTGCCGCCCGCGCCGCCCCCGCGCGTGATCGCTACGCCCCTGCTCGACGCGCCGCCGGTGTTGGCGACGGCTGCCAACATTGAAATCGCACCGCCCTTGTGGCAGGAGGAGATCATGCCACCGCCCTTCCCGGAGCGCGTGCGGCCCAGGCGGCGGGTGAAGGAGGGCCTGGTCGGAACTCCCACTACCGGCCCGGACCAGGAAGAGACGGAGGCCGAGGAGCATGCCCCCGTCACCGCGCCGCTGCCGGTACTCGGCGCTTTGTTGCCCAACGATCAGAAGCGCGAGTATGCGTCCCTCATCGACCGGCTGCTGCGGAGCGCCGAGGTCCGCTTGAAGAGCCTGAACGGCCGCGGTGCAACGCCGCAAGCGCGCACCAACGTGGAGCGCCTCCGGATGTTCATCCGGCAGGCGCGCGAGCTGCGGACCCGAGACCTCGAAGCGGCCAAGGCCATGGCCGAACGCGCCGACATCCTTTCCAAGGTGCTCACCGGCGAAGCCCGCTAGTCCCGCCGCGGTTCGCGGGTGCCGGACACAAAAGAAAGCGCGAGAACCGGAGTTCTCGCGCTCGTCGAGGGAGGAGAAGACAGACGGTGAGGCTTACTGGCCCGTGCCGCGGGCCGGTGTGTTGAAGGCGGCTGTGGTCTGCGGGGCGAACACCCGCATTTCGACGCGCCGGGCTTGCTTGCGTGCTTCGGCGCCCTTGTCCTGCTGTTGTGCTTCGCCGACGCCAAGAACGAAAATGCGGCGCAGCGGGATGTTGTGCTGGGTGGCGAGATAGTGCACCACGGCGCGGGCGCGCTTCTCGCTGAGCGTCATGTTGTAGTTCGCGGAGCCGATGCTATCCGTGAAGCCCTGGACTTCGATGTCGTAGTGTCCCATCGCTCCCAGGCGCTGAGCCGCGGCGTCGATGGCCGTCTTCGCTTCCGGGCCGAGAGCGCTCTTGCCGAAGGGGAAGAACACGTTCTCCTCAAGCACGATCTTGTAATTCGCCGGGTCCAGGCTGCGATGCAGCTCGCCCATCCGCTTCTGCGTGTCCTGGCCCATCGTGTCAATGCGCTTCCCGAGCGTGCCGTTCTCTCCGTCCAGCCGGGTGATCTCGTTCAGGGCGCGGCCCGCGTCGCGGCCGGCGGCCAGTGCCTTGCGCTCCGCCTCTTGCGCCCGTTCGTCCACCTGCGAGACGTCGCGCTCCAGTTTGTTGATCGCGCCGGCCTGCTCGGTGTTCGTCTTCTCCGTGCCTTCGACGCGCTGCTGCACGGGATCGACCTGCTGACGCACGAATTTCTTGGTGGCGCAGCCCGTGCCGGCAAGTGCGGCCAGAGCTACGGTGCCGATCAGAGCGTGCCGTGGGAAAAGCCAGTTCATGTCTTGCGAATCCTCCTTGCAGGGTCTCGTCCCCCGCGCGATTCACTGGAATGCACCTGAAACACCAAACCGCGAAAGTGGTAAGAACGACCGGCGCCGGCGCGCACTTTCTACCAGGCACGCCATGGAGCGAAGCAAAACTTACCAGCGCGAACGGAGGAGCGGCGTCCGGCGCGGCGCGCGCAGGTCGAAATTACCAGCACGCCATGCAGGTTTGACACGATTTTCAAGCGCCTGTTAGGCTGAGGGGTTCATGACACAACCGGCTTCCTTGAAGACCACGCCCTTGCATGCGGCGCATCGCAAGCTGGGCGCGAAGATGGTCGATTTCGGCGGCTGGGACATGCCCGTGCAGTATAGCGGCATTATCGACGAGCACCACGCCGTGCGAAACTCGGTCGGGCTCTTCGACGTCAGCCACATGGGCGAGATCGAAGTATTCGGCGAAGAAGCGCTCGCGCTCGTGAACTTCGCCTGCTCCAATGACGCTTCGAAGCTCAAGACCGGCCAGGTTCACTACTCCGGGCTGCTCTACGATCACGGCGGCTTTGTGGACGACATCCTGGTGCACAAAGTCAGCGGCGACTCCTACTTCTTGTGCGTGAACGCGTCGAACCAGGACAAGGACTTCGAGTACATTCAGTCGTTGAATCGATGGAAGGCGAACGTTGCATTCGCCAGCGACCGGTATGCGCAGTTAGCCGTCCAGGGACCCAAGGCCCTGGCCACCCTCCAGAAACTCACTCCCGTGGAGTTGGCGCCGGTCAAGTACTACTGGTTTGCCGACGGCCCCGTATGCGGCGTCCCCGCCCGCATCGCCCGCACCGGCTACACCGGCGAAGACGGCTTCGAGGTCTACGCCGCGCCGGAGGCCGCCGCCAAACTCTGGGATGAGATTCTCGCCGCCGGCCAGGAGTTCGGCATCAAGCCCTGCGGCCTGGGCGCGCGCAACACACTCCGGCTGGAAGCCAGGATGGCTCTCTACGGCCATGAGATCGACGCAAGCATTCGGCCGTTTGAAGCGGGCCTCGATTGGATCGTCAAAATGGACAAGGGCGAGTTCATGGGACGAGCGGCGCTGGCCACGCTGCGCGAGGAAGGCCTGAGCAGGAAGCTCGTCGGGTTCGAAATGCGCGGGCGCGGCATCGGGCGCGACGGCTACGAGGTCCACATCGACGGCGCCCCGGCCGGCTGGGTCACCAGCGGCGGCCCCGCTCCGTCTCTCAACAAGAACATCGGTCTCTGTTACCTGCCGGCGGCCCTCGCCGAACCGGGGCTCACCATTCACATCATCATCCGCGGACAGCCGGTGGAAGCCGTCACCGTGCCCACGCCTTTTTATAAGCGAGCGCGATAGGAGCGTAACGATGTATCCGGACAATTACCGCTACACCAAAGAACACGAGTGGGTCTCCCTGGAGGGCGATACGGGCGCGGTCGGCATCACCGACCATGCGCAAGGCGAACTGGGCGACATCGTCTACGTCGACCTGCCCAAGGTAGGCGCCGTCATCGAACAGGGCGCAACCTTCGGCTCGGTGGAGAGCGTCAAGGCCGTGTCCGACATCTACGCGCCCGTCTCGGGCGAGGTGGTGGAGGTGAACACCGCCCTGGCGGACAAGCCGGAGACTCTCAATGAGGACCCCCACGGCGGCGGCTGGCTGGTGAAAATCCGCCTCCGCAATCCCGAGGAAATAAAGCAGCTCATGTCGGCTGCGGACTATCAGAGTTATTTGGGATCATAAGTACGGGCCCCAAGAGCGGCGGGCTCACTCCAAGGGCGGGACGCCTCCTGAACGGAAGCCTCCTCGACGAGTGTTGCGCCCGTCCGTTGCCTCGACAGGATAACTGCCTTGCGATACCTACCGAAGTCGGATTACGAGCGGCGGGAGATGCTGGCCGCATGCGGCCTCGATGCGCCCGAACAGCTCTACAAACAGCTCCCCGAAGACGTCCTTCTGAAACGCCCGCTGGCCATTGACCCCGGCAAGTCCGAGTATGAGATCGTCGATTACTTCCGGGCGCGCGGTCTGGAGAACGCCAACGGCTACGCTTCGTTTCTGGGCGCCGGCGTGTACTACCATTACCGCCCCGTGCTCGTGGACACCGTGGTCTCGCGCGGCGAGTTCCTCACCTCCTACACTCCCTACCAGGCGGAAATCGCCCAGGGAACGCTGACCACCATCTTCGAGTTCCAGAGCATGGTTTGCCAGCTCACCGGCATGGACGTGGCCAACGCGTCGATGTACGACGGATCGTCCGCGGTCCCGGAAGCCGCCATGATGGCCGTCCGCGTCACCGGGCGCGACCGCACGCTGGTCGCCCGCTCCGTCCACCCCGAGTATCGCGATGTGCTGCGCACCTATGCCCGGCACCAGGGCATGCCCGTGGAGGAATTCGGCTATGCCGACGCCACCGGCGCGGTCGACCTCGAAGACCTGGATAGCAAATTGAACGCGCAGACCGCGGCCGTGATCATCCAGACGCCGAACTTCTTCGGCGTCGTGGAGAACGTGAAGGCGGCCTCGGAGCTGGCGCGCAAACACGGCGCGCTCCTGATCGTTGTCTTTACGGAGGCGGTGTCTCTCGGGTTGCTGGAGCCGCCGCGCGAAGCGGACATCGTCGCCGGCGAACTGCAGAGCTTCGCCATCCCGCCCAGCTACGGCGGTCCCTTCGCCGGCATCATCGCGACCAAGGAAAAGTACATCCGGCAGATCCCCGGCCGCCTGGTCGGAGAGACCAGGGATTCCGAGGGACGCCGCGCCTTCTGCCTCACGCTCTCCACGCGCGAGCAGCACATCCGCCGCGAGAAGGCGACCTCGAACATCTGCACCAACCAGGCGCTGATCGCTCTGATGGCCACCGTCTACATGACCGTGTATGGCAAGCAGGGCCTGCGCGAACTGGCCGAGCAGAACCTGGCCAAGGCGCACTATCTGGCCGGCGGCTTGCCGCTGCGGTTCAGCGGGCCGTTCTTCAACGAGTTCGTGGCCCGTTGCGAGGGCCGGAGCGTCGCGGAGGTCAACGAAGCGCTGCTCGAAAAGAACGTGATCGGCGGCCTGGATCTGGGCCGCTGGTATCCGGAACTCGCGGGCACAACGCTGTTGTGTGCCACGGAAATGTCGAAGCGGGAAGCGATGGACGCGGTGCGCGAAGTGTTGATGACGCAGACAGCCGGTCAGGCGATGGGGGCGCGGCGGTAATGGTTCGCAAGGTCAGTTCACACATCAATCAGAACGAATCGCTTTTGTTTGAGATCAGTTCGCCGGGTAAGAAGGGCTATCAGCTTCCGCCTCTCGACGTCCCTCCGGTGGACGCGGCGGCGGCGCTGGGCCGGGAAAACGTTCGCGCGGAGATCGAGGATTTCCCCGAAGTCAGCGAGATCGAAGCGATCCGCCATTTCACGCGGCTCTCCACGTGGAACTACGGCATCGACCTGGGCCTGTTTCCTTTGGGCTCCTGCACCATGAAGTACAACCCGCGCGTGAACGAACTGGTGGCCCGGACCGAAGGCCTCGCGTGGGCCCACCCGTATCAGCCCGAGGCGTTGTCGCAGGGCGCCATGGAGGTGATCGGAGCGCTGGAACAGGCGCTCGCGGAGATCACCGGCATGGACGCGGTGACCTTGCAGCCCGCCGCCGGAGCGCATGGCGAGCTGACCGGCATCCTGCTGGTGCGCGCGTTCCTCGAAGCCCAGGGCAACCCGCGGAAGAAGATCCTGGCGCCGGACTCCGCGCACGGAACGAATCCCGCCACCGCTTCGATGGTCGGCTATAGCGTCGAGAATCTGAAGTCGAACGATCGCGGCATGGTCGATCCGGCGGTGCTCGAAAAGGCGGTCACCGAGGATGTGGCCGCGTTGATGGTGACCAACCCCAATACCGTCGGCGTCTTCGAAGAGGAGATCGTTCGCGTGGCCGCCATCCTCCACGCCAAGGGCGCCCAGGTCTACATGGACGGCGCAAACATGAATGCGTTGGTGGGGATCACCCGGCCCGGCGATTTCGGCGTCGACGTGATGCACCTCAACCTGCATAAGACGTTCTCCACCCCGCATGGCGGCGGCGGGCCCGGCGCCGGCGCGGTGGCCGTGAAGAGCCACCTGGAACCCTTCCTCCCGGCGCCTCGCCAGCGGAAGGTCAACGGCCTCTGGACGCACGACTACAACCGGCCCCACTCCATCGGCAAAGTGCGCGCCTTCTACGGAAACTTCGGCGTGCTCGTGCGCGCCCTCGCCTACATCATGGCCCACGGCGGCCCTGGCCTCCGCAACGCCACCCTCGACGCGCTGCTCAACGCCAATTACATCCGGGCATTTCTCGAGAAGTACTATCAGATCGCCTACCCCGCGGCGAGCATGCACGAATGCGTCTTCAGCGACGAGCGGCAGGCCAAGCGCGGCGTGCGAACCGGCGACATCGCCAAGCGCCTCATCGATTACGGCTTCCATCCCTATACGGTGAGCTTCCCGCTCATCGTCAAGGGCGCGCTCATGATCGAACCCACGGAGACGGAGAGCAAGCAGGAGATCGATCTCTTCGTGGACGCGATGATCTCCATCGCCAAGGAGATCGGAGCCGGAGTTCGTACTCAAGGCGCCGCACTCCACCCGCGTCAGTCGCGTGGATGAAACCACCGCCGCGCGCAAACCGGTGCTCCGCTGGAGACGGGAATCGGCAGCCGGCAAGGCCGCCGACTAGCGTTATCATCGGGGATTGCGGAGCCTTCTCTTCCTCGCCTCCCTGGTGCTGCTGATCCGTCTGCCCTTCCTGAATCAGGCGATTCAGGGCGACGATGTCTACTACCTCGCGGGCGCGCAGCACGCGCAGATTGACCCGCTTCATCCCACCCACGCCCGCTATGTGTTCCTGGGTGATGAAGTGGACATGCGCGGGCATCCGCATCCTCCGCTCAACGCCTGGTGGCTGGGCGGCCTGCTCGCTCTTCTGGGGGACATCCGCGAGGCGCCGTTTCACGCCGCGTATCTTGTTTTTTCGCTGGCCGCGGCATGGGCTTCCCTCGCGCTCGCCCAACGCTTCGCGCCGGAGCGAGCCCTCGCCGCCGCCGCCCTGTTCCTCCTCACGCCGGCCTTCGTCGTCAACGGAAACTCGCTCGAGAGCGACCTCCCGCTCGTCGCGCTCTGGCTCGTTTCCGTCGCGCTCTTCGTTCAGGGCCGCCTCGCCTGGGCCGCGCTCGCGCTCGCGCTCACCGCGCTTTCGGCCTACCAGTCGGTGGTCCTGGTTCCCGTCTTGTGGTTGTTCGTGTGGCAGCGAAAGCGTTCGTCCATCGCGGCCTGGGGCATCGCGGCGACTCCCGTGATCGTCCTTCTCGCCTGGCAGGCGTTCGAACGTTTCTCCACCGGCGATTTGCCGGCCACGGTGCTCGCCGGCCACTTCCGCACCTACAACCTGCAATCGCTCGCGGCGAAGCTGTCAAACGCGGCGGCTCTCACCGCGCACCTGGGATGGGTGGTTTGGCCGGTGCTGGCCGTAGCCGCCTTCCGTCGCATGTGGCCCGTCGCGGTGGCCGCCGCCGCGGCCGCTGCGTTGCTCGATGCGCATCCTCTTTACTGGGCGTCGGCGGCGGCCGGAGCGATGGTGCTCGCCGCCTGCGTCCGCCTCTGGCGCGAGTTCGAAGCCCAGTGGGCCCTGCTGTTTTTCGCCGCTGCGCTGGCTCTGTTCTTCGCCGGCTCAGCCCGGTATCTGTTGCCGCTCGCCCTGCCCGTCTCGATCCTCGCGGCGAAGCACGCCCCCCGCCGTTGGCTGTGGCCGTCCATCGCCGCGCAGGGCGCATTCAGCCTGGCCTTGGCGTTCGTCAACTACCAGCACTGGGACGGCTACCGCGCGTTCGTCCGCTCGCTGCGCGCCGAAACCAGCGAATCGCGCACCTGGATCAATGGCGAATGGGGCCTTCGCTACTACGCCGAAGAGCAAGGCGGCGTCGCCGTTCGGCGCGCGCAGCCCCTGCGCCCCGGCGATTTCGTGCTCGCGAGCCGCCTCGCCTACCCCATCCCGTTGACCACCGGCGGCGGACAACTGGTTCCCTACGCCGAACGCGAGATCCGCCCCTTGCTTCCGCTGCGTCTGATCGGCCTCGGAACGAAGTCCGGCTACTCCACCGCGTCCAACGGCCTGCGGCCTTTCGATGTCGCCGGCGAACCCGCCGACGTGGTCCAGGCCTTTCGCGTTATGGAACGCAAGCCGGTACTCGAATTCGTGCCCATGAACGCGCCCGAAGCCGCCAGCCAGATCGTGAGCGGCGTCTTTGAACTCGAACAGGGGCGCTGGCGGTGGATGGGCGATCGCGCCGCGATTCTCTTGAAGGCGCCCGCACAGGCGCGGCCGGTGCTCGTCGAGTTGTTCCTTCCCGATCAGGCCCCGGGACGCCGCGTCACCGTATCGCTCGATGGAAAGCCGCTGCTCGATGTCGAGCTGCCGCGCACCGGAGCCCACACCCTCACCACGCCGCCCGCCTCGGGGCAGACCTTGACCATCGCCATCGACAAGACCTTCTCCGTCGCCGGCGACCAAAGAAAGCTCGGCCTCATCCTGACCGCCGCCGGATTTCGTTGAGCACGTCGCCCGGCGTCACGCGGTCCATCGGCGCGAGCACTCGCACGCTGCGTCCGCGGGGGGCCCAAACACGCGGATCCGTGGGGCCGAACAACGAGATCACCGGAGTGCCCACCGCCGCCGCCAGATGGGCGATGCCGCTGTCGTTGCCCAGAAACAGTCGCGCCCCGGCCAGCCAGCACGCCAACTCATAGAGATCGTCGATCCGAACCGCCCCGGGCAGATCTTCGAACGGACCGGCGCACCAGCGCACATCGCCCAGCGCCGCCGCCACCGCGCGGTAGTTCTCGAGCGGCCAGTTCTTGCGGCCGCTTCCCGAAAACGGATGGATCGCCACGAAGCCTTCGTCCCGCCGTGGGCAGTCGATGCGCGGCCGCGCCGGTGGACTGCCGCCCGCGCATCGAAGGTAGAAGTCCGCGGCGTGTTCTTCCCCTTGCTCCGGTGGCAACGACGGAAGGAAGTGGAAGGGCAGACCCAGGTCCCTCACCCGCTCGCGAAACGGCTCCCGGGCGCTCCCATACCAGGAGACGATCCGGTCAAACGAGCCGAGCCGCTCGAGCAAGGAAGCCGGGGGCTCGACACCGGGCAGTTCCAGCAGATCGAGGCCAGTTGAGGCAATGGAACAAGTCCGGGCCGCGAAGCGCGCCAGCGGGAGCACCGCCGAGGGCGCCCACAGTTCCGTCTCCGGCGCCGACAGGAACTTGAGCGCCGGCAGGGACACGATGAAGTCCCCGATCGCTCCCGGACGGATCAGCAGGGTCCTATTGGATGACGACAGGGACCTTGACCTCGATGGTCTTGGGCGGCAGGCAGGCCGTATCCGAACACGCCTGATAGCGAAGCTTCGCGGCGAGGACGTTGGGCCCCGTGGCCGCGGTCTTCGGCGCGCGCAGCGTGGTCTTGATTTCGAAGTTGCCTTCGTAAACGGAAAGAGGCTTCTCGCTGAACTCGAATTTCTGCATCAGCGGCTTCGGAAAGTCCGTCCGCTCCACCTTCACGATCGCCTCGTCCCAGGTGAGTTTGAGCGGAATCAGGTAGGGGTCCGGCGGCGTGGTGCTGTTCACGTGGTAGCCGCTCTTCAGCGAAACGGCGAGCGGCACCACCACCGGCGTCTCGCGGCGCAGGGTGACCTTCGCCGGTTCGGCCACCGACAGCACCGCGCTACTTTGCGCCGCCGAAGAAAAAGGCAGGCAGAGAAACAGGAGCGCCGGTGCGGCGGGCCGAAGTCTTTTCGACAAGCTCGTTAATCTCATTCTGGTAATCACTCCTGCTCACCAAGCCCACGTGCGTGGAGGCGATGCGCCCCTCGCGATCGATGAGGAACGTGGTCGGCAGAGACTCGACGCCGCCGTAAGCTTCGGCGGTCGAATCGTTGCCCAGCAGCACCCGGTAGTTCACCTTCTTCTCCTGGATGTAAGGCCGCACCACGTCCCAGCCTTCTTCATCCATCGCCACGCCCAGCACCGCGAATCCCTTGTCCTTGTACTGCTTCTCAAATTCGACGAACCACGGGATCTCCACCTTGCAGGGGCCGCACCAGGTCGCCCAGAAATTGAGCAGTACAATCTTGCCCTTGTAATCGGCGAGCGAGACCGTCTTGCCGTCGGCGTCCTTCAGCGTGAACTCGGGAGCCGCTTTGCGCTCCGAGGAGGCCTTGACCGTCGACGCCGCTTCGTTGTTGGGCGCCGGGCGCGAGCAGGCGGTCAGAAACAGCGCGAGGGACAGCGCGACCGCTGCCGGAATCCGGGTGTGCACGATGGGCTAGGCTCCTCTCCCGATTATATCGGTATCCCGGCCGCGGGCAGGTTGTCTCGAAACCAGTGCCGCCGCAGTTCGCGGTGCCGGGCGGCCAGCGTGTACTCGCCGTGCGCGTTGATCGTGGAGAAGAGCCAGGCCGCGGTATCGCAGTAGCTTTCGCATGCGTACTCGCGCCAGCGGCGGCTTCGCTCCCGCAGGTCGCCTGCCGTCAGGGCCGCCTTGCGCCACTCCGACGACCATCCCAATTCGCCCCGCGCGTGCCGTTTCCATTCGGCCCGAAGCAGTTGCTCCCAACTCCGCCGGCGCGGATTGCCCAGCCGCAGCCACGAGAAGTGAAACAACTCGTGCACCAGGATCCGCGAGCACTCGCGCCGGTCGGCGAGCAGAGCGGACTCCAGCACCACGCGCCGCTCGCGCACAAACGCCGCCGCGTGCACCTCGTGGCCCCGGTCGCTCTCGATCAGCAGCCGCCCCCGCCAGGCGCGCAACGAGGGCTGGAACACCACCCGAACCGGAGCACCCGTCAGTGGGGGAAGGCGCCGCGTGGCGATGCGGATCGTCTCTCGTTGGGCCGCGTTGAGCGACGGCGGAAACAGAAGCGGTTTGGACGGCAAGACTTACTTGGCGGGCGGCGCACCGGCAGCGGCGCCGTCTTTCTTGCCGAAATACCCGGGGTTCTTGATGTCTACCTTCACGCCCTTCATGGTCTTCTCCACCCACTCCTGCAACATCGCTCCCCGCGCGTCGGTGGCCATCGTGGGAAGCGCCTGCTCGTAGGTCTGGTTCGCCGCTTCCACGGCCTTGAACACGTAGTAGCCGTTCGGCTGCTTCACCGGGTCGCTCACGTCGCCCGTCTTCATCGAGAACAGAACCTTGCCGATATCGGGCGGGATGCTCTTGTCGCTCCGCCGGAACGTGCCGAAGTCACCATCCTTGGTCTTCGAAACCGGGTCGTCGGAGTACGCCTGCACCAGTTTCACGAAGTCCGCGCCCGCTGCGCGAGCTTCCTTTGCCACCGCAACCGCCTTCGCGAGAGCCTCCGCTTCCGAGAGGATCTTCTTCGCCTTGGGGTCCATCCGGGGAGGCGGCGCCGCACTGAACGGGACGTAGATCGCCTTGATGTTCACGAACGAGTAGTTGTCCTTGTGCTTCTCGTAATAGGCGCGCAACTCGGGCTCGCCCAGCGGAATGTCCATGAACTGCTGGTCGATCTGCGCATTCCCCAGGATCTGAACCCGCGAATACTCCAGCCGTTCCCGGGTCGGCGTCTTGTTCTCCAGCCCGCTCTTCTCCGCCATCTTGGTCAACGCAATCAGAAACCCGTACTGCTGCAGGAAGCCTTCCGGATTCGACTGCATGTTCTGCCGCAAACCCTGGAACGAGTTCGTCAGCGCGTCCAGTTGCCCCGCCGTGAAGGGCCTGCCGTCGATCACCGCCACCACCTCGTCGAGGCTATACGTGCTGAGGCTGATATTCGGCCGCGGCGGCTGCGGCGTTTGGGCGGAGAGAGTAACCACCAGGGCGGACAACAGGAACAATCGCATTCAGTCCTGATTTTATCATGCGGGATTCAGGACCCCGCTCCCGGCGCCGCCGTCAGGAAGCGCCGCCTACTCGATCTTCATGGGCCCGAACACCGGCGCCGCCATGTCCGCCACGTCCACCAGGTTGCAGTACGGATCCTTCCCCGCCCCGTATCGGAGCACCGTTCCTTCCGGCAACTTGGGCTGCACGTACAGCAGAACCTGCGCCGGCGCCTTCGGATCCACCATCGCCTTATAGAGCGCCGGCAGATACTCCCCCGACGCTTGCCACAGCGAGAAACCGGCGATCCGCCCGGGCGCGCGCAGCCCACCGTTCACGTTCGAGTAGCTCACCCGGATGACGTTCCCGCCCTCGAGCTTCGCCGACACCGGCCGCGGCCCGCGCGCCACCGCCTGGCAAGCCGCGACGTTCGGGAACAGGTCGCGGCAAGCGAGGTTCGCGAGCCGCTTGCCCAACCGTTTGAAATCGTCCGTCCCGATGTGGATCGGGTCGTCGAGATCCAGGTCCACCGCCACCGCCATCCCGGTCCGCGGCGTCTTCTCTTCGATCAGGCGCTCGGCTTCCTGGACCAGGTTCCACTCGTTCGGATTGCTCGCATTCACAAACCGTCCCAATTGCACCAAGTAAAACGGCAATTGGGGCTGCCCGAAGTCCTCGCGCACGGCGGCGATGAACGCCTCGAACTTTCCCTGATAGAGCGGCGCGGACTTCACACCGGTGTCCGATTCGCCCTGATACCAGAGCACGCCCGCCACCTTGCCGCCCACCGCCCGCACCCGCCGCAGCATGGCGCCGTAGAGGGACGCCCCGCCCTGCTCTTTCAACGACGGGCTCCACTGGTCCATCGAAGTGCCGCCGTGGGCGCACGGGAGCAGCCCGATGGGCACACCGGTCCGCCGCGTCATCTCCAAAGCGAAAGGCAGCCCGGCGCCCGTCCCTTTCTTACGGTTCGCGATCCATGTCTTCAGCGCCTCGCCTTCCAGCCGCGGCCTGCCGCGCTGGTGGAACGAGTCGGCCGCGTCCACCAACCGGTGCAGCGGCTCTTCGGCGCGCCTCCAGACATCGGTCATGTCGAAGGAGTTCACCATCGCGCTCGGCGGCGCAAGATTCACCAGGTCTCCGTAGCCTTCCATGTTGGACTGGCCGGCGAGCACCCACAGGTCCCCCACCAACACATTCGCTACCGCCGCCGCCGCTTTGCCCGCGCGCAGTTCGATCCGGTACGGCCCGCCCACCGGAATTCCGGACAGGCTCGCTTTGAAGGCCCCGTTCTGCACCGTGCCCGCAGCGCGCCAGCCGAAGCCGCCCTTGCCCGTCACGCGCATCTCGAGTGCGCGCCCATCCGCGCCCTCCGCTTTGCCCTCCACCTCCGCCGCCCCGCGGTTCTGCGCATCGCGCTGCAGCACCTGGTAATCGACGAGGCCCTTGGTGATCGACAGGGACTGTGCCGCCAGACAGACGGGCAGCAATAAGACCGCGGATGCTCTCAACATGCCAGCGATTTTATCGCTTGTCGCGCGCCTCGCCGCGGTGCACCTGAGCTCGGCGCAGCGTGGCCGCCGCCTTCTCCCGGCCTTCCTTGGAGATTTGAATGCGGTTGATCACCTCGCGCGCCCCCGCCGATTTCGCCATCCGCGTCGCCGAGCCCTTGCGCTGCGCCACGGAGGTGGTCCCGGTAATCGTCGCCACGCCGCCCCGCACGCTCACCTGCCAACCATCGGCCGCGCTCTTCGATTTCGCGATGCGGGCCAGAATCGCCTGGCGCAGTTCCTCGTCGCGCGGAGCGCCGGGCTTCGTCTCCTTGGCCGGAACCGCTGCCCACACGGTGAGGGCCAGAGCCACAAGCGCGCTGCATCGGATGAGCTGGCGGATCACGTCCAGATAGTGCCCGCGACGGAGGAAAGCTCTCCCGGAGATATAATCCCCACATGCGGCATACCATTTCCCGCCGGAGCGTGCTCCGCGGCGCAAGCACGGGCGTGATCGCCTGGACGGCTTCTTCCTACTCCCGCGTGCTCGGCGCGAACGACCGGATCAGGCTCGGAGCGATCGGCGTGGGCGACCGCGGACGCCACGTGATGGGGCTGTTCCAGCAGGTGCAGGGTCTGGAGGTCGCGGCGGTCTGCGACGTCTACGCCAACATGATCGACATGGCCAAGCAGAAGGCGCCGGCCGCGCAATCCTTCAGCGACCATCGCAAGCTGCTCGAGGTGAAGGAACTGGACGCCGTGCTCATCGCCACGCCGGATCACTGGCATGGCGAGACGGCGATCGACGCGCTGAACGCCGGCAAGGACGTGTATGTCGAGAAGCCGCTCACGCTCACCGTCGAGGAAGGCCCCCGCATCGTCAAGGCCGCGCGCGTCAACAATCGCATCTGCCAGGTAGGCATGCAGCAGCGCTCCGGCGCCCACTACATCAAGGCCCGCGACGAGTACATCAAGCGCCTCGGCCGCGTCACGCTGGCCCGCACCTGGTGGCACGGCAACGGCTATCATCTGCGCCGCGCGCCCGCCTCTCTGCAAACCAAGCCCAGTAACCTGGACTGGGCCCGCTTCCTCGGCCCCCTGAAGTGGCGCGAATACGATCCGCAGCAGTATTTCAACTGGCGCGCGTATCTCGATTTCGGCGGCGGCCAGGTCACCGATCTCTTCACCCACTGGATCGACGTCGTCCACATGTTCCTAGGCCACGACATTCCGACCTCGGCCGTGGCCGCCGGCGGCGTGTACCACTACAAGGACGGACGCACCGCCCCGGACACCATCAACGTGCTGCTCGAATACGGCGACGACTACACCGCCACCTTCGAAGCCACGCTTGCGCCCGGCATCCAGGGCGCCGCCGTGGAAATCTGCGGCACCGACGGCAAGCTCTGGATCGACCGCTCGCGCTTCGAGTTCACGCCCGCCGGACGTGGCGCAAAACCCGAAGTGGTGATGGGCCCGCAGGGCTACGATTTCACGCTGGACCACGTCAAGAACTTCCTGGAGTGCTGCCGCACGCGGAAGCTGCCGAATGGCGACGTGCTCATCGGGCACCGCTCCGCGCAGGCGTCGCACCTGGGCAACATCGCTTACCTCCAGAAGCGCCGGCTGCGGTTCGATCCCGTTCGCGAGGAGATCCTGCCGCTCTAAGGCGCTGCCGCGCAGGGGTCATCTGCGTTCACCGTCGAGAGCCAGGTCACTATGCACCGCACGGGGATCTCTGGCTCCGGCACCGAAGTCGTCGCGGACCAGTTGCTGGCGCAGCGCGCCGACGGGTCGGCCGTCCAGCGGTTCGGCAAAGTGGGCAAGCCGGCCGAGGCGACACGCTATGTGCGGCGAACCGATGTGGGCCTCCAGGGGTCGATCAACGATCGACTCGCCATCCGGACGCTGCTCGACGTCGCCGACACACCCGGCGCTCTCTTCGCCGGCCGGTCCCGTTGTCCTTGGCTACGCGGCCGTGATGATGGTCCAAGAGCGCGGCGTGAGGCGAACGACGAGCTGGCACGCGCCTGCGCTCGGCTGCGTCCCGATCCGGTTGCTGTTGGAGGATCGAGCGGACGAGAAAGCGCCATGGAAAGTCGCATCGGTGACAGAGGCGAAGCGCATTACGCTGGGCGAGCCGGATCCCGCGCTGTTCGCGCTTCGGCCCGACTATCCACACCTGGAGAGAAGCGACTACATGGTGCGCCAGTTCACGCCACGTCAAGAGCCTCAGGCACCGGCCTTGAGCTTCGCGCCGAACTTGCTGCGGAACTTGTCTACCTTCGGCGAAACCACAAACATGCAGTACGGCTGCCAGGGGTTGTTCTCGAAGTACTCTTGATGGTAGCCCTCGGCGAGGTAGAACTTCGCCGCCGGCTCCACCCCCGTCACAATCGCATCGCGGAAGGCCTTCTTCGCGGTGAGTTCCGCAATCACCCCTTCGGCCGCGGCTTTCTGCTCCTCGGAGTGGTAGAAGATCACGGAGCGATACTGCGTGCCCACATCGTTGCCCTGCCGGTCCGGCGTAGTCGGATCGTGGATCGTGAAGAAGACGTCGAGGACGTCGCGCAGGCTGGTCTCCCCTGGGTCAAAGGTCACCTGCACCACCTCTACGTGTCCCGTGCCGCCGCTGCACACGGCCTGGTACGTCGGATTGTCGACGTGTCCGCCCATGTAGCCGGACTCCACCGACACCACACCCTCCATCCGGTCAAAGACCGCCTCCAGACACCAGAAGCAGCCGCCGCCCAAAGTGATCGTCTCGTGTTGCCCCATATCTCCATGATAGAATCCCGCTCTCATGCAGAAACCTTCCCTGATGGCGGAACTGATCGCGGAGTTCCTGGGCACAATGGTCATCCTGCTCATCGGCAACGGCGTGGTGGCGATGGTGGCGCTGTTCGGCAAAGGTACGGCGGGTGAGATCGTCAACGGCGGGTACACGAACATCACGATCGCCTGGGGCCTCGCCGTGACCATGGGCGTCTTCGTTTCCGGGCGCATCAGCGGCGCCCACCTGAACCCCGCCGTCACCCTGGCGCTCGCCGTGTTTCGCGGGTTCCCTTGGGCGAAGGTCATTCCCTACTCCGTCGCCCAAACGGCGGGCGCGTTCCTCGGCGCGGCGGTGGTTTTCCTCAATTACCGGCAGGCGTTCCTGTCCTTCGACCCCAACCTCGAGAAGACCGCCGGCGTGTTCACTACCTTCCCCGCGTTCCCGGGCCTGCCGTCGGCCGGACTACTCGACCAGGTGCTCGGCACGGCGCTGCTGCTGCTGCTCGTGCTGGCCGTGGGCGACGAGCGGAATCAGCCCAACGGGAATCTGACGCCGGTGCTGGTCGGCCTGATCGTGGTGGCCATCGGCATGTCGTTCGGCGCGCTGCACGGCTACGCCATCAACCCGGCGCGCGACTTCGGGCCGCGCTTACTCACCGTCCTGGCCGGTTTCAAGAATAACGGGCTGACCGACGGCAGCGGAGCGTTCTGGGTGCCCATCGTGGGCCCGCTCGCGGGCGGCGTGCTCGGAGCGGCGGTGTACCAGTACGGAGTGCGCCGTTTCCTGCCCCGCACCTGAGCATTCGCGGGCGGCCACGATATACTGGACAGAGCGCGCGAGGGCCCGCTGGGAGGTGTCAGTGTTCTTTGCTGTGCAGGAGTTGGAGCACCACAAGATTCACTTCGACACTACCTACCAGCCGGGCGAGATCTCGTTTGTCGAAGGCAAAATCTGGCAGTCCGGGCCGCTCGCGGTCCGGGGACACGCTGAACTGCTGAACAACACCCTCGGCGAGATTCGGGTGCGCGGCCAGATCAGCGTCAGGATGCAGGCCGAGTGTGACCGTTGCCTGGAAACGGCCTTGTTTCCGATCGACGGCCCCTTCGACCTCTTCTACCGGCCCGCGGATACCGCACCCGTGCACGAGGAGACGCGCATCGACGCGGGCGAAAGCGAGATCGCCTTTTACCAGGGCCTCGGCCTGGAATTGGCCGAGGTCGTACGGGAGCACGTGCTGCTCGAACTCCCCATGCAGACCGTCTGTTCGGAGGACTGCCGGGGCATCTGCGCGGTGTGCGGGCAGAACCTGAATAAGGGTGGCTGCCACTGCGAGCAGAAGCCCGCGGACGATCGCTGGGCCGCCCTGCGAAACCTCAGGTAGCACGCAACGGGCCATATTTGTTCTAATAGAGAAAGACCCAAAGAAATGCCGAATCCGAAACGACGACATTCCAAGCGCCGTACGTCCGCACGCCGGACGCACGACGCGCTCAAGCCAGCCGGTCTGGCCGAGTGCCCCAACTGCCACGAGCCCAAGCTTCCCCACCGCGCCTGCCCGCATTGCGGCCAGTACAAAGGCCGCGAAGTGATGGAAGTTGAGCAGGAGTAGTTTCCCTCTGACCGCATAACCTTCTATGGTGACCATCGCTGTCGACGCGATGGGCGGCGATCACGCCCCCAAGTCCGAGGTGGAAGGCGCCATTCGCGCGGCGCGCTCGCTCAATGTCCAGGTCATCCTGGTGGGCCGCGAGGACGTGCTCAAGCGCGAACTCAGCGAACACGATGAGGACTGGCGCGAGTTGCCCATCCGCCTCGTGCACGCGAGCGAAGTCATCACCATGGACGACAGCGCCGCCAAGGCCGTGCGGAGCAAGCGCGACAGCTCCATTCGCGTCGCGATGCGCCTGGTCAAGGAAGACGTCGCCCAGGGTGTCGTCTCCGCCGGCAACACCGGCGCGGTCATGGCCACCGCCAAGACCAGCCTCGGCATGATCGCCGGCGTCGAACGCCCGGCGCTCGCTTCCGTGTTCCCCACCCTGAAGGGCACCCCCGCCGTCATGCTCGACGTCGGCGCGAACGTCGACTCCTCGGCCCGCATGCTCGCTCAGTTCGCGGTCATGGGCAGCATCTATTCCAAGGTCATCTTCCGCACTCACAATCCCAAGGTCGGCGTCTTGTCGATCGGTGAGGAAGAGCACAAAGGCAACAGCCTCACCCGCGAATCGTCCGTGCTTCTCAAGCACGCGCCGATTAACTTCATCGGCAACGTGGAGGGGCGCGACCTGTACACCGGCGAGGTCGACGTCATCGTCTGCGACGGCTTTATCGGCAACGTCGCGCTCAAGGTCAGCGAAGGGCTCGTGGAATGCATCAAGCACATGCTGAGCGAGTCCCTCAAGGCCACCATCACTCGCAAGATCGGCTACGTGCTGGCGCGGGAGGCGTTCACGGACTTCAAGAAGCGCGTCGATTACTCCGAGTACGGCGGCGCGCCGCTGCTCGGCGTGAAGGGCGTTTCCATCATTTGCCACGGGCGCTCCAACGCCAATGCCATCAAGAACGCGATTCGCGTAGCGGCCGAATTCGCGGAAGGACACATCAACCGGCATATCAGCGCCGAACTGGGCCGCTCGTTCGGCGCATCGGCGGACTGAGACGTGCGTATTCTTCTACTGGCGGCGATCACCGCGGCCGCGGCCCTCGGACAGGCGCCGTCGCCCGCGAAATGGACTCTGGAGGCCCCCGCGAAGGCGCCACCCGGCTCCACGGTTACGCTCAAGCTCAAGGTGGCGATTGACCCGCCCTGGCACCTCTACTCTCCCACCACGCCGCCCGGTCCCATTCCCACCAGCATTCAGCTCGCTGAGTCTGCCGCGGTGTCCGGAGTCAAGCTCTACCAAACCGCGCCCACCCGCAAGTACGACCCGAACTTCCAATCCGACACGGAGACCTACGAGAAGGAAACCACGTTCCTGCTCGCCGCGGAACTCGCCAGGACCGCTCCCCCAGGTCCGCTCGAACTCACCGCGCGGCTGCGCTACCAGATGTGCGACGACCGGCAGTGCCTGCCGCCGAAACGAATCACGGCGGCCGCCGTCCTTACCGTCGATCCCGCCGCGCCCGCCGCCGCCTTCGTCCTGCCCGCCGGCTATTCCGAAGCGATTCCCTCGAAGGCGCCCGCGAAGTCCACCGCACCCGCGCCCGCCGCTCCCGCCAAACAGCCCTTGGGCACGTTTCTGCTGGTCGCCTTCGGCGCCGGCCTCGCAGCCA
>DALYJJ010000040.1:0-43968 GCA_031969915.1 Bryobacteraceae bacterium | reverse complement strand
CGGCGTGGCGACGTTCGCCGGCGAGTGGATTGGCGCGGCGGCGGGCATCGACATCCTCCAGATTCCCGCGTTCCTCTGCCGGCAGACCGATTTGCTGGTGGCCGCCGGGCGTACCGGCCGCATCGTCAACATCAAGAAGGGGCAGTTCGTCGCGCCGCTCGACATGGCCCACGCCGCCGCGAAAGTGGCTTCCACCGGGAACGAGAAGGTGATCCTCACTGAGCGGGGCACCACTTTCGGCTACAACAACCTGGTGGTGGACATGCGCGGACTGGTTACCATGCGGGAGTTGGGTTGGCCGGTGGTCTTCGACGCCACGCACAGCGTGCAGTTGCCCGGCGGCGCGGGCGACAAGTCCGGCGGGCAGCCGAAATTCATCGAACCGCTCGCGCGCGCGGCGGTGGCATGCGGCGTGGACGGGCTGTTCGTGGAAGTGCACGAGGCGCCGGAGCGGGCCCTCTCCGACGGGGCGAACGCGCTGCCGCTGGGCCGGCTGGCGGAGTTACTGCGCCAGGTGCGGCGGATCGACGCGGCGTTGACTACTTCTGCTCCATTGTGAGGCCGGGACTGTGTGCCGGGCGAGGCAAGGCCATCGCCGCCGCCCGGACAGCCGATATACTGACAGGAGACCGCGACGGCGCGGGGACTGGCAGCGACCATCGGCATGCGGCAACTACACGGTGCATTCCTGCTTCTTCCGGCGCTTCTGGGCGCCCAAACGATTACCTACGGGCCCTTGGTGTCCAATATCACGCACAGCACGGCCCGCGTCACTTTCGTGACGAGTTCCGACCCACAGAATTCCGATATCGTCTACAGCCGGCCCGGCGGCCAGGACCGCACCGTCTCCGCGGTTCGAAACGGAAGCGCTCCCTTTACCAGCACGGTGGTGTTGACCGGGCTTTCGCCCGCCACGACGTACCGGCTTCGCGCGCGGGCCAACGGCAACAGCAACGTCTCGCGGGAGATCGCATTCACCACGCTCCCGGAGCCCGCCGTTCATCCGGAGCCGCCGCGCGATCCTGAGCCGTTCGACACGTCGATCCCCACCGGTGAATACGGCGACTCTTCCGAACTCGCGGTGCAGGCCGACTGCTCGAACCTCCCGGATGTGTTGCGGCGGCTGGGGCAGCTTGCGGGCGATCTCAACTACGAGGTGGTCATTCCGATGGGAACGGAGTGCCGCGGGCAGTTCACGTTCCCCTCGCGTCCCAACCACAACGGCTGGGTTGTGGTTCGAAGCTCGACCGCCGGCACCGAGGGCTTCGCTCCCGATGGAGTTCGTTTCTCGCCGGTGTGGGAGGGCGCCACGGCCCGCTTCGTTGGCAACGCGCTGCCTGTGTCGCAGGCTACGCAGCCAGCCTTCCTGCCCAGCGGCCGGTGTGAGACGCATTCGGGTGAAGGCGGCTTCGCCTGGGTCTCGCTTCTGCCGCAGTCCATGTTTCCCGTGTACGTGTGCAACAACAGCCACGCTGAGTACGCCGGGCCGGACCGGATCACCGCGATATCCGGCCACCTCGCGCTGACGGTCACCGCACCCGGACATCAACTGAGGCCCGGCGACATAATCCGCCTTTCGAACAACGGGTACGCCATCGCGACGCAGGGGGCTGTGGAGAGCGTTGAGGGCGACAACTTCGTGGTGCGCCCGATCGCCAGGCTCTCTACCTCCTCGGCGTTCGACGCCACCCTGAATCCCACGTTCTCCGTCCTCACGCGATGGAAACGTCCGGACTTCGTTGCCGGGACCGACCTACCCGGTACGTGCAACCCGGAGCAGTGGTTCTTCCGGCCCGCCACCGGGGACACGTTCTGGTGCACCAGCCCGAATCAGTGGCGGCGCTTCCGCATGACCACTGCCGGAGGCGACGCCCACGCCGCGATCGTCGTGCCCGCGGGGGCTCGCCGCTATCGCTTCGTGGGGCTCGAAGTGACCCACGAGCGCATGCCTGATCCCCTGCCCGCCGGATGGGACCGGCTGGTGAACGGTACGCAGCCCCAGGGCGTCTATCGCGGCCTGATCAGTTCCTACGGCGACGAAGTCGTATGGGACCGCTGTTACGTTCACGGCTGGCCGTATCCACAGCGGCTGATGACCGGCTTCGCGCTCTCCGGGAACAAGGTGGCGATCGTCAACAGTTACATCGACGAAGTGTCCTGGTGGCGAGCCTCGGGCTACAGCCAGACCGAGGGCGGCAACGGCATTCTGCATTTCGGCGGTGGACCTTCGCGGATTGACAACAACTACATTGCCGTCGCGGGCATTGGGTATTTTGCGCCCAACAACAACTTGCAGACGGCGACCATCGTCCGCGACGTCGCCTTCACGCGAAACACGCTGCGGACGTACCCGAAGTGGCGGCAGGGCGATCCGGAGAATAACGGCGTCATCTACTCGCACCGCAACCATTGGGAGCTCAAGCACGGCGAGGCGATCCGTGTGGAGGGCAATCAGTTCGAGCACGGCTTCTCCGGGCTGACGGCCGGCCAGTTCCTCCTGATCACGCCGCGTTGTTCTGCCCTGCCGGCCACCGTGCGCATCGCGTCGATTGAAGACGGCCTGTTGACGTTGACCGCGCCGTTCGCGCTCTCCGCCGGTGACGTGGTGTTTGTCGATGGAACGAACGGCGCTTATGACGGCCTGTGGGAGATCGCCTCCGCGGAATGCGCGGAGGACGGCTGCCGCCGGTTCCGCCTGAAGGATGCCCCGCGCGGCGGCGCCTCGGAAGGCCGGCTGACTCTTCGCGGATCGAATCGCGGCGTGAGCGACGTGCTGATTCAGTTCAACACGTTTCGCGAAGGCACCGAGTTGTTACGCCTGACGGGAACCACCGGTTGCGGCAACGGCCATCTGCCCCCGACACGCCGCATCACGTTCCGTTACAACGAGAGCAGCGACCTCAACATCCGATCGTTCGCCAAGGGCGGCCGGGTGGATCGCGAGGGGACGTACCGCAACGGCGACTTCGGGGCGCGCGCGATCCTGAATCTGGGCTGGGTGGAAGATCTCACCATCACCGACAACCTCTTCATCGGGAACCGCGGCAACCTGCCCGTGCTGCTCGGAACCGAACTGGTTTCCGAGGGATTGAACTTCTCCGGGAACACGTTCACGTTCGACGAGGAAGCGCCGTTCCGTCCGGTTTACCACGGTGGAACGCAGGGCGCGGAGGCTCTCGACCGCGGCTACCGCCGTGACGACGCGCCCAACTGGATCTTTGAGAACAACATCATCTGCTGCGGCCTGGAACGCTTCGCCAACTCGTATCCGCGGTCGACGCAGTGGCCGGGCATGCAAGGTCTGCGACGGGGCAGAGCCGAGCGTGCGCTGTACGCCGCGATGCGGCCCTCGGCACTTCCGCTGCCTGCGGAGGTGCGGCGGAACAGAGAGCTGGCGGCCAGGCAGGGCCGTGTTCTCGATACGCGAGTCGAGGAGATCACCGCCACCAGCGCCGTCGTGCGTTACCTGGCCCCCGACGCGTTCGCCTGCACGCTCGAGTTTGGCGAGAAGGCGGCGTGGGGAACCGGGCGTCGCGTCCGCGACGGGGGTGGGAACCGCGAGCGGGCGGTTCGCCTGGTGAGCCTGAAGCCGCGCAGCACGGTGCACTACCGTGTGTTATGCGCGGCGGAACAGCCTTCAGCCTCGTTCCGGACCCAGTGAGAGCAGCGCGTCGGCGGCGCGCACCGCGGCGTGGCCGTCCCAATAAGGAATCGGGCCGGGCTTGGTTCCGTGCGCCAGCGCTGCTTCCGCAGCGGCAGCCAGATCTTCGATGCTCCGCACGAGGCGGTTCGTTCCGTGGGTGATCGTCACCGGCCGCTCCGTGTTCTCGCGCATCGTCAGGCAGGGTACGCCGAGATAAGTGGTCTCCTCCTGAATGCCGCCCGAATCCGTAATCACCAAAGCGGCGTGACGCTGCGCCGCGAGGAATTCGACGTAGCCCAGCGGTTCGACCAGCCGGATCCGCGCGGAGACGCCGGACAGCCGCTGCGCCGTGCGGGGGTGAACCGGGAACACCAGGGGGATGCCGTCGGCGACGCGATTCAATTCAGCGATCAACGGCCCGAGGACCTCGGGATGATCGACGTTCGACGGACGGTGCAGGGTCAGCAAGCCATACGCTCCGTCAATCCCCAGTTTCGCGCGCACCTCCGGCCAACCCTCTTCCGCCTTCGGCAGGAGCCGCACCAGCGTATCGATCATCAAGTTGCCGACCAGGCAGATCTTCGAAGAGGCGACTCCCTCCCGCTCCAAGTTCCGGTTCGCATCGGCCGACGGCGTGAGCAGAAGATCGCTGATCTGGTCGGTGAGCACCCGGTTGATCTCTTCGGGCATCGTGCGGTCGAACGATCGCAGGCCCGCCTCCACGTGCGCCACCGGCACGCCGAGCTTCGCCGCCACCAGTGCGCAGGCCAGTGTCGAGTTGACGTCTCCCGGCGCCACCACCCAGTCCGGCCGGCGTTCGATCAGCACCGGCTCGAACCGTATCATGATCTGCGCGGTCTGCGCGGCGTGAGTTCCGGAACCGACTTCCAGATTCAGGTCCGGCTGCGGCATCCCAAGATCGCGAAAGAAGACATCGGACATTTTCTCGTCATAATGTTGTCCGGTGTGGACCAGCAATTGTTCGCAGCCGCCCCGGTTCGCCAGTTCGTGAACCAGCGGTGCAACCTTCATGAAGTTCGGTCGCGCGCCTACGACGTGAAGGATCTTCATTCGGCCTCCGATACTACCGTAAGGCATGCGAAGCGCGTCTGAGTTGATGTTCCGGCTGCGCCAGGAGGCGGCGAACCTGTGGCGCTACGCTACCGGCCTGCCCGCGCTTCCTTCGCTTCCCCCTCCGCCCGCGCCGTGGCGGCCCCCGGCGGCCATTGCCCTTGACCTTCACGAGGACTTGCTCCAATCGCGGTTCCGGCTGTTCGGCTCGCCGATCACGCTAGGCCCCGGCTTTCAATGGCGGCGCGACCCGCTGAACGGGCGGGAAACTCCGGCCGTCTACTTCCGCCGGGTGCCATATTTGGACTTCGCCCAGGCCGGCGACCACAAGAACGTTTGGGAGCCGAACCGCCACCAGCATTGGGTCCAGCTCGCTGAGGCCTTCGCGCACACTGGCGACCGCCGTTGCCTCGATGAGATTGCCCGCCAATGGACCGGTTGGTTCGCGCAGAATCCCTGGTTGGGGGGAATCAACTGGACCAGCGCTCTCGAAGTTGCTTTCCGTGCGATCTCCTGGACGGCCGTCGACGCGTTCGCCGGCGCCGGCTTGGGCGCCGATTTTCGCGCCGCCTTTCTACGCGCACTCCACGCACATGGCGTGTACCTGGAGAACAACCTCTCCGTCTACTTCTCGCCGAACACCCACCTGTTGGGCGAAGCCGTGGCGCTCCATCTGCTCGGGGCGCTGTACCCGTCGTGGCCGCGCGCGGCACGATGGCGGAGCCTTGGCGCGGCGATCGTGGACCGCCACCTGGCTGAGAAGGTGCGGGCCGATGGCAGCTACTTCGAACTGTCCAGTTACTACCAGGGTTACGCGCTCGATTTCTTCGCGCTGCATTATCATCTCCGCGGCGAGGCGTTGCCGGATCTGGTGGTTCGCATGGCGCAGTTCCTCGCCGCGATCGAAGGCGCGCCGCCGGTTCCTCCACGGCTCGGCGACGACGACGGTGGCGCGCTCTACCCGGCGCTGCCGCGGCCCCGCGCGGCGGCCCCAAGCGTGAGCCGCTTGCTCGATCCCTCCGGCCTGGTGTTGATGGTCGACGGGCACACACGCTTGCTCGTGGATGCCGGACCGTTCGCCGAAGGAAGCGCCGGGCATAGCCACTCCGATTGCCTCAGCCTTCTTCTGTCGCACGAAGGGGAAGAACTTCTGGTGGATGCCGGCACCTTTACCTACGTGGGCGATCTTCGCTGGCGTGAGGCGTTCCGCGGCTCCGCTTTTCACAACACCGTGCGCATTGCGGGAAGGGACCAGGCCGAGTCCGCCGGCCCGTTTCGATGGCGGAACAAAGCGGACGTCGCGGTCACGCAGTGGCTTCCCGGAGCGGCGGAGGACCGGCTCACCGCCGAATGCCGCTACGGCGGCTTTGTTCATCGGCGAACCGTGGTCTTTGAGAAGCCGGCCTCGATTGTCGTTTCCGACGAGATCGAGGGTCCTCCGGGGGAGCATCTGCTCGAACTCTTCTGGCACTGTGGCCTGACGACGACGGCACGGTCCGAATCCGTATTTGAGACCGGCGGCCGGCTTCGCATCGAAACGTCCGTTGCCGCCGAACTCCAGGAGGGCGGGGAATTCGGCTGGAGATCCACGGGTTTCGGAACCAAAAGGCCGGCGCCGGTGATCGTCGCCGCCGGGCGGTTCCAACTACCGTATCGCTTGATCACCAGGATGTCTCTGCTCGGGATGCGAGAGGCCCCAGGGGCGCCCGCTATAATCGGGGAGTCGAGATGAACCCTCGCGGCCCCATTGGAGTGGCGGCGCCGCCGGTCCTGGCCGGGCCCGGGGTGGCCTCTCTCGTTTCGTCCGCCGACAACACCGGCCAGAGCCTCGCGCTCCGCGTTTTCTTGGTTTATCTCTTCATTCTCTACGCGCGTCCCACGGATTTCGTGCTCACCGGTTTGCGCTTGCCTGCTATTTTTTTCCTGTTGACCGTGGTGCTGACGCTCCTGGTGGGAGGCGTGCAACGCGCGATCGGCCATCGCGTCGCGCTCTGTTTCGCCGGGTTCCTTTTTTGGATGGTGGTCGCGATTCCCTTCAGCCTCTATCGTGGCGGCAGCGTTCAGGTGCTGGTGAATACGCTCTACGCTGCGGCGATGTTTGTTGCGGTGGGCGGCCTCTCCACCTCCATACAGCACTTGCGGAGCATCCTCACCACCTTGGCGGTGTCCGCCACTCTCTTCGCCGTTTTCTCGTGGGCCAGCGGCGAGACCGTGAACGAACGGTTGATGATGGAACAAGGCACCTTCGGCAACGCAAACGATATCGCGCAGATTCTGCTCATGGGCCTGCCCTTCCTGATCTTCAGTTTCCTGGAGTGGAAGGACAAACCGTTCCGTCGTGCGGCTGTCGCGCTGGCGGTGATTCCGGTTGCCGTCGCTTTGGCGCGCACCGGTTCCCGAGCGATGTTTGTCACCTCCGGAGTGCTCTTCCTGCTGCTGTTCCTGAGGGCCTCGTTTCCGGCAAAGGTCAAGCTCCTTGCCCTGGCCGTGCTGGCCGTCGTCACTTTGGGCGCGTTTCTGCCTGACAAGCTGAAAGAGCGCTACGTCACCTACGAAGAAGGCTCTGAGGAGGTCGGGGACGCCGTCGGCTCCACCATGAACCGGCGTCAACTGTTCAAGCAGAGCCTGATTCTCACCGGCGAACACCCCGTGTTCGGTGTGGGGCCCGGCATGTTCCCTTTGGCCACCAGCCAGGAGAAGCAAGAGGATCGCCCGGAGTGGTCTGCCTGGCGCGTGACCCACAACCTCTATACGCAGGTGTCGAGCGAGTGCGGCATTCCCGCCCTGGTTTTCTATCTGCTGGCGATTCTGGCTGCGTTTCGCGCCCTGCGTTCGGCGGAGAGGTTGCACGCCGGTTCCGCGCACCCGGTCTCCGTTTCGATCCGGCGAGCCGCGGTCGCGATCAGAATGTCGTTCGTGAGCTTCTGCGTGTTCGGCATGTTCCTCAGCATCGCCTACGGGTATCAGGTCTTCACGCTCGCCGGACTGGCCGTTGCGTTGGAGCGGGTGGCGGCGCGGCACGCCCAGGAACTGGCCGCCGCACCGCTGGCCGCACCGAGGTGATGCCGTGTGCGGCATAGCCGGCATCGTATCCGCCGTGGGCCCCCCCGATGCCGCGGTGGTCCTGCGTATGTCCGGCGCCATTCGCCATCGAGGTCCGGACGATAGCGGTCTCTTTCATGATCGCTGCGCCGCTCTGGGGCACCGCCGGTTGAGCATCGTCGACCTCTCTTCCGCCGGCCACCAGCCCATGGCCAATGAAGACGAATCGCGCTGGATCGCGTTTAACGGCGAGATCTTCAATCACGCCTCGCTTCGTCCGGGGCTGGAAGCGGCTGGACATCGATATCACAGCCGCACGGATACCGAGACTATCCTCCACGCCTTCGAACAACACGGCCCCGAGTGTCTGCAATTGTTTCGCGGTATGTTCGCGTTCGCGATTTGGGATGCCGGACGGCGCCAACTCTTCTGCGCCAGGGACCGGCTCGGTATCAAGCCGTTCTACTGGTGGTCCGACGGGCGCGTGTTTGCCTTTGCCTCGGAGATCAAGGCCCTGCTCGAGCATCCCCTCATCACGCCCTCGTTCGATCGGGAGGGACTGGCCGAGTATCTGGCCCTGGGCTACCGCGCCGGTGAGGAAACCATGTTCAGCGGCATCCGGAAGCTGATGCCCGGACATTGGATGACGATCAGCGCCGCCGGCGATCGCCTCGCGATCGAGACCCGGCAGTACTGGGATCCGCCCGCTCCGGGCGTGGTGGAGGAACGGAGCGAAGAGGAGTGGATCGCCGACTGCCGCCGGCGCCTGGAAGAGACCGTCCGCATGCGCTTGATGAGCGACGTGCCGCTGGGCGTCTTTCTGAGTGGCGGCGTGGACTCCGGTGCGATCGCCGCGCTCATGAAAGGCATGGTTCCGGATCGCGTCAAGAGCTTCTCGGTGGGCTACCGGGAAGCGGCCTACAGCGAACTCCCCAACGCAAGACGGACAGCCGAAGCCCTGGGTACGGACCACCACGAAGTCCAGCTCGGCCCCGATGAGTTTTTCGACCTTCTGCCACGCCTGATCTGGCATGAAGACGAGCCCATCTGCTGGCCGTCCAGTGTCTCTCTGTTCGTCGTCTCTCGATTGGCCTCACAGGAAGTCAAAGTTGTACTGACCGGAGAGGGAAGCGACGAGATCTTCGCCGGATACTCGCGATACGGCTTGTTCCTCAGGCAATGGCGCGCCGCAACCCTTTGGGGCCGGTTCCCCTCGCTTTTCCGCCGAGCCGCCAAAGGCCTTGCGGAGGGCGCTGTCGTATCGCCGGATCTCCGCCGCAAGCTCGGTCACACTTTTGTCGCGAGAGAAGCGACCGTCGAGTCGCTCTATCTGGATAACTTCCTGGGAGCGTTTGACCAGCGCCAGCTCGCCGCGCTGGGTGTGGAGGGCCCGAGTTACTCAGCGTTCCAGCGGCATTGGGCGCGCCATCCGGGTGCCCCAGCCCTGCAGAGGTTGCTGTACGCCGATCAGAAAACCTACTTGGTCGAACTCCTGATGAAGCAGGACCAGATGAGCATGGCCTGCTCCATCGAGAGCCGGGTTCCGCTCCTCGACCACACGCTCGTGGAGTTTGCGTCCCGTGTTCCAGGCAACCTCAAGCTGCACTCCGGAAAGGGTAAGCTCCTCTTCAAACGCGTCGTCGAGGATCTGTTGCCGCACGAGATCGTCTGGGGCCCCAAGAAGGGCTTCCCGACTCCGTTGAGAGCATGGTTGTGCAATCCCGCCCGTCTCGGTGCGGTGTCGACCGCTCTTCTCGATAAGGACGGCCTGCTGGCCAGCTTCCTCGATCTCGACGCCGTCGCCGCGCTCCTGGACGCCCACGCCGGTGGCCGTCAGGACGCCACAGACCGGCTGTGGCGCCTCCTCAACCTCCAGCTCTGGGGATCGTTGTTTATCACCGGCGGACGCGAAGCCGCACGGTACGGTCACTCCACTCTGTAGGCGCCCCCACCGCCGCCCCGAACGCCGTGGAATGCGTACGTGTAATTGTGGTCGCCGAGCGGACTGTGGATGGTCACGCTGCAACTCCCCGCTGCGCAGGGCGCCCAGATCTGGGCCTGCGATCCTCCCCAGGCAATCGCGACTCCGGTCGCCCCTGCTGGGGCTGACAGCGTGAACGGTACGGCACGCAGGGTTACCGGCGTCGTGCTGAACTGTACCGTAACGGTCTGCGCCGTGGATCCCTCGTGGAAAACCTTCCAATCACTCCCACTCTTCGTCAGCGCGATATTGGGCCAATAGCTGGCGCCCAACTGCAACGTTCGCTCAGAACCGATCAGCCCCCCGATGGATGCCGTGATCGCACCGCTTGCGTTCTTCACCAACTCGCCAGGTCCGCCGGATATGGTCATTCCCCCGAATGACACCGCGCTGCCGCCAAAGGCCGTGAGAGCTGTCGTGGATCCATCGCTATGCGTCATGCGGGAATCATTGAAGCACGTGATGGCGGAACCACGCACCACCTGAATCCCGCACGCTTCCTGCGTCACCGAATCCGGCGGGCTCTGCCCCTTGCGGCGGGGCAGCCAGAGAAACCCGGTTGGGCCGGTCGCCCGGTACCGGATGCCGTAGTAAGTCGAATCGACGCCGGGCGAATCGTAGGTCTGCCGGATCCTCACGCTGGAGAACAACGCCGCATCGCCACTGTTGCCCACGATGTAGAAGTCGGTATCGACGCCGCAGTTCGACGCGCAGTTGAGCGCGGGCTCGTAATTCGCCCCGTGCGTGGTCCCTGTGAAGCGGTAGCGATTCAGGCCGGCCGGCAGCGAATGCTCATCGCTCGCGGGCGGCGAGTCGGCCGATGTGGACGGCAGAGAGCCGGCCGCATAGGCCTTCACCGTAGGAGTCACCACGGACGCGTCGGGCAGCGTCACGCTCGTCCCTTCGGTCATTGGGAAGTTCCACTGCATCACCTTGGCGGTCGCCGCCCCCGTCCCGCTGTATGTGTTGGTCTGATAGATGATCGGGAACGAATCGTTGGGATAGATCAGGTACGTGCGCTGAAGTTTGTAGAGCCCCTGCGTGCTCAGGTATCTCGCTTGCGTGAACGCCGATTTCGTGAACCCTCCGAAGTCCCGTTGGTCGATTCCCAGGTTCCGCTTGTACGCGCGATCCAGTCCGGTATCGTGGCCGTTCGAAGCATCGCTGATCGGCAGTTGGTTTGCGTTCCACGCCGTCGTTCCTTTGATGTAGCCGCCGGCAAGCTCCGGGACCTCGACGCCCGAGCGCATCAGCGTCGAATACCACGTCGGATCTTTGCTGGGCACGTTAGACACGAGTGGAGAACCCAAGGCGTAGATCTGCGTCGATCCCGTATCCGAATCGTACACATGGCCTCCGTTGACGGAGGCGAAATCCCCGTCGTAAACGAACACCACGGTCTCCTTCACCGTGTCCCACCCGTAACGAAGCCCGGTCCACGCCCGCTCCTGCAAACGGTGCCCGATGCTCAATGGCGATGTCGGTGCATCTGCGCGATTGATGAGGACCGCAGGGAAGTAGAACTCCTCATACCGCATTCCTGAGCTTCGCCAGAACGCAACCGCCTCCCCCGCTTTGACGGCCTGCCCACGATTCAGCAAGTGGGTCGCTGTCATCGCGCTGAGCGTTGAGCGCTGGAACGCGCCGTCGCCAATCGGCAGCAGCCGCCGCTGTCGGCTGGTGTATCTCGGGTCCGGTACCGACCAGCCGGCCAGCCAGAGGTGCGTGGCGTCAAACTGCGCATCGGCCTTGGTCACATCCGCGGCGCCCCACAAGTTCCGCCAAGCCATCGTGGCCGCGAGAATCGGCGAATAGACGCCGTGGTAGTTGCTGGACCCGTCGCCTGTCCCGCTGGCACGGTAGAAAGCGGGAGTCTGTGTGTTGATCTGATCCAGAGCCCACGTCACGAACTCGGCCGGCGCCGCGTGGCGAAGCAGTGCCGTCACTCCGACCCTCGAAAAGCGGTTCTCCTCCACTTGGTTCGTGTTGCCAAGGTACTGCGATGTCTCCTGGAGCGGCTGAAAGCCGTTGTTCAGACTCATGGACATCAACAGGCCAAGCCATCGCTTCGCTCGCGTCTTCTGTTCCGCCGTTGCATCGTCGATCAATAGCACCGCATAGGAGCGAAGGGTCGAGTCCAGTAGCGCTCGCGAACCCGTTGTTCCCGACAGATACGCCGCACCGGGATCGGGAAGTTCCGTATTGGCGAAGGCAAAGAACTGCGCGCTTGCGCTCACCGTCTGAAGCAGCGATTCCACTGTGGCGACGCGGCGAATCACTTGGATGATCTCGTCGCTCACGCCGGTGTTTTTCGCTAACAGCCAGTCGTAATAGCTCGCATAGCCGGCCTCCGGCGAAGGCTCGGACACATTGCGGATTGCCGCAACCATCGAATCCCACGCCGCCACCGGAAAGAACGGAGGCTTCCAGCCACCGGGAGGATCGGCGATCGCCGCGGCGCGGACGAAGAACTCCGCTCCGAACCCTCGCGAAATCGCACCTTCCGCGTCGAATCGGGACCGTGCTCGCGATAGGGACCATCGGTTCTGCGGATTGTCCGCAAAAGTCATGTCCGACTTCTCGGCCACGAAGAGTGAAAACGAATGCGTCCAACGCCCCGAGGACACCGCGCCATTGTAGTCGGAAGGCGCTGTGTAGGAAATGCCAATCTGCTCAGTTGAGCTTGAATCGAACGGAGGCACTCCGGTGTTCCCCGCCTGGTTTTTGTAGTAAGCCAGAGACTTGTTGGCGAAGTCCCACTTCTCCATGCGGCCGATCAACATGCCAAGGACCGGAGTCGAGCCCGCGCCCCCGGCATCGTAGAGAAAATTGGAGTCTCCCAAGCATCCTGACTCCGCCCGGTACCCCAGCCCATAACAGAAGCCTGAGGCGCCCACGTCGATCGAACTCGTGGGCAGCATGTCGTTGGCCAGTGGGCCAACCTCCAGGAACGCCGTGTGACTGCTGTTTCGGTAAGCGTACTGGTTCCAGGATTGTCCCCCGATATCCTCTCCCGCGTAGTCCGCAGTCGCCACGCTACCAGTGGCGTTCCCCCACGTGATCTCGTGAGTCCCCGATCCGGCATCGGAAAGCGTCACACCGTTAATCGACAGCGATCCGTCTGCCTGCGGGGTTCCCAGCGTGTACTGGGTGTTCGGCTGCAAAGGGGACGGTAACGCTCCGCTGGATCGAACCATGACGATCTGACCCGTAAACTTTGGAACGCTCGGCAGAATCCGGTTGTTCGCTACGTCGGCGGTGAACGTCGCCTTCGCTACGCCTACAAGCCGCCCGGCAGCCGCGGAATTGGAGCCTGCTGCGCGAAACGACACCCTGGTGGGGGAGAGGTACCCGCCGGTTCGATAGTCGGCATACCAGCGCAGAAACATACTCGTGCTCTGATCGACTTGAATGGCGTACCGTCCCCGGTCCAACGTCAAGATCAGGCGGTAGTCGCCTTCGCCCGGCCCGCTGATGAACTTGTTTCGGACGTTGTTCCAGTAGCCAGGCTTGCGATACGAGTACTCCACCGCTACCGATGTCCGCAGTGGACCCGACTCCAGGACCGTATACCGCGCCGACTTCGCCGCCAAGCGGTAGGTCATGGACCCCGAGCCCACGATACTGCACTCATCGCCAAGCACCTCGCCACAGGTGCTCGTGTTGATGGTGTAGAGCTTGGCGGTGTTCTCCGCCCACGTCCCGTTCTTCCACCGCTGCGCGCGCATGGGAAACCGGTCCGTGTGAGCCTGGGCCGTGCAGGAGGAGGGATTCGGAATCGAGCCTCCGACGATCGCTGGGATCGTGATGTTGAAGGCATTGGAGGATACACTTGAGACGACGTATCCGTTGTTCATGCCCGAGGAGCCGGCGCAATCGCTCAATCCCACCGCGTCGCCGTTCGCAAGACCGTGGTTGTTCCACGCGACCGTTCGCGTAGCGCCGCTGCCGGAAACGGTTACGCTCGCCGTCGCGCCTGGCTTGTGCACTCGAAACCCAGTGATTCCGTTCGTGACCTGGTAATAAGCGGCGTTTGAAGGATCGTAGGAAACGCCGCCCGACAATGCCGCCGGTGACGTCGCCACACCGCTTTGAAGCGTGAATACCTTCGAGACAGCAACGTCCACCCGCGCGCTGGAGGCTGAGAAGTCGATGCGGGTTCCGGCCAGTGCGTTCGCGTGGCTGGTGGCGACTCCGAACTGATGCGCATCGTCTCGAATCACCCAGTACCGTGTGCCCGCAGTCACCTCAGCGGGGAAAGAGCCGGTGTAAGCCGTCAGCACAACCGGGTCGCCCGTCTGCAGGCCGTGACTTCCCCAAACGATTCTGTTGCTCGCTCCGTCGAACGCCGCTCCGTAAATCTCGTAATCCTCCTCGCAGGGCTGAGTCATGTAGATGGGAGATCCGCCGACACTGGCGCTGAGCCGGAACGGAAAGTACCAATCGATCGCCGGACCATCTGAAGCTCGGTTGTTGGACGGGTGGGCCATGACGTAATAGGGAGCCCCACCACTTACACCATCGCAGGTGCTTGCCCTTGTGATCGCCATTCCCTCGTAGATGCCGACGTTCGCCACGCCCGCGGGAGCCCAGTGTGTCTTCCCATAAGCGGCAGCCCGGAACTGATAGTGCACGGTCGAGCGGCCGAGATGGGTGTGGACAAGGATCTTGCCGTCTGGAGTCTGTTGCCACGGAACCTGCACGCCGGCGTCGTCCACCACCGAATGGGTCGAATACCGCGTAGGCTGAGGCGTAGCCCAGGCGAACTCGATCACCTGCGCGGTGTGAGGCACGCCGAAAGACTCGGTCGCCGTGAACGTAGCGATCGGAGTCTGCGCATGGGCGACGCCAAAACACGTCAGAAAGATAGTGAGACTAGCGCGCACGGCCGTACGCTCCATTCTCCAGGGCCTCCGCAATGATGCCGATGGCGAATTGTTCCGTAGTGGTGTCGGTCCACACACCCGCATTAAGGGTCGTGCGGTACACCGTTGCACCGCCGGGAGCCGAAACCATGCGGTCCACGTTTCCAGCCACACGCCTCCCCAACTCCACGTTTGTTCCGCTGGTCGCCCGCAGCGTGACTCGGTATATGTTCCCAGGGTAAAGAACCAACGAGCAGTTCATCGGTGCCATCCGCCAACCGAGAGTTGAAGTGGTGGCTGTGTGGAGTGTGCCGCTTGAGCAGGTAGGCGTCGTGCTGTTGCCCTCGTAGATCTGGAGGACTCCTGTTGAGCCCGCCGTCCATGATGACGAATGAGCAAAGTAGACACCCCGAAACCGCATCGGAACCGGTACTGTCAACCGGTTTCCACGCTCCGCCGGATTCGTCCCGGAGTTGAACGTGTCTGCGGCAATGGTCGCCCAGGGACCACCGTAGTTCATGAGCCTGCCGCCCGCAAACTCCAGAGTGAACAGCGGGGCGCGCCCGGGAGACTGCCGGACCCAAGAACCCGTGTTATCGAGTGTGCCGTATGGTATTCCGACCATAAGATCGCCAGCCGCTTTCACCTGAAAGTTGGCCTGCCCGGTTCCCGGCTGCGCAATCACGACCGCAAACAGATCACCAGTCGTGATATTTGCGTTTGCCGTCAGAGTGCAGGACTTCTCCACGTTGTCGTCGGTATCGACGAGCGGCACCGAGCAATTCGTGTTTGCGCCGAAGAGGATTCCGGTGGGATTCCCAGTCGAAGTGTCAACGGTTTCCACTCGAACGTCCAACGTGGTGGGCGAAGCTGTCGAGGTTGTCGTGCTCGTGTAGAAGTAGACTTTGTTGATGCTACCCGTTGCGAACGAAATTGCGACCATGGCGAATCTGGAACCGGCCGCACTCATGGTAATGTTCGACGCGGCGGCATTCGTCGATGTCGCGACCGGCGGGAACAGGAAGTACCCGCCGGGAATGTCCGTCAGACCGCCAACCATCGGCACACCGGCGAGCGCCAGCAGAATTATCGTGTGTATGATCTTCACGGCTTAGCTCCTCGTCACGAACAGTTCAACCACAACGCGCTTCACGGTGGCGGGCGTTCCCGTCACGAACATCTCAAAAACGTCGCCCGCCGAGAACGTTGTCGTCCACCCCGTGAGCGCCGAATTCTCGCTCTTGCTGGCGCTCGCCAGCGCCGGATCGGCGCTGGCGCTGATCTCGGTAAACGTAGGAAAGCTGGCGTAGGTGCTCTTGCCGACTTGGATCGTAATCGAGCCGCTCACCGGCGTATCGCTAATCTCCAGGACGCGTACTTTGTTGATCGTTCCGGCGTAGTTCACGGACAATCGGCAACGCGGCACGGACGCTGTGATTACACCGCCGCCGCCGTCAAACTCACAGGCGATAATCTCGGTTACGCTTGTGCCGCCGCCCCCCGACAGGGGCTCCCACGCGGATCCCGTCGAGCGACATAATGAGCGCGCCCCCCCGCCGCCCGCAACGCAGGAACCGGCGGTCGAGGCATCCGTCACCACGTACACACGTCCTGCAGCCGACGAAGCGCTCGGGAGCAAGGCGAACGTCACCTCGGGCGGTCGCCAGGAGGCGCTCTGCATATCCTGAAAGGCGCTATACGCCGTCGTCAGATCCGCACAGGCTGCTCCTGCAATGTTGGCGCACAGCACGTTGCCCCAGACCGGCGGAGAGCCCATGCCCTGCCCGAGCAGAACCTGGTTCATTGCCCCTGTCCCCAGAGCTGCCGGTGTGCCGGAACTATCGGCGGACATGAGCAGCTGGCCTCTGGCGGAAAACGGATTACTCATTGCGCGACGCCACATCGAGCCGGAGTACCAATGGGGATCGTTAGTCGCGCTCGAAAAGTAAGTCGATCCTGACGTGACGCTGTTACTGGGCGCGGCGCCTTGAGGCGCCCAGGCGAATGCGACTTCTGAACCGAGCGGCGCCGCTACCTTCGGACCCGTGAAACTCTGTGAACTCCCGAGGTCCATCGCCAGGGCCGTGTTCAAAGAGAGGACCGAACCGACCAGGTTAAGCCCTGTTCCGGCTGAAACCGCCGCCGGCGTGGTGGCCCAGCTCCCGTCGCCTCTCAGGAAAACCGAGTTGTCGGCGGTCCCGCTACCCAACTGCGCCGCCGGCACGCGGCCGTTGCCCCCCAGCGTGGCGTAGCCACTGTGTGCATGATCCCCGGCCGCCACGGTCCCGGCCGCAGTACCGACATTCAGCGTCGCCGCCCCTCCCAACCCAAGATTCGCCCTCGCCGCTCCCGGATTTGTGAGGTCGCTGAGGTTCTGCGATTTCCTGGCGTACTCATCGCTGCCCGCGCAGTCGATTGTGACCCCGTTCTGCTGGCACCGGAACTTCTGCAGCGCGCTGTCGTACCAAATGCGCCCGTTGGCCGGCACCGCCGGACTCGACTGCGGCTTCAGGATCAACCCCTGATCGAACTCCCAGAGTCCGCCGATCGTCTCCCCTGCCGCCTTCCTCGGGATCACGGCGGTGTCAACGTCCATCGAATACTCCGCCGGCCCCGTCGTGCTCTGCAGCGCGCCGCTCACTCCCCCCACGAAGTTGCGCCACACTGCGTTCCCCGACCCGTCCACGCTCAACAGTTGGCCCGAACTGCTGCCCGCCGTCGACAACGTCCCGCTCATCACCATCCAGGTGTTAGTGGCCGCGCAGCCGTAAAGGTTCTGACCGGGTGTCGCATTAGTGCGGAAAAACAGATCGCCCGCGTCGCAGGCTGCGGGGAGCGCTGTGCCGGTCTTGATGGGTCTGGTGAACGTCGCCCCCGAAAAATCCACCGTCTTTCCCTGACTTCGCAAGTCAATCCTTGTCTGTGCGAAACTTGTGGCGCCGCTGAGTACCACGATCGCGACGAGCCTTCCTGTTCTCATGCCTTCCTCGTGTCCGGAGAGTCTTCTGCCGACCACAGAAATAGCACTGAGGAACTAGCGCTCCGAAACCAGATAGTCAGTAAGTCTTTAATATTCCGAAGAAAAGAAAAATCATTTCTCTGTGACTCGCCTCTCAAAGACCTCCACGAGCGCGCGTCCGTTGCTCGCCAGGTCGTATTCCGCTTCCACCCGCCGTCGCCCCGCAAGGCCCATCCGCTCCGCCTTCTCCGGGTCGCCGATCAGCAACTGGATCGCCTGCGCCAATGCGCTCGCGTCGGCCGGAGTCACCAGTAACCCCGACACCCCGTCTTCAATCAACTCCGGGATGCCCGTGATTCGGCTCGCCACGCACGGCGTTCCCGACGCCATTGCCTCCATGAGAACCACCGGGATGCCCTCTGCGAAACTCGGCAGAACGAAGGCGTCCGCATCCCCATACATTCGCAGCACCTCCGCGTTGTGCCGGTAGCCCTCGAACCTCACCCGGCCGGCCAGGCCGCTCGCCGCCACTCGCTCTTCCAGCGATCCACGGAGCGGCCCGTCGCCCACCAGGCGCAACTCTACGTCTAATCCCTCCGCCACCAGGCGCTCCATTGCCTCCAGGAGCACATGCTGTCCCTTGGCCGCCGCCAGTTGCCCAACCGTCAGCAGGCGAAAAGGACCGCTCCGCTCGCGCCGCCCGGGAGCGCCCTTCTTCGGATCCACACCCAACCGGGCCAGTTCGATCTTCCTCCACTCCGGCGGGTCCGAGTGCTTCATGATCTGGCTCATCCCAAACCGGCTGATCGCCCGCACGAACGCGGCCTCGCGAATCTTCTCACGCAAGCGAAACGGTCCCGGATTCTCAAATTCCCCCGACCCGTGAATGCTCAGCGAAACCTCCAAACCACTCACCCGTCCCAGCAGCAGCGCCACCGACGAGCAGTACGTTGAATGCACATGCGTGGCGCCCGCCCGCCGCGCCGCCTCCCCCGCAACCACGGCCTGCGCGAAGTACCGCCCCCACCTCAGCGCTTCCACCGGACACCCTCCGCTCAACCGCAGCGCGCCCAGCAGCCCGGAGACATACCGAAGCGGCTGCATCGCGGCACACCGCGCGTGCGCAGTCGCGAATCCCCAAGCCCCCGCACCGTTGACGTAGAACGTGTTCTCCGATTCCTTCCGATCCTCCGGCGCCAGGTGCTCCGCCTTCGCAGAGCTAATGGAGATCACCCGCACGTCGAACCCCGCGGCACGCAGCGCCGCTACCTCGGCCAGCAGATACGTGTGGTTCACCGCCGGATACTCGCTCAGCAGATAGACCAGCGTCACGCTCAAAGCGTAATACAATTGCCTTTCGTCATGACCACGCGCCGCGGCTTCCTCTCCCTGCTCGCCACCACGCCCTTGATCGCCGCGCCGACCGCCCCCATCCGCTCGATCGAGACATTCCGCATCGACTACCCGACACAGGGCCGTTTCCGTTTCTTCCGCAGCGGCGTGCGCCCCACCGTGTTCGTCAAGGTCACCACGGAGGACGGCGCCTCCGGTTGGGGCCAGTCCGTTCCGATTCCCACTTGGAGTTATGAAACCCCCGAGAGCGTCGCTGGATCGATCCGCGACTATCTCGCACCCGCTCTCGCTGGCCGCAATCCGGCCGACATCGAAGGCGCGCACAAGGCCATGAACGCCGCCATCGCGCCCTCGTTTTCCACCGGCATGCCCATCGCCAAGGCGGGCATCGATCTCGCTCTCCACGACCTGCTCCGCCAACCGCTGCCCGTCGTCTGGAAGCGCGAACCTCTCCGCCAGCTCACGCTCAGTTGGACCGTGAACCCCGCGACGCTCGATGAGACCGAGTCTCTCGTCGAACAAGGCAAGCGGCTCGGCTACCGCCACTTCAACGTGAAGCTCGCGCCCGACCCCAAGTTCGATCTTGAGATGTGCCGTATCGTCCGCCGCCTCGCTCCCGACGCCTTCTTCTGGGGCGACGCCAACGGCGGCTACCAACCCTCCGATGCACTCGCCGTCGCGCCCAAGCTCGCCGACCTCGGCATGAACGTCTTCGAACAGCCCGTCGCCGCCAATCGCCTGACGGCCTTCCGTGACCTTCGCCGGCAGAAGGCGCTCCCCATCCTCATGGATGAGGGGCTGGTCTCCTCCACCGAACTACGCGAGTTCATCGCGCTCGGTCTGCTCGACGGGATCGCCATGAAGCCGGCTCGCACCGCCGGTCTCTTCGACGCACGCCGCCAGATCCAGATCGCCCGCGACGCCGGCCTGATGGTTCTCGGCAGCGGCCTCACGGACCCCGACGTCTCCCTCGCCGCGTCCCTGATCCTCTATGCTTCGTTCGGCATCAAGGAGCCCTGCGCGCTCAACGGCCCCCAGTTCCTCGCAGCCACCAGCTACCTCAAAGCGCCCCTTGCCGCCAAGAACGGCATGATCGATGTCCCCGCGGGCCCAGGCCTCGCCGTGGAGGTGAAAGAAGATGACATTCGCGCTCGCGCTACTCGCTAGTTCGCTCTCCTGGCACGAGGTCCCCCATCAGCGCCTCGAGCTTCGCGAGAACAACCGTCCGGTTCTCGTCTACAACTACGGCCCCCAACTCGCCGAAGGTGTTCGCGAGCGCTACCGCCGCTCGTCCTACATCCATCCCGTCTACGCCCCAAACGGCGTCGCCGTCACGGACGACTTTCCCGCCGACCACTTCCATCACCGCGGCATCTCCTGGATGTGGCCCGTGATCACTTATCAGGGAAAGCGGTACGATCTCTGGCTCCTGCTCCCCGGAATCCGCCACGAGTTCGTGCGTTGGATCGCCCGCGAAAATGGCAATCCGGCGCGTCTCTCCGCGGAGAACGCTTGGTTCATCGGCGACCGGAGAGTGCTGAAAGAAACGGTAGACCTCCGCGTGCACCCCGCCCGCGGCAACGCCCAGGCCATGGACATCACGCTCGTCTTTGAAGCGCTCGAGCCTCTCACCCTAAGAGGAGAACCAACGGACAACAAAGGCTACGGCGGCCTCTCCGTTCGCTTCGCCCCGCGCAAAGATACGGTCATCACCGGCCCCGATGGCCGCGAACCTTCAAGTGACCGCAAACCCCTCGCCTGGGCCGAACTCGCCGGCGCGTTCGAGAAAGGCAACGCCGCCCTCCGCATCGACATCGCAAAGGACAACCCCGGCTTCCCCAACGGCTGGTGCCTTCGCGATTATGGCTACCTGGGGGTGAACTATCCGCAATTGGAGACCCTCGCCCTGGAACCGGGCAAGCCGCTCCGGTTGTCGTACCGAATCACGGTCGAGGGCCGCCAGTAACCGCGCTGGCTCAAGCGCCTTTAGCGCCTCGTGAACCGTGGTGGCTGGCTCGCGGGCTCTTCGGCTACCGCCGCCGCTTTTTTCCGGCACCCCTTGCACGGCAGTGTGACGGATACCGTCGTGCCGCGCCCCCGTCCGCTCTCCACCGCGATTTCGCCCCCATGCTGCCGGATGATCTGCCGGGCGCTGAACATGCCCCAGTTGCCCGTGCTGACAATGCCCCCGGTCTCACGGAACGCGGGATCGAACAAACGCTCCACCTCGTCCGTCGACAGCCCAATGCCGTTGTCGTGGACGTCGATCTCCACTTTCCCATTTCCCGCCCGCGTCCTCACCGTGACCCGCCCGTCGCCATCCACCGCCTGGAGTGCGTTGGAGAGAACGTTATGGAACACCGCGCTGATCTGTTGTGGCCGGCACAGCAGCGGAGGCACGTCCTCGCCTACGAATTCCAGCGCTCCGCGCTCCCGCGCCGACGGATCGACCAACGCCACCACGTCCTCCAGAAGGCTGTTGATGTTCGCTTCTTGCACTTCCGCCCGGTCCAGGTTGGTGAACCGCTGCATGCGCGCCGCGATCTTCCCCAGCCGCTCCACTGAATCGCGGATCGTCTTGCGGATGTCGTTTTGCAGAATGACCAACCGCCCTTGATCCTCCACCGGCGCCACCGCCTGCCGCGAGGACAACAGCAGCAGCGTGTCGATCGCGCTCAGTAGTGCCCCGATGGGAGAATTCAGCTCGTGGCTCAACGCCGCCGACAAGCGCCCCAGCGAGGCCGCGTTCTCGCTCAGCAGCATACGCGCCTCCGCTCGCCGCAGATCCTCCAGTGCGCTGAGCGCCTCCTGGTGCGAGCGGTAGCTGTCCACCCGCTGCCGGTACACCACCGCCGTGATCGCCACGCTCAACAGCGTCAAGGTCACCATGAACAGAACGTTTGCGGGCTTGATCGCAATCCCGTGCAGCAAACCGGAGAACACAACGTAGTAGACCAGGTACGACAACCCCACGCCGCACGTCTCTACCGGCCGCAACGGGACCGCGGTCACGCAGATCAGCATCAGCACCGTCACCTGCGCGGTCAGGTAGTCTTCCAAGCCTTGGTCGGCGACCTGCAGGGGCAGCGTGAAGCCCACCGAAATGGCGCCCGCCAGGAACACCATCGCGAGCGCCGCCGGCCGAGCCCGCTTCTGTGCCCACGCCGCCCCTGTCGCCCAAAGTGAGACCACTCCCAACGCGGTGAACGCCGCCACCTCCAGCGTCCGCAGGCGGAGCGTGCCCGGATCGGGCGCAACGACAAACCGAGCCAGGTAGAAGAACCAGGTGAGTCCGATGGACACGAATCCGCCCACACGAATCGCGAGCAGACTCAGGCGCGTGATCTCCGCCTGAAATCCCGGATCCCGCTCGACCCCGTCGTCGGACAGAAACCGGCGCAGTCGCGCCAAATTCATACCCTTAGCGTAGCGCGGCGCTATCATCGAAGTGCTTGCTTCGATTCGTTCGCTGGCTCCGGGCTTACTTCCGCAACCTCTTCGACGTCCGTCCGGGCGAATACCGCCGGACCATCCTGATGGCGCTCTATCTGATGTCCATCCTGTTCGCCTACTACGTCCTCAAGCCCGTTTCCCAGTCGATGTTCCTCAACAAGTTCGACGTGGAACGCCTGCCCTACCTCTACATCTTCGTCGCGGGTGCGGGCGGCTTCCTGGCCTATTCCTACACCAAACTCGCCGTCCGCACTTCCCTTCGCACGGCGGTCAACGCGTCCACCATCATTGTTCTGCTCTGCCTCGTGAGCTTCTGGCTTCTCCTCGGGCCCGTCGAGGAGTCCCCGCGCCGCACCTGGGCCTACTATCTCTTCAGCGTCTGGGTCAGCCTCTTCAGCATCGTTTTCGTCTCGCAAGGATGGCTCGTCGCCGCCAACGTTTTCGATACCCGGGAAGCACGGCGCGTCTACGGCCTCCTCGGCCTGGGAGCGGTTCTGGGTGCGGCGTTCGGCGGCTCTTTCACCGCGCTTTTCGTGGAGACCTTCGGCACCAAGAACCTTCTCTGGGGCAGCGCGACGCTCGTCATCCTCGCCTGGGTCTGTTTCCGGCTCACCGTTGCCCAGCCCGGAGTCTCCATCGACAGGGCCAAAGCAGCCGAAACGGAGGCCGAGGACTTTACCCTCGCCGACATCGGCGGCGCCATCCGGCGATACCGCCACCTCCAGGTCATCATCGGCATCATCACCCTCACCTACATGGTTGATGTCACCGTCGAATATCAGTTCAGCGCCATTGCCAAGCGCTACTATCAGGGTGACGACCTCACCGCCTTCCTCGGCAGTTTCCGGGGCCTTTGGGTGAACCTGCTGACGTTCACCCTGCAACTCTTCCTCACCAGCTTCGTCGTCAGCCGCTTCGGTGTCGGCGGCACGCTCCAGATCATGCCCGTCACCCTGGCCATCGCCTCCATGGCCACCGTCGTCTCCCCCGGCATCTTAACGGTCGCCGCCGCCCGTCTCAGCGAAGCGGCCGGCCGCTATTCCTTCAACCGCACGGGCATGGAACTCCTCTATCTTCCCTTGCCCACCGAACTCAAGAATCGTACGAAGGCCTTCGTCGATATCTTCGTCGACCGCATGGCTCGCGGCCTCGGTGGCGCGCTGCTCATCCTGCTCACCGGCGTCCTTGACCTCGGCACCCGCCCCATCGCCGCCGTCGTGATCTTGATGACCATGGTCTGGATCTACCTCACCCACCGGGCCCAGCGCGAGTACATCCAGACCGTCCGCAAACGTCTCGCCTCGCGCCGCCTCGATCTGGAAAGCGCCCGCCTCACCGTCAACGAACCGGAGACGGTCAAACTCCTCGAACAGACCGCGGAAGGCGACAACCCGCGTCAAGCCACCTACGCACTCACGCTCCTCGCCGAAACACCCGGCTACGCCCTGGATCAACAACTCCGAAGACTCGCCACCCACTCTTCCCCCGAGGTTCGGGCGCGCGTGTTCGAGCTCGCCCGCGACCGCGCTTTCCCCGATATCCAGCCCGCCGCCCTGGCCGAACTCGAATCCGAGACCGGCGCCAAGGCCGCCGCCTACTTGCTGCGCGTCGCGCCCAACCCCGCCGAACTCGCCGCCCGCCTCCTGCAACACACCAGCCTGCTGGTCGTCGAGAGCGTCCTCGAAGAACTCGGTGCCAACCACGACCTGGCGCCAGGCATCGTCTCCCAGGAGTGGATCGCCGAAGCCGCCCGCGATTGGGACCCGCGCCGCCGCTCCCTCGCCGCCATCGCCATCCGCGCCCGCCACCACGATACCGACGCCATCCTTCGGGATCTCGCCGAGGATCCCGATCATAACGTGGTCGCCGCTGCCTGCCGCACCATGGGCGCACTTCAGAATCGCGAGCACCTCCCCCTCCTCTTCGCTCGCCTCACCGATTCCCGCATCCGCGGCGCCGCCATCGAGGCCCTTGCCCGCTACGGCGGCCGCATTCAGGGTACGCTTGCCGACCGGCTCGCCGATTCCAGCCTCCCCCTTGCCATTCGCCGCCAGATTCCCCGCGTCCTCCAGCGGATCCCCGACCAGCGCAGCGTCGATCTGCTTCTTGACCGCATCGCCGAACCCGACCTGACCCTGCGCGCCGCCATTCTGCGGTCGCTTTCCAAGCTGCGCGTGGCATCTCCTCATCTCGATTTCCGCGGAGAGTCCGTGGCCCGCCAGGTGCTCCACGAAGCGCACTACTACTTCACCTTGCACGCCTCTCTCGCGCCCTTCATGGACCGAAAGACGCCGCGCCGGCCTTCCAGCCTCCTCGCGCGCACCCTCGAAGAGCGCCTCCGCGCCACCGTTGAGCGCCTCTTCACGCTCCTCGGCCTCCGCTACCCGCAGCGCGAAATCTATGCCGCTTGGCTAGCCGTCAACCGCGGCCAGGGCGATCAATACGCTAACGCCATCGATTTCCTAGAAGGCGTCCTTGATCGCGAACTCAAACGCGTGCTGCTGCCCTTGCTCGATTCCCCCGCCCACCTCTCCGAGCGCGGAGAAGAGTTGTTCGGGCTCACGCCCAAAGACGCCGAAGCCGCCCTCAAGGACCTGCTCCACTCCGGTGACGAATGGCTCGTGGCCTGCGCCATTGCGACCGCCGCCGAGATGAAGCTCACTTCTCTCCAACCGGACATCCGTGCCTTGTCCAACCACTCCGGCCAGGAGATCGGCGACGTCGCGCGCTCCGCCCTCACCGCACTATCCTGAGAAGACCGTGCCCGGGCTCAACATTATCGAAAAGGTCATCGCCCTCGAGGCTGTCGAACTCTTTCGCGGCCTCAGCCCGGATCAGCTCGCCCGCATCGCCTCCATCGCCCGCGAAATCACCTTCGCGCCGAATCAGCTCATCGTCGAGCCCGGCCGCATGCTCGACTCACTCTATGTGATCCTCGACGGCGCTGTCGCTCTCAGCCACGAGGGCGAAGTCCTTCACACCGCACGCCAGAATGAACTCCTCGGCACCTGGGCCCTCTTTGACGAGGAACCGATGCCCGTCACCGCCACAACCATTGAGGACACCCGCCTGCTCTCCATCGCCCGCACCGACTTCTTCGACCTACTCAGCGACAACATGCAGATCACCGCGTCCATCTTCTCCACGATGGTCCGCCGCTTCCGCCAACTCGTCGGCGGCTAGATTCGCTGACAGCTGACAGCTGACCGCTGCCAGCTGACAGCTAACAGCTAACAGCTAACAGCTAACAGCCGCCCGTGCTAGTCTGACCCTAATGAAGTGCGCTGTGTTGCTGTTTGCCGCCTTGTCCGCGGCCGCCTCCGGGGCGGAGCCCGGTTTCGTCTCTCTCTTCGACGGCAAGACTCTGAACGGCTGGACCCTCAAGAGCAAACGCGCCGGCGCCGGTTATCTCGCCGTAAACGGCGTCCTCGTTTGCCCCAAGGATGGCGGCGGGAATCTGCTCACCGTAAAGCAGTACGCCAACTTCGTCTTCCGGTTTGAGTTCAAGATGGAGAAGGGCTCCAACAACGGCGTCGGCATCCGCATGCCCGCCGAGGGCGACGCTGCCTATCAGGGCATGGAGATCCAGATCCTCGATCACAACGACGCTCAGTACGCCGGCTGGCTCAAGCCCACCCAGCGCCACGGCGCCATCTACGACGTCATTCCGCCCAGCTCCGATCCCCTGAAGCCCATCGGCGAGTGGAACTCCGAAGAGATCGAAGCCAATGGCCGCCGCATCAAAGTCACCGTCAACGGCGTCGTCGTCGTCAACGCCGACCTCGATTCGGTAAAGGATCCGGAGATCCTCAAGAAGCATCCCGGCCTTGCCCGCGCCACCGGCCACATCGGCTTCCTCGGTCACGGCACCCACCTGGAGTTCCGCAACATCCGCATCAAGGAATTGAAGTAGCGCCCGTTCCGCGCCGGGGTGGCCCGATTCCGGAATCGAACACTTCCGCCCGCGGAAACGTCTGATTCATCGGGAGACGTTGCTGGTATCCTGATTGCTCTGATCGTTCATTGAGGTTCTCTTTGCCCGCTCGTGTTCTCATCGCCGACGACCAGATCGATGTCCTCATCGCGCTCGAGCTCCTGCTCAAGGGCGGCGGACTCCACACCGTCTCTGCGTCCTCCCCGCGCGAAGTCCTGGCTGCCGTCCGCACGGACTCCTTCGACGCCGTGCTCATCGACCTCAATTACACCCGCGACACGACCTCCGGGCAGGAAGGCCTGGAACTCGTCTCGCAGTTGCACGCCCTCGACCCCGACCTGCCCGTCCTCGTCATGACCGCCTGGGGCTCCATCGAACTCGCCGTCGAAGCCATGCGCCGCGGTGCCCGCGACTTCGTCCTCAAACCCTGGGACAACCGTTCGCTCCTCGAAACGCTGCGCGCCAAGATCGAAGAGGGGGGCCGCGAACGCCGCAAACACAAACGCTCCGCCGAGGACCTCGAAATCGCCCGCCAGGTTCAGATGAACCTCTTTCCCCGCGGCTCGCAGAGCTTCGCCAACCTGGAGTACGCCGGCCGCTGCGTCCAGGCCGGCGCCGTCGGCGGCGATTATTACGACTTCCCCGACGTCGGCCCCGACCGCTTCGCCACCGTCATCGCCGACGTCTCCGGCAAGGGCATTCCCGCCGCCCTCCTCATGGCCAATCTCCAGGCCACCCTTCGCAGCCAGTGTCAGAACATCGGCCGCCCGCTCACGTCGATCCTCCGTTCCGTTCATGCCCTGTTCCTGGAATCCACTGACCCCCATCACTTCGCCACTATGTTCTTCGGCTGCTATGAGCCTGGCTCGCGCCGCCTCAGCTACGTCAACTGCGGCCACAATCCCCCGCTCCTACTGCGGGCTTCCGGCGCGTTCGAAAAGCTCGAGCCCACCGGCACCGTGCTCGGACTCCTGCCGTTCTGGGATTGCGGTCAGTCCGACGTCCTGCTCTGCGCCGGCGATGTGGCCCTGCTCTACTCCGACGGCGTCACTGAGGCCGGCCGGGAAACTCGCGAGGAGTTCGGCGAAACCCGCCTCCTGGACTCCCTGGCCCGCGCCCGCACCCTCCCCATTCATGAGCTCGTCGAGTCGGTGATGACCGATGTGCGCACCTGGCTCGGCGGCGCCGATCAGGAAGACGATCTCACCCTGGTCGCTCTCCGCGGCGTTGCCCCGCCGGCGTCCCCTGGTTAGCGGACCACGACCTTCGTCAGCCCCGCATTGCCCGCCGTGTCGTACACCCGCACCACGATGAGATGCTCCCCCGGCGGCAGCCCTTCCACCTTCACATGGAAGCGCTCTTCGGCCGAATCCGTCACCCCGTCCACCGCCTCCACCGGAGTCCACGGCCCGGCATTCACCGAGTACTCGGCGCGCCGGATCGCACTCGCTTTGTCGATCGCATCCACGTTGAACTGCACCGTCGAGCCCGCCCGCTGCACCTGCCCGGGCGTCACCCCCGGCGGCGTGTTGTCGATCAGCACCGGCGCGCTCACCATCTCCGCCTCGCGTGCCGTTTCCACCGGGTTGTTCGGACGGTCCGTCGCCAGCACGCGGAAGAAGTATCGCCCGTCCGCCAGAACGTCCCCGTCCAGCAGGTACGCGTTCTCCGTCATCCAGGCTCGCAACAGCTTCCAACTCTGCTCGCCTTCACCCCGGAAGTACAGCGAGTACAGCAGCTTGTCCCCGTCGGGATCCTCCCCCTGCCACGCGACGGAGATCTGCTGGCTCCCGCTGCGCGACAGGATCTGCGTCGGATTGCTGCTCACGGACGTCGCCCCCGCGTCGCCCCCATCCGTCACCGTGATCGAATACGGCGCGTTCGCCGCGCTCTGCGTGGCCGGCTTTGCCGCCCCCGCCCCCGCGTTGGCCTGCGTCGCGATCGCGATGCTCCGGATCTGCGGCGGCGTGTTCTGCGGCAGGTACGCCACCGTCACAGCATCCAGTTCGGCCGCCGAGCCGAACTCCACCGACCATTGAATGTAGCGCGCGTTCGGACTGGCGATCGCCGATCCCGAAGCATCGTTCAGCGGCTGCGACCATTCGCTCCACGTCCGGTCCGGCCGCGCCGAATTCCCTGTCCGCGTCCGAAACGACAGATGGTGCGTGTTGACTCCGCGCCAGCTCATTCGTCCCCAGCGCGCCACCGCCCCCGCGTCGTGCGCGGGCGATTCGTAGCTCCCCCCCGCGCTCGTACCGCTGGCCAGCCGGAACAGCTTGCCCAGGTTGCCCGTCGCCGCCATCATCCCCGCCGGTGTTTCCAGCAATCGCGTGGTTTCGCTCTCGTTGGTCTGCTGCAGCAGAGTCACCTTCCGGTCCGGCGCTATCCGGTAGATGCGGCCCTGGTTGTCGGTCGAGAAGGTCAGCCCGCCCGCCCCCGCCAGCAGGTCGTAAGCGTTCTCCTCTTTCGAAGTCCACAGTGTCTCCACCGTGTTGTCGGGATGAATCCGGTACACCGCGGAGCGCTCCACGCCCAGGAACTCCGTGCTCGCCGCGAACGTGCTCGTTACCTGCGGCGTCGCCGCGGCAGCCGTCTTCGCAGCGTCCGCGCGCTGCTTCAGATCGATCCCCGTCTGCGCCTCCGTCACCGTCACCGCCGTGCCCGTCCCCGTCATCGCCGCCCCCGCCGGCTGCGCCACCGCCGCGCTCGCCGCGGCCGCCTGCCGCGCCACGCCGCCCCCCATCGCCGCCGCGTAGATCGAGCCGTCGGCGGCCGGTACAATCGCCCGAATCTCCGGCAGATTCGCGTCGTACAGCACAAACGCCCGGTCCTTCCCGCTGATCCGGTACAGGATCCCGTTCGGCTCCGTGCCCGCCAGTACCCGGCCCTGCGCGTCCAGCGCCAGGGACGTCACGTGCGATTGCCCGGTGTCATAGTAGACCTCGCCCCGCCCCGCCGCCGTCACGCGGATCACCTTGCCGCCTTCGCCGAGCCCTCCATACACCACCCCGTCCCGCCCCGCGGCGAGCGTCCAGATGTACGTTGCGCCCGGTGCGAAATACTCGGTGGCCTGGCCGTTCACGATGCGATAAATCCTCCCGTTCGGCGACGTCGCCGCGTAGAGCACCCCCGCCGCGTCCACTGCGAGCGCAAACACTTCCGGCTCTTCCGCCGTCCAATAGAGCGACGCCTTGCCGGCCGCGTCCACCCGATAGACGCGGCCCTTGTGCCCCGTGCCCAGGTATACCGTGCCGTCCGCCGCGCGCGCCACGGACCAGATCGCCGCCTGGTCGGAAGCAAACAACGTCTCCAGGCGCGGCGCCAGCAGCAGCCGCCCATCCCGGCTCAGCGAGACACCCGAGAAGCGGCCCCGCAGAAAGTCCTGGTAGCTGTTGACCTCCCAGGTGGTCGTGCTCGCCCCGGGGAGCGTTGCCGCGGCCAGCAGGGCCAGTAGCTGCGTGCGAAGCGTCATCAGTCCTTCACTTCCACCTGGATCGTCTTCGATCCGCTGACCACGAAGTCCCCCGTGCTGAAGGCCATTTCCGCGATCTTCGAACTCGTCGTGGCCGCGGCATTCTGTTGCCGCCCCAGCACCAGCGCGACCGAAGGCGGCGGTCCGGGCAGATCCTCGCCCTCCACCTGGTAACCGCTCTGCGCGCGCCAGATCCGCACATACGCCCCCGCATTGCCGCGCAGGCCGTTCAGAAACGACACCAACTGCGCCGCCGAATGCGGCCGTCCAGTCAGAAACTGGCGGTATTCGCTGAGGTTCGTCGTTGCCCCGTCGGCCACCGTAATATACAACGGCCCCGGCGATGCCCCGATCGGCGCCTGCCATGAGACCGACTTCACCACTTCCTGCCCGTTCTCCCCTTCGAGCGTGGTCTTGATCTCAATGCTTTCGCCCGGCCGCACCTGGCGCTTGGACGTCCACACGCTCGCGATCGCGAACTGCTTCTTCGCGTCGAAGGCGTCCAGCGAAAGAGAGACGTTCTTCAGCCGCAGATTCGCGAAGCCGCTCTGCAGCGCGTAGGCCAGCGGCGTCGCCGCGCCCGCCGACACCTGCATCGGAACGTTGAAATCGCCGGCGTAGACGTTGTCCAGCCGCACCGGGCCGGTCCCGCCCTCAAACTCGATCGCGCCCTTCAAGGCGAACGTCGAACTGCCCAGCGTGCGCTCCGTGGCGTCGATCGCCGAAAATACCGCCATCTGCACCAGCAGCGGCGTCAGGAAACGGTCGTTCACCATCGACATCCGGTACCGCTGCACCGGCGCGCCCTTGCCGTTCGCCACGCTGATCGTGATCGGCGCCAGGTTCGCCTCGCGGCCCAGTTCCCCCGCGATCGCCGCGCTTCGGTCCTGCGTGATCGTGCCCATCCACTCCCGCGCCGACGAGATCTTGAACGACGTCGAGAGGTTCGGCATCAGCGTCAACACCTCCGACCGCGCAAACGGCAGCTCGGTTTCGCCCACCGAAAGAAACCGGTGGCCGAACGCGTAGACCCGCTTGCCATCGACGTGCGTCACCGTGCCGTCCGCCCCCACCGCCATGTCTCCCGATAGCAGTTGCACGCTGATCATCGCCCCCGGCTTGAGGGCCGCGGGATTCCCCGGCTTCGCCATTTTGCCCCCGCTGCTTGTGCCCTGTCGCGGCTCCAAACCCAGCGCGCGAAGCTGGCCGCCGAAGTGCTCCAGCGTGCGCTGCGTAAAACCCGCGAATGAGACCGGCGTCGCAATCTCGGTCAACCGCGTCTCGCCCCAGGTGATCGCGCTCGCCGGCCGCACCTCCGCCAGCCGCCGCGCCGGCGGCGCCCCGCCTTGATCCACCCGCAGCATCTCCTCGATGGGCCGGATCCCCGCGATCGGATCCTTCGAAAACGAGAACGCCAGCGCCACCGCGCCGGCCAGCTTCCCGTCAAAGTACACCGGGCTCCCGCTCATGCCCTGCATCACTCCGGTGTGCGCCAGCGGCCCGCCCGAAAGCTTCGCCAGGATCACTGACTGCTTGGGGCCGATGTTCTCCAGCACCCCCAGCACCTCGACCGCAAACTCCTCGATCCGGTCCCCTGAAAACACCGTCCGCCCGACGCCCCGCATCCCAGGGCGCACCTCACTCAACGGCAGGACCGGCGTCTGGGCGCTCGCCGCGGCCCCGATCACCGCTCCCAACACGGCCACTCGCGTCAGAAATGTGCCCGCCACTACTCTCATTCTAGACCCGCGATGCCGCCGGAATCCGCACGAAATATGTTCTACTGTTAGGCAGAACCCGCATGGCACACACCGCCTTCGGAGTGTCGCAAGACAGCGCTCAACCGCACGCCCGCCAATTCCCCTGGACGGCCATCGCTTGGTTTGGGTTGCTTCTGGTTCTCTGCTATCTGCCGGTCTTGATCCCGCTGGTCAATCAATGGAGTAACGACGAGGACATGGGCCACGGCTTCTTCGTGCCTGTTCTCGCAGGTTACATCGCCTGGCGCGAACGCGACGCCCTGCTCGCCGCGCCCGTATCCCGCAATTGGTTCGGCTTCGCGCTCCTCGCTTGGGCCGCGCTCCAGTTGACCATCGCCACCCTCGGCGCCGAGTTGTTTCTCGCCCGTACCGCCTTCGTACTCTCCATCGTCGGCGCCGTCTGGTTCCTCGCCGGAACCAGGGTGCTCCGCGTCGCCGCGTTCCCGCTATTCCTGCTCTTCTTCATGGTCCCGCTGCCTTCCATCGTCTATAACCAGATCACCTTCCCCCTCCAGTTACTCGCCAGCAGCGTGGCGGAAACGGTGCTCGGCTCGGTGGGCATTCCCGTGCTCCGCGAAGGCAACGTGCTCGAGCTCGCCAGCCAGAAGCTGTCCGTCGTTGAAGCGTGCAGCGGCATCCGGTCGCTTTTGTCACTTTCGTTCCTCGCTCTCATCTACAGTTACTTCTCCGACCGGAAACCGTGGATGAAATGGGTCTTGTTAGTAGCCACCGTTCCCATCGCCATCATCGCCAACGCCACCCGCGTCACGCTCACCGGTTTGTTCAGCGAATACAACCCCGATCTGGCGCACGGCTTCTTTCACACCGCGCAGGGCTGGGTCATTTTCATGGCCGCGCTCATTCTGTTGGTTGCTTTTCACACCCTGGTGAACGGAATGTACAAACTCGCGCGGAGGGGACATGCCGAGACCGTTTGATTTTCTGAGTTCGCGCACCGCCCAGATTCTCACCGCCGCGCTCGTCATCCAGGCCGCCCTCCTCTATGGCTTCTCCCGCAAGGAGAACGTGCCGCAGGTCCAGCCGCTCTCGAAGTTCCCGCAGGAGTTCGCCGGCTGGCGCCTCGCGCACGAAGGCCAGATGGACCAGGCGACGCTCGATGTGCTCCGCGCCGACGACGTCCTCACCCGCACCTACCTGGGGAACGGCGGCTACGCCAACCTGTTTATCGCCTTCTTCAAGAGCCAGCGCGCGGGCCAAGCCCCCCACTCGCCCAAGAATTGCCTCCCCGGCAGCGGCTGGGTGCCCGAGGTCTCTGACCGCATCCCCATCGCCCTCCCCGATGGCTCGGCCATCCTCGTCAACCGCTACATCGTTCAGAAAGGCGAAGACCGCAGCCTGGTCCTCTACTGGTATCAATCGCACAACCGCGTCATCGCCAGCGAATACACCGCCAAAGCCTACGTCGTCGCCGACGCCATCCGCTACAACCGCACCGACACCGCCCTGGTGCGCATCGTCGTCACCGTGCCGCGCGGCGATTCCCGCACCGCCAACGAACTCGCGCAGGCCTTCGTCAAAGCCGCGTTCCCGGTCATCAAACAGGCCCTGCCGGCCTGATCTAGCGCAGCCAGCGCCCCAGCCAGTCGTGGAGCGTCTCGTAGAAGAACCGCGAATTCTCGCCCTTCTGCACCCAGTGGTTCTCGTCCGGAAACACCACCAGCTTGCTCGGAATCCGCAGCCGCTGGTGCACGCTCCAGTTCTCCAGCGTCTGGTTCAGCGGCACCCGGAAATCGTTCTCGCCCACCGTGAGCAGCATCGGCGTGCGGAACTTCGCCGCGTAGCGGATCGGGTTCTGTTCACGCCACGTCTTGCCCTGTTCCCACACCGGGCCGCCGTTGTTCCGCTCGCGCCCGAAGATGGTGTCGCTCGTGCCCCACTGCGATTCCAGGTTGATCAGCCCCGCGTGCGAAATCAGACATTTGTAGCGCGTCGTAGTCGCCTGCAGCCAGTTCGCCAGGTGCCCGCCGTAACTCGCGCCGCCCGCCGCCAGGCGGTTCGCGTCGATGAAGCTGAACTTGCGAAGCGCTTCGTCCACGGCCTCGTCCAGTTCTTTCCCCGGACCCAACAGCGGATCGCCCTGGATCTCCTGCGCGAACGCCTCCCCGTAGCCCGTCGACCCGGTGTAGTCGGTCAACAGCACCACGTAGCCCGGCGCGGCCAGCAGATGGTAGTTCCACCGCAGGAAGAATTGATCCCGCCACATCCCGTGCGGCCCGCCGTGAATCACGTTGAACAACGGATACTTCTTTGAGGCGTCAAACTTCTGCGGCAGCACCAGCAGGCTGTGAATCTGCTTGCCGTTCGACGCCTTGAACCAGAAATGCTGCACCGGCTGCCAGTCCAGGTTCGCCGCCTTTTCTTCGTTGAACGACGTCAGCGCCCGGTGATGGCCCGTCGCCGGATCGATGCGCACCACCTCGCCCGGATTCACCGCGCTCTCCCAGTTGGCGATCAACAAGTTCGCGCCCGCCGGAATCGTCAGGTTCGTATAGGCGCCCAGAGTCATCTCCGCGCTGCGCTTCGGCGCGCCGCCCGCCGCCGGCACCTCAAACAATTTCTCGTGTCCATGTTCTTCGGCCAAAAAGTACACCGTCTTCGCATCTGGTGTGGACGCGTAGGTACCAACCGAGCGGTCGAGCTTCTCCGTCAGAATCGACGCCGCCCCGGCATCCGGCCACGCCCACATCGCCAGGCGGTCCAGCGAATAGGTCTTCTCGCTCGCGCGGTTATGGATCGCGTAGAGCGCCTTCCCGTCCGGCCGGAACGCGGGCTTCGAGTAACTGTCCGTGCCCCGGGTGAGCGCCTTCGGTTCGCCGCCGCTCACCGCGACCTGGTAGAGGTGCGTGCTCGTCTCCGCGTAGGCGGCCGCGCTCCGGTCGGTGGTGGCGACGAACACGATCGACCGCCCGTCCGGCGCCCACACGCCTTGCGGATCGTCCGCCGAATTGCCGCTCACCCCGCCGAAGCCCGGCTCCGCCGCCAGCTTCGTCCCCGCCAACAGGTCGCGCGCCTTCGCCCCCGGTTCCGCCGCCTGCACGAAAAGATGCGTCCGGCGGTCGTCGAGCCACGAGTCCCACCGCCGGATCGGAAACCCCTCGTACACGCGCGCGTTGTACTTCCGCGCCTTACGTTCGGCCGCGGCTTTGCGGTTCGCCTCATCGTCCATCGCGCCCGGATAGACTACGCTCGAAAACATCAGCCACTTCCCGTCTGGGCTCCACTTCGGCGATTGCGCGCCGGTGGACAGGCCAGTGACGCGCTGCGCCTCGCCACCGCGAACATCGAGCGCATACACTTGTGCCGCCTCGTCGCCCTCGCGCCGTGCCGTGAACGCCAGCCGGGTGGAATCCGGGCTCCACGCCAGCCCGCCCTCCGCGCCCTTCGTGGCCGTCAGTCGCCGCGGCTTCGCCGAGCCGTCCGCCGGAACGATCCAGAGATCGCTCACCTGGTCCTTCTCCTCGTAGGCGGGCTCCACCAGCGAGAACACCACCCACTTGCCGTCCGGGCACACCGCGGGCGCGCCCACCCGCTTCATCAGCCAGATGGCCTCATGCGTCACCGGATCCTTCGCGAAACCGAGCGCGGCGAACAGGAACAGAGCGGCGAGTTTCATAACGCTCATCGTACAATGGTCGAACCGCACCCAGACCGTGTTGGAGGAACCCACCCGCTGGAGGAACAATGACGCGACGTGACGCCATGACCGCCGCCGCCCTGCTGGGCCTGGCGGCCCCCGGAAAGCTCCGCGCCGCCGAGCCCCTGCCCGAGACCGTGTTGTTCGAGCGGGAGCCGGAGCGCTACTGGAAACGGATCCGCGAGGAGCAGTTCCTCCTCCCCGATTGGCGCGCGTTTCTGAACAACGGCAGCCTGGGCGTCATCCCGAAGCCCGTGTTCGAAGCTGTAGTTGACTACATGAAGCGCGCCGCCGGCCTCCTCATGGACGAGTACCCGCGCTGGGGCTACGAGACGCTCGACGAGCACCGCGCCGAAATGGCCGAGTTCCTCGGCTGCCGCCGCGACGAGCTCGCCTTCACCCACAACGCCACCGAGGCGCTCAGCGTCATCGCCAACGGAATCGACCTGAAGGCCGGCGACGAAGTCGTGATCACCGATCTCGAACACCCCAGCGGGAAGTCGCCCTGGCGCTTGAAGCAGGCACGCTACGGCATCGCCGTCAAAGAAGTCGCCATGCCCCTGCCGCCGCGCGATCCCGGCCAGCTTGCGGATCTGCTCACGTCCGCCATCGGGCCCCGGACGCGCGTCCTGATGTTCAGCGGGATTCTCAGCCCCACCGGCACCATCCTCCCCGTCCGCCAGATCTGCGACGCGGCCCGCGCCAAGGGCGTCATCAGCATCGTCGACGGCGCTCACATGAACGGCCAGATGCCCCTCAAGCTGAGCGAACTCGGTTGCGACTACTATGCTGGCAGCCCCCATAAATGGATGTTCGCCCCCGCCGGCTGCGGCATCCTCTATGGGCGGCCCGAGATGCTCGACAAGCTCTGGCCCGTGATCGTCACCGGCGACTGGGATAACAAGGAGCTCGGCGCTGCCCGCTTCATGAAGATCGGCACCAACAACCGCGCCATCATGGAGGGCATGATCGCCGGCCTGCGCTTCCTCAAGCAGATCGGCCCGGATCGCATCTACGGCCGCATCCACCAGCAGGCGAAGGAGACCCGCCGGAAAATGCAGGCGCTCGGCTTCCTCGAACTGCTCACGCCCGAAGACGACCGCCTCTACGCCTCGCTCGTCACTATCCGCTTCCCCAAAGGCACAAACCTGGACCCCCTCTGGGAAGAAGTCAAACGCCGCCGCATCTGGGTCTCGCCCGGTCACCAGGTGCGCCTCTCCTCCCACATCCACACGCGCCCCGAAGACGTCGACTCCTTCGTCGAAGCGATCAAACAGAAGGTGCACGTCTAAACCGGCGGCCCGGCGAACCCGAGCCTGTTGATGCCAAGCTAGCGCAGTTTCTTGAACTGGGCGTCGCCCTCGCGCAGGAAGATGAGTTGGTTCGATTGGAGGTTATTGAAGCGCTGTTTCAGGCCGCTGGGCCACCAGACCTCGAGCCACTCGATGGTGTCGTTCTTGGCCAGGCCGAAGGTCTGACGGTAGGGATTCGTCGCGCCGAAGCCCTCCGCGCCCTTCACTTCCCGAAGGAGTGTGAGCGGCCCGGCCTTCAACGTGATCTGGGCACCCACCGCAAAGCGGTTGCTCTTCACGCCTGCCAGTTCGATCTGAAACCAACGGTTCTGGCTTCCCTTCAGGTTCCGGTAGAACGCATTCTCGGCCCAGTCTCCCGGATAGTGTCCGCCGAGCTGCGCATAGAGATCGAGGTCCCCGTCATCGTCGTAGTCGATAAAACAAACACCGTGTCCTTTGTTTCCGGGGCGCTGGAATTTCACGAAGTCGGTGAGGTCGCTGAACGTGCCGTCGCCGTTGTTGCGGAAGAAGCGGTTCGGTTCGATGCGGCTCAATTGCGGATCGCCGGTGCCGTAGTAGAAGTCGACGAAGCCGTCGTTATCCAAGTCCGCCACGCCCGCGCCCATTGTGCCCATCGGGCGCGTGAGCCCCGCTTCAAAAGTCACGTCGGTGAACGTTCCGTTCCGGTTGTTGCGGAACAGCCGGGTTGCGTCGGCGTGCACTTGCTGCTTCGACGCCACGGCGTAGTCGCGCCGCAACCCCTGCACCGTCACGTCCCAGGGCGCAAGCGCCGTCACCAGCAGGTCCGGATACAGGTCGTTGTTGTAGTCCGCGAAGAACGCCACGAAGCCGTTGTGGAAGGGCTGCGCCGCCATCCCCGACGCCTTCGTCACATCCGTGAACTTGAAGCCGCCCTCGTTGCGGTAGAGGCGGTTCGGGGAGTTCATCAAGCCGTTGAAGAAGATGTCCAGGTCGCCGTCGCGATCGTAATCCCCGAGCGCCGCGCCGATGGCCCCGTACGTCGCGGGCTCCTTGATGCCCGCCGCCGCCGTCACGTTCTCGAAGACGTTCCCGCCCCGGTTGGCGTAGACCTGCGGGGTCGACCCGTCCTTCAGAACTCCGTTGGCGATCACGATGTCGAGCAGCCCGTCGTTGTTTAGGTCTCCCCAAACGGAGACGAAGCCATCGCCGGCGTCATCCGCCTTGCTTTTTTCCGATACGTCGCTGAACCTGCCTCCTTCGTTGCGAAGCAGGCGGTTCTTCATCGGACCGTTCCAGCCGTTGTAGGCGAGGTACAGGTCGAGCCTGCCATCGTTGTCCGAGTCCACCAGGTTCAGGCTGTAGCTCGAAGGAACCTTCGCCAACCCGGCTTCATTGGTCACCTCGCGGAATTTGTCGCCCTCCCGCCGGTAGGCGGCGATGAACGTGCCGCTGCCGGAGAGGATCAGATCCTGCTTGTTGTCTCCGTCGATGTCCCCCCAGGCACAGGTTCCGTTGCCGTCGAAACGGCCGATTCCAAGCTTCGCAGCGACGTTTTCGAATTGCAGCAGCGGCGGATTCGCGGCATCCACGGTGGGCGGAGCGGCTGGAAAGCGATAGGCTTCCGGAAGCGCGAAAGTGTCGTCCTTCACCATGTCGACGGCCACCTTGAGCAGCCATTGATCGATCGGGTTGCCCCTCAGTTGGTAGGCGCGGAAGAAGTGCCGCGCGGCTTCGTCGAAGCGGCCAAGCCGGTACTGGCTCACGCCGAACTCGCGCAGGATCTCCGGCCGCAGGCTCTCGTTCAAAGGCCGCGCCATCGCCAGTTCGAAGAACTCGAGCGACTTCTGATACTCGCCGCGCTTGGCCAGCGTGCGAGCCATCGCATAGTAGGACATCGCCTCTTCCGCGCTGTACGGCATGGCGATCTCCATCACCCGCTCCAGCAGTTGCAGCGAGCGGTCGAGCCCCAGCAGCGGATCATGCGGCACACGGTGCTCGGTTTCGTGCGTGAAGCGGACTTCGCCGGAGAGCCAATCGGTCAGGTTCAACAGGTACTCGCCGGCCGAAGGCTGCAACCGAGCCACCCGTGCGCCGAGTTCGAACGCCAGGTTTGGGTTGTAGTAGAGCAACTCCGCCCGGGCGTGGATCACGGCCTTGGCCTTGAGCGCCGGAATGTGGTCCGGATTCCGATGCAGCACGTTGGCGAGCGCTTCCATCGCCAGCGCCAGCGCCGTGCGGCCCTTCACCGGATCACGGATTTCGTAGAAGTCCACCAGGTAGGTGCGCCCGAGCTGATAGTACAGCTCGGCATCGCCTGGCGTTTCCGCCAGCAGCTTGCGCACAATCTCGCGCGCTTCGTCCGTCTTGCTGTGGCGCAATAGCTCGCCGATCTTCGCCAGCCGGGCTGTGCCCGAGGGAACCGAATGCGACTCATGGACACCTTGCGCGGCCAGAAAGACCGCCGCGCCGAACACGCCGGCACACGCCGCCGCCCACCGCCGCCGGGACATCATCGCCTACCAGTCAACCACAGCGGGAAGGCTGCGGCTGATATTGGACCAAATCAGTCCGATATGGTATCCTACGGGCGTGCCAAAGGTAACTTTCCTGCCGGAGAACGTGACATTCGAGTTCGATCCGAACACCATGCCGTACAGTGAGCATGGGAAGCAGGGCTCGCTGCTGGACATCGCGTTGAACTACGGCTTCCACCTAGAGCATGCGTGCGGCGGAAGCTGCGCCTGCACAACCTGTCACGTGATTGTGAAGCAAGGTGATGCGAATCTGAGTGAGATGGAAGACGACGAGGCGGACCGTCTGGACATGGCGCCCGGGCTGTCGTTGCATTCGCGCCTGGGATGCCAATGTGTGGTGACGGGTGACGTGACGGTCGAAATCCCGAGTTGGAACCGGAACTACGTGAGTGAAGGCGGCGGATCGATTAACCTGGGCGACGCAATTCCCGCACCGAAGCGCTGAGCGCAGCGAAGAACCGGTCCTACCGCACGGTCACGAACAACGAAACGGCATACAAGCAGATCGCGCCCACTAGAGCGGCGGCGGGCAGGGTGAGGATCCAGGCCCAAAGGATGCGGGTGGCGATGCGCCAGCGCACGGCTTTCGGCCGCTGAATGGAGCCCACTCCGGCAATGGCGCCAGTAATCACATGCGTGGTGGAGACGGGCACGCTGAGGTAGGTCGGGAACAGGATCGCGAGGGCGCCCGCAGTTTCCGCGCAGAATCCGCCGCGCGGTTTCAAATGGGTGAGCTTCGAACCCATGGTATGGACGATGCGCCAGCCGCCGGTCATGGTGCCCAACCCGATGGCCGCGTGAGCGGAGAAGATCACCCACGGATCGACGCGGAAGTGATCCAGGTAGCCCGCGGTCACCAGTACGCCGACGATGATGCCCATGGTCTTCTGCGCGTCGTTGGCGCCGTGGGAAAAACTGAACAGGGCCGCGGACACCAACTGCAGCTTGCGGAACCAGAAGTCCATGGAACGCGGCGTGGAGCGCCGGAACAGCCAGTAGACGACGATCATCAGAAGGTAGGCGAGCGTCATGCCGAGCAGCGGCGCGAGGACGATGAACCCGGTGGTGCGGATCCAACCGCTGGGGACGATCGCGTCGAGCAGGTGCGAGGGGCCGAGGGTGATCGACACTCGCGCCATGGCGGCGCCGGCATAGCCGCCGATCAACGCGTGGGAAGAACTGGTGGGCAAGCCGAAGTACCAGGTAATCAGATCCCACACGATCGCGCCAAGCAAGCCGCACAGGATGGTGTACTCGTTGACGAACTCGAGGTGGATCATGCCGGAGCCCACGGTCTTCGCCACACCGGCATCTTCCGGGTTGATCAGCAGGGGCACCGCCGCGATGAAGTTGAAAAACGCGGCCCACACCACGGCCTGAAACGGCTTCAGAACGCGCGTGGCGACAATCGTCGCCACCGAATTCGCGGCGTCGTGGAAGCCGTTGATGTAATCGAAGACGAGCGCCACTACAACGATCGCGATGACCAGCAGAAGCGTGGCGTCCATGCGGCTAGCTGTTCTTCACGATCACGTTCTGGAGCGTATCGGCGACGTCCTCACACCGGTCGGTGGCTTCTTCAAGGAATTCGTAGATCTCCTTGAGCTTGATCAGCGCGATGGCGTCCGTGGTGTTCGCAAACAGGTCCGCGACGGCGCGCCGGACCAGTTGATCGGCCGCGTCCTCCAGCCGGTTGATCTCAATGCAATGCTCGAGAACCTTTCCGTTGCGCTCCAGTTCGTGGAAGGCCGGAACCATGGCCTTCGCACAGGCGTGGATGATCTCGCAAACCTCGATCACGGGGCCGGGAATCGGCTCGATGCGGTACGCCACCATACGATGCGCTGCGTCCTCGATGCAATCGAGCACGTCGTCCAGATTCGACGAGAGGGTGTGGATGTCTTCCGGATCAAGCGGGGTGATGAAGGTCTGGTTGAGCTTGACGAAGATCTCGTGGATCACCTCATCGCCCTTCTGCTCCAACTTAACGATGTCAGCCGCCGCTTCTGCCAGTTTGTTGTTGCCGGCCCTGACGCCCGCCAGCAAGATCTCAGCGGCTTTGAGGATGATGTCGGCCTGTTCGAGGAAATAGTGAAAGAACTTCTCTTCACGCGGTAGAAGTCTCATAGGGGTGCGAACCTGCCGCTAGCTGGCGTTTCCACGGAACACCTAGTATCTCGCACCACCGTGGTCCGGGGTCAACCACGGATTCGTTACAGATCGGTAACGATGGGAAAGAGGGCGGCGGGTTCGCCGGCGGCGGCTCCTGGTCCGTCCAGGGGCAGGAACTTGGGGTCCAACAAACGCTCCGGTTGCAGATTACCCATCGCGGCGAGCATGGTCTCGCGCAAGTGCGGATACTCCTTTTCGATTTCCGCGAACATGCCGCGGAGCGAGCGCCGGACGGTGCCCGTACGTTGCGAGCAGCCGCACGGAATCACCGGCGCACCCGCGGCGGCGGCGTATTGCGTGGTGATCTCCTCGCTGACGAAGCAGAGCGGCCGGATCAAGCGGAATTCTTTGTCGCGCGACCACGTCACGGGAGGCAGCGCGCTCAGCTTGCCGGTGAACATAGCGTTGCGTAGGAACGCTTCGCAGAAGTCGTCGGCCGTGTGCCCGAAGGCGATCACGTTCGCGCCCAGGCCTTTGCAGATCTCGTAGACCGCGCGGCGGCGGTAGCGGCTGCACAAGTCGCAGCCGTGGTCCGGTTGCTCATCCAGCAGCCGGAACGAGGCCTTGTCATGGTAGTAGGTCCAGGCCACGCCCTTCGACTTGAGATACTCCCCCATGGGCTCAAAGGGCCGCAGGAACTTGCCCTGCTCCACGGTGAACGCGCAGACCGAGAATTGCACGGGCGCCCGCTTTACCAGCAACAAAAGCGCCTCCAGCAACGTCAATGAGTCTTTGCCGCCAGATAACGCCACAGCCACGCGGTCGCCGTCCCGGATCATCCGGAAGCGCGCGATCGCCTCGCCAACCTTGCGCAGAAGTGTCTTTTCAAGTTCCAAACTACTAGTATATTGGGCCGCCGCGGCCCTGATCGCCGCCGCGCAGGACCCGTCGTTCCGCACTCGCTCTCGGCTGGTGCTGGTGCCCGTGACCGTGACCGACGAACGGGGCGCGTTCGTGCGGGGACTGGGGCTGGCCGACTTCGCGCTATACGACGGCGGCGTGCGTCGCGAGATCGCCTCCGTCGATAGCTTCGACTCCGCCCTCGCTCCCGTTTCGCTGGTGGTGGCCATACAGACCTCGGGGATCTCCGGGCCCGCCCTCGTGCGCATCCGGAAAGTGTCGAGCCTGATCCATACCTTCGTCACCGGCGCCCGGGGCGCCGCCGCGGTCCTGGCATTCGACGAGCGCCTGGAGTGGCTGCAGGAGTTCACGCGCGATCCCGACGCGCTATTCAACGCCTTTACGAAATTGAAGCCCGGCGCCGATCGCGCGGCCCGAATGCACGACGCGGTGGTGGAGGCGTGCGCGAAGCTGGAACTCCGCCCCAACTCCCGCCGCGTGATCCTGCTGATTTCCGAGTCGAAGGACCGCGGCAGCGAGGCCGGCCTGGAAGCCGCCCTCGAAGCGGCGCAACGGGCGGGCGCCGCCGTGTACTCGGCCTCCTATTCGGTCTACGCATCCGCCTTTGCGTCCAAACCCTCGGACGCCCGCGGCATTTCGGGCGGCTTCGATCTCGGCGCAGCGCTTGGGGAGCTGTTCCGGCTCGGCAAGATCAACACCGTGAATGCGCTCGCCGCGGGCACAGGCGGGGCGCAATTGAAGTTCGTATCGCAGAAGGCGCTCGAGTCGGCGATTCTTCAACTCGGCGAAGAGTTGCACGGACAGTACGTGCTCAGCTTCGTGCCGGCCCAGGACGTGTCCGGCTACCGGACCCTCGAAGTCCGGGTCGCCGGCGGAGGAAAGCTGACCCTGCGCGCCCGCCCCGGCTATTTCGCCGAGACCGGTCGCGCGGGGGGACCTCACTTCGAATAGTAGAAGCGCTCGCGGACCACCTGCCCGTCGCGCCATTCGCGCACCGCCACCTGCGCGAGCAGAAAACGCCCTGCGCCTTTGTAGGTGGCATCGAGCTCCCACTCGGAGAAAGCGATGGTACCGTTCACCGCGCTGCTCACCACGCGGGCGCCGTGGAACTGTTCCACCGAGGCCAGAAACGCTTCCTCACGCGCCCGGTTCGCGGCTTTTCCCACGGTCGGCTCGCTGTTGTTCTCCTGCATGACGACGTTGTCGGCGTAGAACCGGTCGAATGCACCCAGAATGTCGCCGGCGAGAATTTGTTGATTGAGCTGCGAATCCAGCTCAGAGACGGTAAACGCTGTGGTTGGCGTGCTCATGCAAATAACTTATCATGTAAATAGATTACATGTCAAGTAATTTCGCCGGGCCTGCTATTCACTCGTCCGCAGCAGTTCCAGCAGCCGGATCAGCTTGAGGGTTTGCTTTGCTTTGAGTCCCGCCATTGCCGTCTCGCCCGCCTTGGCGATCGGCGCATCCAGCTCCGCCAACAACTCCAGGCCCTTCGGCTCGATGAAGCAGAGGACACGCCGCCGGTCGTCCTGGCATCGCTTGCGGCGGATCAGCTTCTTTGCCTCCAGCTTGTCCACCAGCCTGGTGATGGCCGGCGTTCGCTCGATCATGCGGTCGGAGACATCGAGCGTGGGAAGCCCTTCGGCGCCGGCGCCGCGCAGGATGCGCAGCACGTTGTACTGCGTGAGCGAAAGCCGGCTGGGCCGCAGGGCGGCCTCCAGGCGGCGCTGCAGCGCATCGGTGGTGCGCAGCAGGTTGACGGAGAGCTCGACGGCCGGGCTCTCGAAGGGCCGCCGCTGCTTGATTTCCGCCAGGGTGCGTCCGCTCACAGAAAGGGATATTACTCGTTATAACGACTATTGTGGATTGGTGTTCATCGGCTCTTATCCGTGTTCATTCGTGTTTGTCCGTGGTTAAGCTTGTCAAAACTGGAAGT
>DALYJJ010000039.1:30359-44372 GCA_031969915.1 Bryobacteraceae bacterium | reverse complement strand
GGCCGCGACGGCAACATGCATATGGGCGACCTGAATCTCAAGATCGTCTCCATCATCAGCGCGATGGCGGCGTCGGTGCCGGTGGCCTGCGGCGCAGCGTTCGGACTGAAGTACCAGGGTTCGAAGAACATCGCGATGGTGTTCTTCGGCGATGGCGCCACCAGCCGCGGCGATTGGCACGAACGGCTCAACATGGCCGCAGTGATGAAGGTCCCCCTGGTGCTCATCTGCAACAACAATCAGTACGCGTATTCCACCCCGCTCGAAAAGCAGATGGCCTGCGCCAACGTTGCCGACCGCGCACCGGGCTACGGGATTCCCTCGGAGATCGTCGACGGCAACGACGTGCTCGCCGTTCACAGCGCCGCCAGGCGTGCCGTGGCGCATGCGCGCGAGGGGCTCGGCCCCTACCTCATCGAGTGCAAGACGTTCCGCATGACCGGACACTCGGCGCACGACGGAGCGGCGTACGTCCCGAAGCACCTGTGGGCGGAGTGGGAAGCCAAGGACCCGATTCGGCGGCTGGAGCAGTCCATGGTGGAGCGGGGTTGGGCGGCGCCTGCCGAAATCAACGCGATCTACGAAAGCATCCGGCAGGAGTGCGACGAGGCGATCGAGTGGGCGGAGCAGAGCCCCTTTCCGGACCCTTCCACGTTGACCGAACGCGTTTACGGCGAAGGGAGCCTCTAGCGCCATGGGCACCATGACCTACCTGGAAGCGATCCGCCAGGGCATTTGGGAGGAGTTGGAGCGCGACCCGAACGTGTTCCTGATGGGAGAGGATATCGGCATCTACGGCGGTGCGTTCAAGGTGACCGCGGGAATGCTCGAGCACTTCGGGGAGAAACGCGTGGTGGACACGCCGATTTCCGAATCGGCGATCATCGGCGCCGCCATCGGCGCGAGCTTCACGGGACTGCGGCCGGTGGCGGAGATGCAGTTCGCCGACTTCATCACCTGCGGCTTCGACCAGATCGTGAACTTCGCCGCGAAGTGCCGCTACCGCTGGGGCGCGCCCGCGCCCATTGTGGTCCGCGCGCCTTCGGGCGGCGGCATTCACGGCGGACCGTTTCACTCGCAGAATCCCGAGGCGTGGTTCTTCCACACTCCGGGGCTCAAGGTCATTGCCCCGGCAACGCCGGCCGACGCCAAGGGCCTCATCAAGTCCGCCATTCGCGATAACGATCCCTGCATTTTCTTCGAGCACAAAGGCCTCTACCGCAGGATCAAGGACGACCTGCCGGAGGGCGATGTCACCGTTCCCATCGGCAAGGCGCGCGTCTTCCGGCCCGGGCGTGACCTCTCCGTGATCACCTACGGAGCGATGGTGCACGCCGCGGCGGAGGCGGCGCAGACGTTGGCCGCCGAGGGCATCGAGATGGAGATCGTGGACCTGCGGACGCTGCTGCCGCTCGACGAGGAGACGATTCTCGCCAGCGTGCGCAAGACGTCGCGCGCCCTCGTGCTGCACGAGGCCACGCTGACCGGCGGTGTGGGCGGTGAGATCGTTGCGCGCATCACCGAGCACGCCTTCGATGCCCTGGACGCCCCGGTCGTCCGCCTCGCCGCTCCCGATACGCCCGTGCCCTACAGTCCCACCCTCGAGGAGGCGTTTCTTCCGAACGCCGCGAAGGTAGCGGAGAAGGCGCGCTGGCTCGCGCGCTATTGACGGCGGGCGTAGAATCGAAGCGTGGAGCCGGACGGCATTCCCGTCTTCCTCGCCGCCGCCAAGCAAAAGGGCGCCAGCGATGAGATCGTCATCGCCTTGCTCAAGGAGCGCGGCTGGCCGGAGAAGGAAATCTACGCGGCCATCGCCCGCTATTACGAGCGCGAGACGGGCGTCGCGATTCCCGCGCGGCGCGGCGTCTCGGAGTCGGCCAAGGACGCCTTCCTCTATCTGCTCAGCTTCAGCACCCTGGCCACCTGGACCGGTTCACTCGCGGCTCTGCTCTTCGCGCTCATCGAGACCTCATTCCCGGACCGCGCCTTGGACTACCCGCAGCGTTTCCGCCTGGCCAATGTAAGCGGCCAGTTGGCGGCCATCATCGTCGCGTTTCCCATCTACGCCGGCGTGGTCCTGGCGATCGGACGCGACCTGGAGCGCTCCCCCGCCAAGGCGCTGGCCAGTGTGCGCCGCTGGCTCTGCTACCTCGCGTTGCTGATCGCCGCCGCGTTCGTGGTGGGCGATCTGATTACCTTCCTCAACTTCTTCCTGCGGGGTGAACTCACCGTCCGCTTTGTCTTGAAGGTGCTCACCGTGCTGGTCATCGCCGGCGGCGTCTTCTGGTTCTACTATTCATCGCTCAAGGAAGACGAGGCGTTGCGTGAATCGCCGGTCCCGTGATCGCTGGTTTCTAGGTGCTTCGGCAGTGCTCCTGGTGGCCGCCGCGGCCCTCGGTTTCTACCGCCTCGGCAGTCCGGACAGCCAGCGGCGCCTGGCGGAGGACCGCCGCCGCGTACGGGACTTGATCGGCATCTGCGCCGCGCTGAAGGACATTCACGACCGCGCCCCCGCCGCCCCCATTCCGGCCTCGCTTTCTGAAGTCAAGACGGCTTCCCTTCGTGTGATCGCGATCGCGGACCCGGTAACCGGCGCTCCCTACCGGTATGAGCGGACGAGCGACCGCACCTACCGCCTGTGCGCCGTGTTCCACGCTGCCGCCGACGCCGACCCGGAAGCCGCGATGGGCGAGGGACCGCTGTGGCGCCATGCCGCCGGCGAGCATTGCTACGAGTTGAACGCCAACAAGGGGCCCTGGGAACTTACTCCCGGAGTGATTCGATAAATTCCCGTTCGAGGGCGCAGTTCGAGCTTCGGACTGCTACTCTGTTAGTTCTCTCGAAGAGATCCGGAACCGATGCAGGCTGAATCGCTGCTGCACTACCACCTCATTGAAAAGCTCGGCGAAGGCGGCATGGGCGTCGTGTGGAGGGCGCACGACACCCGCCTGGAACGCGACGTCGCCCTGAAGATCCTGCCGCCGGACCCCGCCGGCGACCCCGTGCGCAAGCAGCGCTTTGCGCGCGAGGCCCGCTCGGCCAGCGCCCTCAGCCATCCCAATATCATCACCGTCTTCGAAATCAACGAGGACCGCGGCGTTCCGTTCATCGCCATGGAGTATGTCCGAGGCCACACCCTGGCCCACATCCTCCGCTCCGGAGCTCTCTCCGTGGAGCGTGCCGTGCCGTATGCCTTGGAGATCGCCGCCGCGCTCGACCATGCGCACAAGGCGGGGATCGTTCATCGCGACCTCAAACCCGGCAACGTGATGATCACGCCCGAGGACCGGGTCAAGGTGCTGGATTTCGGCCTCGCGAAACACTACCGCGCGAGCGAATCGACCCTCGCCGCCGAAGCCACCGTGACCGTTCAGCTCACCGAAGCCGGCACCACCATGGGCACCGTGGCGTACATGTCGCCTGAGCAGAGCGTCGGCGATCCCGTGGACCACCGGTCGGACATCTTCTCCTTCGGCGCGGTCTTCTACCAGATGCTCACCGGCGCCCTGCCCTTTCAGGCAACAACCCAGGCCGGGCTTCTGCGGGCGATCCATCTGGAAGAGCCGCGGCCCGTGGCGGACCTGCGCCCCGGTGCACCGCCGCTCTGCGACAAGATCATCGCCAAGGCCATGGAGAAGAAGCCGGAGGACCGCTACCAGTCCATGGCGGAACTCGTGCGCGACCTTCGCCAGGTGCTCCCGGGACTGCCCACCACCGGGGAGCTGCGCTTCGCGGAAACGCACGACACGGCGACCGTTGCAGTTCCCGTGCGGCCCGCGCCGCGGCGGCGGCCCTGGCTGTGGCCCGCCGTGGCGATACTCGCGGTGAGTGTCGCCGGCTTCGGCGCGTACCTGTACCGTTCACGGAACGCGCCGCCGCCCGCGTCGAAAGACGCGCCGCTGACCGGCACCCCTCAGGAGCTCTACGCCGAGGCACTGCGACTGCTGGATCGCTACGACCAGCCCGGCAACGTGGACAGCGCCACACGCCGCCTGGAAGCGGTCCTGCAGAAGGAACCGTCCAACGCCGGAGCGCACGCCGCCTTGGCCCGCGCCTACTATCACCGCAATGGGTTGAGCCCCGATCCGCAGTGGCTGCGCCTGGCCACGGAGAGCGCCAAGCGGGCTGTCGAGTTGAACGGCGACCTCGCGGCCGGCCATCTCGCCACGGCCATCGCGGCGAACGAAACAGGGAAACGCGAGCAAGCGCTGGCCGCCATCGCCAGGGCGCTCGATCTCGATCCCGCGAACTCCATCGCACACATGTGGGCGGGGCACATCCACCTCGCGATGGGCAAGAAGCCGGAGGCCCTGGCGGCGTACCAGAAAGCGGTCGCTCTCGCGCCGGGCGACTGGCCGGGACTGATGGCCCTTGGCGTCTACCACTACCGCCTGGGCAACTACGAGCAGGCCGCGCAGACTTGGGAACGCGGCCGGCAGGCCACTCCCGACAATCCGCTCATCCTCCGGAACCTCGCCGCCGCGTATCACATGCTCGACCGCATCGAGGAGGCCGCCAGCGCCATTCAGCGCGCCCTGGAAGTGCGCCCCACCGGCCCCCTCTATAGCAACCTCGGCACTCTGCGGTACTTTCAGGGCCGCTATTCCGACGCGGTGTCCGCCTTCGAAAAGGCCGTCGAGTTGAGCGCCAACAACTATCTGTATTGGGGCAACCTGGCCGACGCCTACCGCTGGATGCCCGGACGCCGCGAGAAGGCGCGCGAGACGTACGCCCGCGCGATCGAACTCTCGCGCGAGCGGCTGTCCCGCGACAAGGAAAACCTGGAACTGCGCGGAAGCCTCGCCGTCTATCTGGCCAAGAGCGGTGACGCGAAGGCGGCGACGGCGGAGGTCGCTCCCCTCGAATCCTCGCCCAAGGCCTCCGGAAGCACGTGGTTCAAGGTGCTCCTGGTGCAGGAACTCGCGGGCGATCGCGACCGCGCCCTGGCCGCTCTCGAACGCTCTTTGAAGGGCGGCTACGCGGCGCGCGAGATCCGCAACGAACCCGAGTTGACGGCGTTGCGCGCCGACGCCCGCTATCACAAGATCATGAACCTGCATGCCCCCCGGCAGGGGCGATAGATCGAGCCCAAGGAGACCCAATGCCCAAACCCACCACTGCCACTGACGTGGCACTTCACCTCTACTTCGACCCAGGGGACGACGACGGCATGTTTAAGACGAACGCCGAGAACAGCGATTCGTTCGTCTGGTACTACAACATCAACGGTGCCTGGACGTCCTCCGGCGACAACGCCGAGAGCACCTCCGGCGCGACGGCTGCCGGCAAGAACTTCTATATCTCGGTCTCCGACGTCAGCCAGACCGTGAGCAGCGTGCAGTTCTTCGTGGTCTTCGGTCGCTCGAACAAAGGGAACGCTCCGCGGAACGCCAGCCCGTCGTGGAGCAACGCCCGCCCGGTGTGCGCTTTCGTATCGCCCGGCACCGCCACTGCCAGCTACGCCTGGAACTTCGGCCCGCTGCCAATCACCAACTACGGCAAGTTCGAATTCACAGTCGTCCTGCGTGCCACCCTGGCCACCGGGGTGACCGTGGACGTCTCCGCCGATCCCGAACTCGACGTCGGCATGAACTAGTCAGCGCCGCCGGACGCGAAGGTTGCGAAAGGCGATCCGCACCTCGTCCTTCGCGTGCAACTGGAGCGCAATGTGGCCGCGCAGTCCCACGTTGCGCTTCCGGTGCGCCTCGTCGTCCAGATGGCCCTTGCCGTCCCATTCCGCGATCGCAAAACCGTTGACCCACGTCCGGATCGACGTCCCCCCGCAAGCGATGCGGATCTCGTTCCAGCCATCCGCGTTCCACTTCCACTGCTTCGGCCCCTGGCTCTCTTCGATCTTCCAATCCGGCAGCGACGGGAACACCCAGCGGCGCGCCTCGAAGGTCTCGTCGTAGATCAGGCCGGTGCGCCACGGAGCCGGCGGATGGATGTCGATCTGCGGGCCGTGCATCCAGCCTCGCTCCGCTTCGTAGCGGCTCCGGATCTGAACGCCTGAGTTGCCCGGCGCGTTCCCTTCGGACTTCACTTCCAGCGTAAGCTCGAAGTCGCCGTACTCCGCGTCGGAGACCAGCCAGACGTAGTCGTGATCGCCTCGCCCCATCGAGTCGGCGACGATTTCGCCGTCCCGTACGGTCCAGAAGTTCTTGCCCCGGTCGGCGGGCTTGGCAGCGACGTGCCACCCCGCGAGCGTCTTGCCGTCGAAGAGCGGTTCCCACTTTCCGAAGGCGAGTTGAAGAAGAAGAATAGCTGTCAGCATGAGCGTGCTACCTTGTCCCCATGCGTTGTATCGCATCGCTGTTGATGCTGTCCATCGCGCTCGCCGCACAATCCGTCCCGGACGACCGCGGCACGGCCGGCCTCCACGCGGCCCTCCAGCGCCTGCAGACCAATGCCCGCGTGCTCTACCTCGTCGCGCATCCCGACGACGAGGACGCCGCCCTGCTCACCTGGCTCTCGCGAAAGACCGGCGCGGAAGTAACCCTGCTCTCCCTTACCCGCGGCGAATCGGGCGCGAACCTCATCACCGGCGACACCTTCGACGCCCTTGGTGCGCTGCGCGTGGCGGAACTCACCAAGGCCGCCGAGGCCTATGGCGCCTCCGTCCGCTTCACGCGTTTCGCCGACTACGGCTACTCGAAGAACGTCGCCGAAGCGTGGCGCAAGTGGCCGCGCGAGGATGTCCTGCGCGACGTGGTGTGGCACATCCGCGACCTGAAGCCGCATGTCCTGCTCGCGCGCTTCCACGGCTCCCCACGCGACGGGCACGGCCAGCACACCGCTTCCGGCGAGATGGCGAAACTGGCCTTCGACGCCGCCGCCGATGCCGCGCGCTTCCCGGAAACCGGCGCGCCCTGGGCCGTCTCCCGTCTCTTCACCAACAACTGGCGCGAACCGGGGCCGGGCATCGTGCGCATCGACACCGGTGAGTACTTCGGCCTGCTCGGCCGCAGCTTCGCTCAGATCGGTCGCGAAGGCTATCGTTGGCACCGCTCGCAGGCGATGGCCGGCGCGGCGGCGCGCCCCGGCCCCGTCTACGCGTACTACAAACTGGAAGCCTCGCGCCCCGCCGGCGCATCGCCTGCGGACTTTCTCGAAGGCTTGAACCTCGAAACGCCCCTGGACATTCCCTTTGACCCGCTCGATCCGGCCAAGTCCGCTCCCACCCTGGCCGCGCTGCTCGCGAAAGAGAGCGACGCTTCCCGCCAGGCCCGCCTGCGCGATGCCCTCAACCGGGCCCTGGGCATTGAGCTGGAACTCTCAAACCCGGGTTTCGCCGTCGCCACGCCCGGACAGCGCTTTCCGCTCACCGCCCGCCTCCATGCGCGCACCGGGCAAGCCGTGTCCGCGGTCGACGTTTCCGGTGCGTGGCCACTGACTAAAACCGGCGAGGATACCTACGAAGTGACGGTCCCTTCGAACGTGACGTCCTCCGCTGCGTTCTGGCGGCGCGATTCCATCCAGGAGTCCGCATACCGGATCGCCGCCCCGGACCTCATGCGGCACGCCCTGCCGCCGGCGCCCTTCACGCTTCGCGCGCGATACACCTACCAGGGCGCCGTTAGCTGGCTCGACGCGCGCGTCCCCGTTGCCGCCGGGCCTGCCCTGTCCCTGGCGTTCCCCTCGCCCGTGGGGATCGGCCGCGGCGAGTATCGCACCAGCGTCTCGGTGCGCAACGTGGGTGCGGGAGCCCGCGAGGGGATCGTGCGTCTGGAGGCCCCGCCGGACCTTCGCGTGGCGCCCGCCTCGCACTCCTTCCGCTTCCAGCGCGAAGGCGAGGAGGCGCGCTTCGAGTTCGTCCTTCAACTCCCCGCCGGCGTGAAGGACTACCCGATCCGGGCGCTCGCCGAATCCGAAGGGCGCCGCTACGCCGCCGAGTTCCGCCCCGTTGCGTACCCCGGCCTCGAAACCGTCTACCTCGAGAACCCGGCCTCTCACCTGGTGCGGGCGCTCGACGTGCGCGTGGCGCCGGGCCTGAAAGCCGCTTACGTCATGGGCAGCGGCGATGCCGTTCCGGAGACCATGCGGCAGCTCGGCGTTCCCGTCGAGATGCTCAGCGCGGAGGCCGTCGCCACCGCGGATCTTTCGAAGTACAACGTGATCCTTCTCGGCATCCGCGCCTACGCCGCGCGTCCGGAACTGAAGACGCACAACGCGCGGCTGCTCGAGTATGTGCGCGAAGGCGGCACGCTCATCGTGCAGTACAACACGCAGGAGTATGACGGCAACTTCGGCCCCTACCCGTACAGCATGACCATGCGCGCGGAGGAGATCAGCGAAGAGGATTCGCCCGTGCGCATCCTGGCGCCCGACAGCCGCGTCTTTCAGACGCCCAATCGGATCACGCCCGCCGACTTCGACGGATGGGTGGAGCAGCGCGGCTCGAAATTCTTCACCACCTGGGACCAGCGCTGGACGCCGCTCGTGGATACCAACGACACCGGCCAGGCGCCGCAACGCGGCGGATGGATGGAGGCGCGCTACGGCAAGGGCCTCTACGTCTACTGCGCCTACGCCTGGTACCGGCAACTGCCCTACGGCGTACCGGGCGCCGTGCGACTGTTCGCGAACCTGATTTCGCTGGGCGCGCCGCGTTAGTCACGCAACCGCAGCGGAAATCTCCTCTTTGATGGCTTCAACCGTCATACCCTCACCATAGCCTGAGAGTAAAAAAGCAGAATCCACCCGAAGAGCACCGCCCAAGCCGCTTGCGAACCCGCGCGGCGGGTGGGAGGCTTGCGCGACCGGCCATCCGGCCGTACCTTAGGTAAGAAGAGGGCCGAACGATGACGAAAGCCACCATTTCCGCCAAGGGGCAAATCTCCATCCCGAAGACAATTCGGGAGAGGTTGAACCTCAAACCCGGCACCCAGGTAGCCCTCGAAGTGCAGGGCGAGCAGGTCGTCATGAAGCGACTTGTATCCGGCTTCCCGGACTGGCGCTCGATGCGCGGAATGTTCCGGGGCGGGGCCAACCTTCACGATGAACTGGCCAAGGAGAGAGCCGCCGAGTTGGCCCGCGACGATGCCCGACTCCAAAGTTCTTGATTCGTGGGCGCTGCTCGCCTGGCTGCTCGACCAGCCCGCCGCCGCCCGGATTGAAGCGCTGCTTCAAGAGGCCGACCAGGGCGACGATCTCCAATTGGTAATGAGCTGGGTCAACGTCGGCGAGGTGTACTACATGGCCAGCCGGAAACTCGACGCGGCGAAGGCGGAGGAATTCTTGAAACGGTTGCCGTCGCTTCCCATCCGGCTCGTGTTGCCGAACGAGCAAGACATCATCGCGGCGGCGAAGCTCAAAGCCGGGTGGAGGATTTCATACGCGGACGGATTCGCGGCGGCGCTGGCGCAACGCGAGGGTGCGGCCCTGGTCACCGGCGACCCTGAGTTGAGGGCGATGGCCGACGTGGTGATGGTGGAGTGGGTTGGAGGCTAAGATTTCCAATGGTCACCCCTGGACGCTCGGAGAGTGTTCCAAGGCTCTTCTCGGAAATGTAGCAGTCCTTTAGCGCCAGCGCCCTTGCAGCGCCGTCAGCGGCTTCCGGAACGATTGCAGGCGGCCCAGGCGGATCCGGTCGCTGTCCTTGAACGCGATCAACGGGATGAACCCGCGCTCCAGCAACCCGTCCACCTGGTCCATCGTGAACCACAGTTCCGCGGGCGACTTCAGCTTGTGTTCGCCCTTTTCTTCGTAACTATGCAGGGGGCGCCCGGTCAGTTCGTATCCCGCGGGCGTCAATTCCCACCCGCGCTCACTGAAGTTGCCGGCCATCAGCGTGGCCAGCGCGAAGGCCGGGTTGCCCCATAGATAGTGCTCGTGGCGCGGGCCGTCCGGCATCTCGTCGAAGTCGAACCGTTCCGTGGAATCCGTGTTCGGGCCGTAGGGAAGCCGCAGCAGAAAACGCGGCAGGGCGAGCGCCAGGTACGCCGCATCCGGCAATTCGCGGATGATGCCCCAGGCCTGATCGTTGGTCACGCCGTCGAGCGGTGCGGCCGCCAGAAACGGGGCCTGCGCCTGCGACGCCACCATCGCAATCCGGCCCAGCAACTCCAGGTCTTCCGCGTTCGGCCCGAAGGTGAAGTTGCCCGCGCAGATCGCCCACGGCTGCGCACCGGGCGTGCCCACGGTCTTGCGCACCATCACGTCGTAGAGCGCGGTGCGCCCCAGATCGTCGGTGGCGATCATATTCGCGGCCAGTTCCGGCTTCGACACGTCCAGCACGAAGATCTTGAGCAGCGGGCTGGTTTCGGTCTCGCGAACCAGGAAGTAGAGCGCACGCCAGGCGGCTTCTACCGCCTGAAAGTCCGGGTGATGCAGGATCTCCCGCATGGCGTTGCCGATCTCCCCGTCGACGTGCGCCACCCAATCGGCGCGGCCCGGGTCCTCGCGCTCCACCAGGTACGGTTCGGCGATGCGGCGGACATAATCGAAGAGCGGATCGGTGGAACGTACCGTGGGGCTCACCGCGTTCTCTTCGAGCATCGAATCCAGCAGGTTGCCGCCCGCAATGTTGCCCAAGGGCGGTTGCGCGGCGGGCCGCGCCGGCGCCGGTGGCGGTGCGGGCTGCGCGGCGCGCTTGGGCGGCGACTGCAATCGCGCCTCCCGCAGCGCTTCGAACACCTTGCACCGTTCGTAGATCCGGTCCGGCAGAAAGTCGTCGAGCTCGCTGAAGGCCAGGTCCACCTGGAGGCCGGTGGGAAAGCTCAACTGCAAGGCCGGCGCAAGACGGGCGAATACCCCGTCGAAGTTGTCGCGATCCACCAGGAGTGGACGTTGCTGGGCGAGGCCGTCGAGTTCGAAGACGCCGCGGTTGGCGCGCCCGGAAAAGTCGCCGAGAACCAGGATGCGGAACGGCGTGTCGTCTTCCGTCGTCAGCCGTTGCCGCTTGGCCTGCGGCTCAACGTCGATCGACACGTCCGCGAACGAGGATTTGGGCATGGCTCACTGATTATAAGCGAAGCGTCACAAGATGTTGGCCCTTCGGAAGCACCAGTGTGTAGCCGTCGGGCTGCTCCAGAAACTCGGGCTCCACCGGCGTCCCGTCAATCTCCACCGTCCGCGGAAGCCGCTCCAGAACGGCGTAGGCCCGGGAGCGCGATTCGTAGGTGAACTCCACCCCGTCACGCAATACCCCGGCCGCCTTCAAGTCCCCATTCACATCCAGAATGTAGAGGGGCGCGACGCTCTGGCCCGCCTCCACCGCCGCAATCCCCGGCGGGAGCCAGACCGTCTCCAGGTTCGCCACCGGCCAGGGCCTTCCGTTCACCAGCGCCGGACCGCGCCAGCGCAGGCCTGCGCCGTGCGGCGACTCCACCACCGTCTTCGCGCCCGCCGTCTCCAGCCGCGTCACTCCCGCCGCGGCCGCCGGCAGGAACGGCAGGTCGGGCGCCAGGATCGAGTTCTCAAAGTACAACGCCACCCGCGGGAAGCTCCGCGCCGCGACGTTCACCAGCCGGAACAATTCCGTGCCGGTTTGTTGTTTTGTGGGATAGACGTCCTGGTAGCGTTCAACAATGTTCAGATCGATCGCCAGGCGCGCCGGGCGCGCCGTCAGCGGTTCGTAGCGCTTGCGAATCTCGGCGTAGCGCTCCGCGCCGAGGTGCCACACGGTAGCCGGGTCTTCGATGAGAAAGGTGAGCGAACGGCTCTCCGTGTCCTGGAGCAGCGCCGCCGCGTCGGCGCCCAACTTCTCGCGCATCGTGGTATCGAAGCGGTCGTCGATGTGCGTCAGCACCAGGTCGAGCCATGGCTTTTCACGCTGCATCGCCTCCAGGCGCCCGATCCACTCGGTCTGTAACCGGCGCGCGAGCGCGGCGCGATACTCCAGGAACGCCTTCTGCTTTTCCGGCTCCACCAGGTTCGCTTCGTAGCCGTGCTGCCGCTTGAACTCGGCGAGCACGTCGCTGTTGAAGGGCGTGAAACGGGCCGGGTTGGCCGCTCCCTCCAGCGATTCGAAGTAGAGTTCGCCCAGGTTCGCCCCGTCCCAGTCGAAGCGGCGCAACAGGCTGCGCGTGCCCCGCTCCACTTCCCGCGCACAGTCGGGGTGGACCAGATTCATCAGCTTCCGCCAATCCAGGTGCGCGTCCTGCCCGAGCGCCGTCTTCTCCCGCCATTCGGGATGATCGCGCCAGAACTGTTCGGACACGTGCGGGAGCTCCAGCCACGCATACACCGCGATGGCGCGGCGGTGGCAAGCCGCGATCAGGGAGCGGAGCCAGGCGTCCCGCGCCGGGTCGGGCTCATAGTAATGCCACGCGGCGACGTGCAGCGCGGCGATGCCCGCCTTGCGCCAGCGCGCCGCCAGGTAGCCGGCGTCGGCGCGCGAACGGTAGGAGGAATCGAAGAACGCCCACAGGCGGCCGGAGCGAACGGGCGGCTCGACGCCCATCGCCGCAAGCGCGTGCACAAAATACGGAAAGCGCTCCGTGCCGGTGGCCCCCGGCGAGACGGCGGCCCACAGCACCGCCCCCTGCCCCCGGCGCAGGCCGGCAAGCAGCGGCGCCTGCCGCCAGCGCTCGCGCGCGAAGATCCGCGCGCCCTCCGGTGTGGCGTAGGTTGGCAGCCGAATCGCCCGCTCCCACACGATCGGCAGTTTGGGCCGGTGCTCATCCACGATGCTCTGCACCGGTTCCAGCGCGGGTGAAGGCTGGAAGCCCAGGGCGCGCGCCAGCGGCGAGTCGCCTTCCAGCACCACTGTCGCGCCTTGTTCGATCCGCGGCAGCCACGCTTCCGGCTCCGCCTTGGCGCCCTCCGTGATCACGAAGACCCGCGCCGGCGCACCCGCGCCGAATCCGACCGATTGCAGAATCAGCGGCCAGGAACCCGGATCGTCGCCCACCACCGTGAACGTAGCGGCCGGAAGAACGGCCGCCGCCAGCAACAGGATCGCGATCCTATCGCGCATACCAGAGCCCCACTCGCACGTCCCGGAAGCGCGCCGGCCCCGGGTTGTCCCGGTTCACCGTGAACACGCCCCGCAGCACGTTCACCGTGAAAAACATGGATTGCGGGAGGCCCGCGAAGCGAACCTTCATGCCCGGCCCGAACTCGGCGAAATTCGCCCAGTATTGACGCAGCCGGTCCGCCGTCAGGTTCTGGTTGAAATAGAACTGCACGTGCGTGCCTCCGAACGGCGGGAGCGTGTAGCCCACCCGGTTTTGCGAGTAGAACAGCAGGTCGTTTTGGAAGCGCGAGACAAACACCGCGTCGTCGTTGGTTTCAAAGAACACGCCGCGCTTCGGCCCGCCGAGCAGCCGCCCCCATCCTCTGGCGAATGAGACGCCGCCCCGATAGTCGGGCCGGGCCAGGCCGCTATCCGGGCGCCGGCCGAGATACGAAACCGAAAGCCCCGCTTCGGCCCACCCCGTAACGCCGTGCCGCGTCGGCGTCATCAGTCCCAGGGCGAAGATCACCGCCGTTTCGGAGAGAAACTGCGGCATGGGCTGTTCGCCCTGCGAATGCATGCGCCCGCGAATGTCTCCCACAAAACGCGTTGAAATGTACGGCGTCAGCGGCACACCCCGCAGGCGGAACTCCGTCTTCACCTGCGAGTAGTTGAAGACGTTCTTCCACCGCGACGAGTAGAGCGGGAAGATCCAGGAGGAAACGCGCACCCGCTGGAACTGCGGTTCCAGGTTGGCCGCCGCCTGTGCCGCCTCCTTCGCCACCGTGGGCTCCGGAGCGTGGGAAGCCAGTTTGAACCAGCGGATGGCCGAACGATCGTCCTTCATCGTGTTGTGCGTCCAGCCGAGCTTCAGCATCACGTCGAAGTCGAGCGGATCCGTCTCGTGCGCCACCTCCAGGTACTTCGCGGCGTCCTTCAGGTAGCCCTTCTCCAGGCTCTTGGCGGCCAGCGTCTTGGCCTCCGCCGCCACGGCGCGCCGGGGAACTTCTTCACGGCGCCGCAGCGTCTTGGGCAGCTTCAATGCTTCGCGCACGCGGTCGGCCAGCTCCTCGTCCGTGCCGTTGAGCACCTTCTCGAGCAGCGGCATGGCGGCG